>VGEN01000001.1 GCA_016869285.1 Alphaproteobacteria bacterium
CGCGGCACCTCTTTCGTCTCGATCAAGCAGCTCCGGGAGCACATCGATGCTTTCATCCAAACCTACAACCAGAACGCCAAGCCGTTCGTCTGGACCAAGACAAACGTCCATCAACGCCGCTTCAAAGACCGACGTATCAGCCAATTGTGATTCCGGGTACTAGTGCACCTGCCCGTTGGAGACCATTCTCGGGGTTTCCCGTTGGTATCGGTTGCACTAAAGAATGTCGCCTCTCGCCCGGGACACCCCACGATGACCCTTGCACGCCCCGTCGTCTTCATCGCGACGCCCGTCGAGCCCGCGAATGTCGCACGCATCCGCTCGGCGGCCGGCGATCGTGTCGAAATCATCGCCGAGCCTGATCTCTGGCCGCCGCTTCGCTACGTCGCCGATCACAAGGGCAAGGACGGATTCAAGCGCACGCCGGAGCAGGAGGCGCGGTGGCACCGGCATCTCGGCCGTGCCGACATCATGTGGGACTTCCCGCCCGATGCCGCCGACCTGTCGCACGCGACCAACCTTAAGTGGGTGCAGACCACCAGCTCGGGCGTCGGCCAGATGGTCAAGAAGTTGGGCGACAAGGCGGCCAGGCTGCTCGTCACCACCGCGCGCGGCGTGCACGCGCAGCCGCTTGCCGAATTCGTCTTCCTTGCCCTGCTCACCCATGTGAAGCGGCTCGACTTCCTCAAGAAGGAACAGAAGGCGCATCGCTGGGAGCGCTATTGCGGCGACGAACTGGCTGGAAAGACATTGATGGTGATCGGCGCCGGCCAAGTGGGCGGCCGCATCGCTGAGATCGGCAAGGCCTTCGGCATGCGCGTGCTCGCCGGCGTCCGCAGCGCCTCCGCCGGCCGCGCTCAGGCGATGGGCGTCGACGCCGTCTTCCCGCCCGACAAGCTGCATGCCGTGCTGCCTGAGGCGGATGCCGTCGTCCTCATCGCGCCGCACACGCCGGAAACGGAGAACCTGATCGATTCCCGTGCGTTCGACCTGATGAAGCACGGCGTCGTCTTCGTGAACATCGGCCGCGGCCTCTGCGTCGATGAGGAGACGATGATCGAGAGGCTTCACTCCGGCAAGATCGCCTTCGCCGCGCTCGACGTCGCGCGGATCGAGCCGCTGCCGTCGACGAGCCCGCTCTGGGACATGCCGAACGTGCTAGTCAGCCCGCATTCCGCCAGCACCGTCGGCGCCGAGAACGAGCGGATCGCCGACATCTTCTGCTACAACCTGCGTTGCTATCTTGACGGCCGCCGGCATGAGATGCGGAACGTGCTCGACAAGGCGCGTCTCTACTGAAACGCGTGAGGCACTGGCCGAGCCCCGCATCGGGCGCCCATGCCAAGCAGTCGGTCTTTCGCCGGCTCAGGAAGTTGTAGGATTCGCCATGGTCAACGTCACGATCCGCCCGCTCAAGGGCACCTTCGGCGCCGAGGTCGTCGGCATCGACCCGACCCTTCAGGTCGATGAGACGACGTTCCGCGCCGTCGAGGATGCCTGGTATCGCCACTCGATCCTGCTGTTCCGCGGGCTCACCATGAACCCGGAGCAGCACATCGCCTTCACGCGTCGGCTTGGGCCTCTGCACATCATGAGCCAACCCGAGTACAACCTCGCCGAACATCCGGAGATCTTCGTCGTCGCCAATGCCGAGCGCGACGGCAAGGCCTTCGGCATGCGCCGTGTCGGCCTCGGCTTCCACACGGATGGCGAGGACAAGATCAGGCCGAATGCCGGCTCCTTCCTTCATGCGCACAAGGTTCCGCCGGAAGGCGGAGACACGATGTGGGCCGATATGTATGCGGCATGGGATACGCTGCCGGCGGAGATCAAGCGAACGGTGCTTGGCAAGCGGTCCCGCTTCAGCCGCGCCGACATGCAGCACATCCACTACCCCTACGAACCGCCCTGGACCGACGAGCAGAGACGCGCGCGTCCGGATGTCTGGCATCCGATCGCACGGCGGCATCCGCGCACCGGCCGAACGGCGCTCTACATGGGGCGCTGGGCCTGTGACATCGAGGGGATGCCGAAGGACGAGGGGCGCGCGATCATTGTCCGCTTGCAGGAGCATGCCCAAAAACCGGACTTCATCTACCGCCACAGCTGGCGCGTCGGTGACGCGATGCTGTGGGACAATCGCTGCACGCAGCACTGCGCCACCGAATTCGACGACAAGCGCTACGTCCGCATGATGTTTCGCACCACGCTTGAAGGCGAGGTGCCGGAGCTGGCGACGGCGGCCTAGAGCGCGAGCACCGGCCGCTCGCCCTGGATTGCGGTCCGGTGCATCAGGCGGATCGAGTTGGGATCGAAGGAGTCGCGCCGGTGCATGGCGCAGCGGTTGTCCCACATCACCATGTCGCCAAGCTCCCACTCCTGGCCCCAGACGAACCGATCCTGGACCGCGTGCGTCCACAGCTGCTCGATCAGATCTTCGCTCTCATCGAGCGGCAGACCGATGATCCAGGGCTTGCGCCGGCCGCCGAGATAGAGCGCTTTTCTTCCTGACTCCCCGTGCGTGCGCACGATCGGATGCGGCATGCCGGGCCAGGTGCGGATGTCGTCGTCCTTGGGCTTGCTCTCGCCCATGCGGATGTCGCCGCGCCCGTCATAGACCTTCTGGTGATGGATGAAGCGGCCCGCGACGGCCTTCTTGAGTGCGTCCGGCAGCGTCTCATAGGCCATGTACATATTGAGGAAGTAGGTGTTCCCGCCATCGGTCGGCAGCTTGATCGCGCGCAGGATCGAGGCCGCCGGCGGCCGCTCCTGGAACCAGGTGTCGGTGTGCCACTTGACCTCGCCATCGCCGAGATCGCCGGCCGGCGAGCCGTCCGGCTTCTTGGCGTTGCTGATCACCAGGATCTCGCGGTGGCTGCCATGCGTGCCTTCCTGCATCTGGCGCGGATGGATCACGAACCGGCCGAGCATGCTCGAGAAGCGGATCTGCTGCTCGTCGGTGATCTTCGTGTGCCGGAAGCGCACGACAACATGGTCGATCCAGGCCCGGCGCATCTGGTCGACATCGGTCTGGGTGAAGTCGTCGAAGGGAAAGTTGACGATATCGAGGCCGAGCGGCCCGCCCGTCGGCTTCACCTGGAACTTGATCTTCGTTCCGATCCCGACATTCGAATCCATGGCCGTTTCCCTGGGAAAGGTGCAGGTTCAATCACCGACTGTTCAGGCTATAAATTTTCTGATTATTCTATCACATTCGGACATGGAGGCAGCCAATATGAAGCTCAAAGCTCTAGCCGCCGGGATCGCGTTAGGTGCATTGCTGGCGGGCTCGCCCGCCTTTGCGCAGAAATCCGCCGATACCCTGCGTATCGTGCTTCGGGACGCCGTCACCAACGTCGACCCCTACTACAACCAGCTCCGCACCGGCCTCGTCATCGCGCATCAGGCCTGGGACAACCTCGTCTATCGCGATCCCGACAACTTTTCGAACAAGCCGCTTCTTGCCACCTCGTGGAAGATCGTCGATGACACGACGATCGAGTTTGCGCTTCGGCGCGGCGTCAAGTTCCACAACGGCGACGCATTCACCGCGGACGACGTGGTCTACACGCTCAACCTGGTGAGCGCCGCGGACTCCAAAATCTCGACGCCGGGCAACGCCAACTGGATCGAGAAGGCCGAGAAGATCGACGACTTCAACGTCCGCGTGAAGCTGAAGCGGCCGACGCCGGCCGCACTCGAGTACTTTGCGATGGTGCTGCCGATCTATCCCAAGGCCTACCGCGAGAAGGTCGGCCCCGACGGCTATTCCAAGGCCCCGGTCGGCGCCGGCCCGTACAGGATCACCAAGGTCGAGGCCGGTCAGGTCGACTTTGAGCGCTTTGCCGACTACTACGCCGACAGCCTGAAAGGAAGGCCGGCGGTCGGCAAGCTTCAGGTCCGCTTCGTCCCCGACGCGGCGACCGAGATGACCGAGCTTCTGGCCGGACGCGCCGAGTACATCTGGAACTTCAATCCCGACCAGTTCGACGCGGTAAATCGCATGCCGACCCTGCAGGCGCTGCGCCAGGAGTCGATGCGGGTGGGCTTCATCCGCTTCGACACGGCGGGCGACCGTGACAGCAACAAGCCGCTGACCAACCAGAAGGTCCGCCAGGCGATCTTCCATGCGATCGACCGCGAGCAGATCGCCAAGCAGCTGATCCAGGGCGGCTCGCGCGTGCCGCCGGCGCCGTGCTTCCCGACGCAGTTCGGCTGCGACGGCGAGGCGGCGATGAAATACCCCTATGACCCGGCCAAGGCCAAGGCGCTGCTGGCCGAGGCCGGATACCCGAACGGTTTCGAGACCGAGCTGGTCACCTACGTGCTGCCGCAATGGGCTGCCTCGGTGCAGGGCTACCTGAACGCTGTCGGCATCAAGGCCAAGATCAGCCAGCTCCAGGTCCAGGCTCTCGTGCAGCGCTGCCAGCAGCGCGGCGAGTGCCCGATGGACATGGGTAGCTGGGGTTCCTACTCGATCAACGATGTCTCCGCGATCATGCCGGTCTTCCTCGGCGGCGGCGTCGACGACCATGCCAAGGACACCGAAATCGAGAAGCTGATCACCACCGCCGGCACGACGATGAACGCCGATACGCGCAAGACGAACTATTCGTCGGCGATCAAGCTGGCGATGGAGCGGGCCTACTGGATTCCGCTCCACACCTATGTAACGACCTACGGCTTGTCGAAGTCGCTGGACTTCAAGACCTACCCGGATGAGATGCCGCGCTTCTGGCTGACAAAGTGGAAGTAAGCGGTAGGCTCCGCATCTAGTCGGCGACGCAGGGGAGCCTCGCGAGAGGCTCCCCTTTCTCTTTCAGGCCGCCGCGACGAGGTGGCACTCGACGAGGCCGCGCGCGCCGAGCTGCGTCTCCGGGGCCTCTCGCCCGCAGCGCTCGACCGCCTGCGGGCAGCGCGGATGGAAGCGGCAGCCAGGCGGGACGTTGGCCGGATCGGGCATGGTTTCGCCCAGCCCGGTCTCGGGAATGCCGAGCCCCGGCTCCGGCGTCAGCACCGAGGCGAGCAATGCCTTGGTGTAGGGATGGCGCGGATCGCGGAACAGGCTTTCGGCGTCGTTCCGCTCGACGATGCGCCCGAGATACATGACTGCAACCTCGCTCGCGACGTGCTCGACCACCGCGAGATTGTGGCTGATGAAGAGGTAGGACAGGCCGAACTCGCGACGGAGCTCGGCCAGCAGGTTCAGGATCTGCGCCTGAACCGAGACGTCGAGAGCCGAGGTCGGCTCGTCGCACACGACGATGCGCGGGCGCATGACGAGGGCGCGGGCGATTGCGACGCGCTGACGCTGCCCGCCGGAGAGCTGCGCCGGCAGGCGCTCGCCCATCGCCGGGTCGAGACCGACACGCTCCAGCATGCCGTCGACGCGGCTCCTGACCTCGGCCGTGCTGGCGCCGCCCTGAGCCACCAGCGGCAACGCGACGATGTCGCGCACGCGCCGCCGGGGATTGAGCGAAGAGAACGGATCCTGGAATACCGGCTGGATCAGCTGTGCGCGCTCACGACGGTCGATGCCCGAGAGCTTGCGGCCGTCGATCAGAACCTCGCCTTCGCTCGGCTCGAGCAAGCCCAGTATGATCTTGGCGAGGGTCGACTTGCCGCAGCCGGATTCGCCGACCACGCCCAAGACCTCGCCCGGCAAGAGCCGAAGCGATACGCCGTCGACGGCGACTATGCGCTTCGGTTGGCCTAGCAGTCCCGAGCGGACGTTGAAGACGCGCCCGACATCGCGAACCTCGATCAGCGGCGCGCTCATGAAACCGTCATCTCTTCCGGTGCGATCTGGCAGAGATAGACCCGGTCGGCTTCAGGCCGTCGGCGTCCAATCGGACCGGAGCAATCCGGTCGAGCCAGCGCACAGCGCTGGCGAAAGGCGCAGCCTTCGAAGCCTTGCGTGACATGCGGGACCATGCCGGGAATGGAGCCGAGCGGCTGGTCGCGGCGTACCTTGCCCGGCACCGGAACGCACGAGAGAAGCCCGCGGGTGTAGGGGTGCATCGGTCGGTTGAACAGCCGGTCGACGGGTGAGCTCTCGACGACCTCTCCCGCATACATGACCGAGACGCGATGCGCGGTGCGCGCAACGACACCGAGGTCATGGGTTATCAGCAGGATAGCGAGGCCGAGATCCTTCTGCAGATCGGCGAGCAGCCTGAGGATCTGCGCCTGCACGGTGACGTCGAGCGCCGTGGTCGGCTCATCGGCGATCAGCAGCTCGGGATCGCACATCAGCGCCATCGCGATCATGACGCGCTGGCGAAGCCCGCCGGAGAGCTGGTGCGGGTATTGGCCGAGCCGCATGCCGGGCGAGGTGATGCGCACGCGCGCGAGCAGCTCGGCAGCGCGATCGAGCGCGGCGCGTTTGCTGGCGCCGCGATGACGGACCAGGACCTCGGCCATCTGCGAGCCGACCGTGTAGGCCGGGTTCAGGCTGGTCATCGGCTCCTGGAAGATCATCGCCATGCGGTCGCCGCGAAGTCGCGACAGCCCTTTCTCATCGAGGCTGAGGATGTCCTTGCCGTCGAAGGCGAGGCGCCTTGCCTGGCGCACACTGTTTCTCGGCAGAAGCCCCATGACAGCGAGCGCGGTCACCGATTTGCCGCAGCCGGACTCACCGACAAGGCAATGCGTTTCCCCGCGCCGCACCTCGAGCGAGGCGCCGCGCACGGCACTGAGCGCGCCGAAGGATATGTCGAGCTCTTCGACCTCGAGCAGAGCGCTCACGCCACCCGCCCGGTCCTGAGGAGGTCGCGCAGGCCATCGCCGAGCAGGTTGATGCCGAAGACAAGCACGAACAGCGACATCCCCGGCACCATGATCACCCAGGGATTGAAGAACATGTAGTCCTTCGCCTCGGCGATCATCAGGCCCCAGGAGGGGAGCGGCGGCGGCACGCCGAGCCCGAGGAAGGAGAGCGCGGCTTCAAGCAGGATCGCCAGCGCCATCTCCAACGTCGCGACCACGGCCAGCGGCGACAAGATGTTAGGCAGGATCTCGCGCATCACAATGTAGGGCTGCGAGCAGCCGGCCGACCACGCAGCCGCGACATAGTCGAGCGTGCGTACCTGCATGGTGGCGACGCGCGCGACCACGGCGAAACGATCCCATAGCAGGAGCCCGAGCGTGGCGACAACGACGGTGAGCGAGCTACCGACCAACGAGACGACGGCGAGCGCGACCAGGATCAAGGGGATCGAGAGCCGGGCCGTGATCGTGAAGAGGACGATATCGTCGATACGGCCGCCGAAGAAGCCGCCGACAACACCGAAGGCAACACCGATGATGCCCGATGTCACCACCGTCGCGATGCCGATCAGCATCGAGATGCGGGCGCCGTAGACCAAGCGCGCGAAGTAGTCGCGGCCGAGTCCGTCCGTGCCGAGAAAGTGCTCGGACCTGCCGCCTTCCATCCAGGAAGGCGGCACCAGGCGTTTGCTCAGATCCTGGGCAAAAGGGTCCTGGGTCGCGACCATCGGGGCGAAGATCGCGATGAACAGCGTAAAGCCGACAATGAAGGCACCGAGCCAAAGTCCCCAGGCACGCCACCCCTTCATGCGGCGCGAAGCCTCGGGTCGAGCACGGCGTTCAGCAGATCTGCGCCGAGCGTGAGCAGGGTGTAGATGATCGCAAGAAGCAAGACGACCGCCTGCACCGTCGGGAAATCGTTCTTGCTGATCGACTCCCAGGCGAGGAATCCGACGCCGTGAAGCGCGAAGACCGTCTCGATGACGATCGAGCCGCCGAGCATGAAGCCCAGTTGTACCGCCGCGATCGAGACGACCGGCATCGCCGCGTTGCGAGCCGCATGCTTGAGCACGATCGAGGTTCGCGACAGCCCCTTGGCACGCGCCGTTCTTATGTAGTCCGCCGACATCGCGTCGATCATCCCGCTGCGCGTCAGTCGCATGAGCGCGGGGATCGCGGAGAAAGCCAGGACAACGCCCGGCATGACGAAATGCTGCCATGTGCCGGTGCCGGAAATCGGCAGCCAGCCGAGATGAAGGCCGAAGGTGATCATCAGCACGAGGCCGAGCCAGAAGGACGGCATCGCCTGGCCAAGCAGCGCCACCAACGAGATGATCCGATCGATCGGGCGGCCCTCGCGCAGCGCCGAGATCACCCCCAGCGGCAGCGCCACCGACAGCGCGATGCCGAGGCCGACCAGGCCCAGGGTCAGCGTGATCGGAAGCCTGCTGAAGATCAGCGTCGAAACCTTCTCGCGGAAGAAATAGGAGCGGCCGAAATCGCCAACCATGGCGCGGCTGACCCAGTCGAAGAACTGTTCCACGAGGGGCCGGTCGAGACCGTAGGCCTTGCGCACGACCTCGATGTCGGCGGCGGTCGAGTTCGGCCCGGCGATGGAGATGGCAAGATCGCCCGCAAGACGCGTGAGCGCGAAGGCGAAGGTCAGCACGGTGAGGCAGACGAGAAGAGCAACCAAGAGGCGGCGCGCAAGAAACTGCAGCATGGCTCAAGACTAGCCATACGCGGCCCCGAGAAACAAGGAGAGGGTCAGGCCTTCCGGATCGGCAAGACGATATGCGAAGGCCGCGCCCGGTCGAGCCAGAGCGTGTTGTGGGTCTTGACCGTGTGGGTATGGCACCCGAGCGGCTCCCCCGTACCGGGGTTGATGTCGAAGCGCGGGAAGTTCGACGAGGCGATATCGACCCGAATCCGGTGCCCGGTGGCGAACAGGTTGGCCACCGGCGGCAGCCGGACGGTAATCGCATATGCCTTGCCCGGCTCCAGCAACCGCTCCTTGTCGAAGCCGCCGTGAAAACGAAGGCGCAGAATGCTGTCGACGAGCGGCATGTGGAAGCTGTCGGGATAGTCGAGGCTCGCCGGGTGAACGTCGAGCAGCTTGACGGTGATGTCGGTATCAGGCTGCGAGGACGACACCCAAAGCCTCGCCTCCATGTTTCCTGCGATCTCGACCGCAGCTTTCAGCGGTTCGGTCTGGAACACCATGACGTCCGGTCGCTCGGCCAGCAGCGGCCAAGGTGCACGGCAGCCGACCTGATCGGGTCGCTCCTTCTGATGCAGAGGCCCGTCGGGCACGAGCGTCCGCATGCGGCCGCGCGGATGGATGTAGCGGCGGTCGACATCGTCCGGGACTTTCGACCACTCATAGAAGCCAGTGACCGCGGCACCGAGAGTCGGCACCGGATGCTCCGGATCGTGCACCCATCGCGCCGGCTCGGCTTCTGCCGACGGCTCCTCCGGCTCAAGCCTGCCGCCTGAGATCAGATACCAGGGCGTCGGCGTCACGTCCGGCAACGGCCAGGTCCTTGCCTCGATCCACCGCCCGCCGTGATTGATCCGCCCTTGGCTCTTCTTGCCGTCGCCGCCGCCCATGACGAAGACGCGGACGGGCGGTTCGTTCTCGACGCCGGTCGGCACGTCGCGCAGCCAGCGCTCGAACCAGCGCAGCCGCTCGCGGTTGTAGACCGCATTGCCCCAGGCCGCCTCCGGCCCGAATTCGACCTCGCCGACATGGGAGGCGCCGTCGCCCTTCATCGAGCCGTGGTTCCACGGCCCCAGGAGAAGCTGGGTGGTCGACTTGTTCTGCTTCACGAGGTCGACGAATTCGCGCGCCATGTCGAGCGCAAAAGGGTCGTACCAGCCGCTGGAGAGGATCACCGGGATGTCTGCGAAGCGCTTGATGTGGGGGTGCAGGTTCATGACCGGCATCCGCCACCAATCATCCTCGACACCGTTGCACTGGTAGCGGAGCAACAGCTCCTCGAAGTTCGGGTTGGGCGTGAGCGGCGTATGGCCGGGCTTGAACGGGATGCGATAGAGCTGGTCGCGCAGCGTCTCGACAGCCGTCTCCAGGCGCTTCCGGGCGGCCATGTCGTCGCGGATCTCCTGGGCATCGAAACCATGCAGGAAGAGCGCGCCGAACATATGGAGCGCCTGTGCCCCGCCTTCACGGGCACAGCCGTCGAAGAACTTGGTCGGTGCGACATCGACCCAGAGCGCCTTCAGATGCGGCGGCCGCTCCATCGCTGCCGCGTTCTGAACAATGCCCATATGCGAGCTGCCGAGCATGCCGATGCGCCCGTTGCACCAGGGCTGTGCCGCGGCCCATTCGATCGTGTCGTATCCGTCGCGGCCTTCATTGATGTTGGCGACGTGGAAATACTGCCCCTTCCCTTCCGACCTGCCGCGGCCGCGGAGGTCTTGAAGCAGACAGACATAGCCGCGCGGCGTGAAGAAGCGCGCGACGGGCTCTATGTGGGCGACGGCGTTCGATTTGTCGTAGGAGGTTCGGTAGACGAGCGTCGGGTACGGCCCCGGCAGGGGCGTTCCGTCGGGTGCAGCCGGGCGGTAGATGTCGGTCGCCAGCCGCACGCCATCCCGCATCGGGACCATGACATTCTCGGCGATGACGGTTCCGCAGGTCGGTCCCGGAAGGTTCATGGCATTCCCCCTCGACGGCGTCAGGCCGCCCTGTATTCCTCTTTCTTGACCGTATCGGCGAACAGCATCGCCGCACAGCCGTCGTCCGCCTCCTCGCCGACATCGAACTTGTACATGGCGCGCGTCGCCAGATCCGTGTCGATATCCGCGATGACCAGCTGCTCCTGCTTGAGCTCGGACTGTGCCTTCACCACGCCGTCTGGCGAGATCACCATGGTCCGGCAGTTCTGGTGCTGGTCGTGGCAGATGTTGGTGGTGAGGAACCAGACGGTGTTCTCGGCGGCCCGTGTCGTCGCCATCGCGTGATGCACCGGGATCTTCCAGTCGTTTGGCCGCGTCGTATTGTTCTGCGGATGGAAGATCACCTGCGCGCCCTTGGCAACGCAGGCGCGTGTCGTCGAGGCGAAGCGGAAGGCCTCATAGCAGATGACGACGCCGATCTTGACGCCGAACAGCTCGTAGACGTCGAAGCCTTCGCCTTTCGAGTAGGCGACAGCATCGAGCGGCGTCAGCTTGGTCTTATGGTGAACGCCGAGGATCTTGCCCTCGGGCGAGATCGTCAGCGCCGAGTTGAAGGGCTTGCCGCCGCCCGGATTCGGCGTTTCGGTGCCAAGGATGCAGGCCATCTTGAGCTCGCCGCAGCGCCTGGCGACGCGCGCATGCAGATCCTTCAGACGCTCAGGCTCGACCGGCGCATCGGTCGGCGTGATGTCGACGCGATAGCCTACGGTCTGGGTCTCCGGAAAGCAGAGGATCTGCACACCCGCCTTCGCCGCCTGCTCGATGAAGCGGAAGATCGTGGCCGCGTTCTTGTCGAAGGAAGCGCTCTGCCGCGTCTGCGCCAAGCCGACCTTGAGAATGGGCATGACAGGCTCCCGAGGTTCGAGGAAAGCCTATCCGGCCGGAAATGCCGGTCAACCCGAGGCCGGAATCCGCGAACCTATTGACGGCCGGGCGCCTACCCTCGTCTGATCCCTTCGACCAAGTCGCGGGGGATCATGGCCAGCAACCGTCTCGGCGTCGGCGTACTCGGAGCCCATGCCTGGGCCAACAAGGCGCACCTGCCGGGCTTCAAGTCCTGCGAACGCATGGACCTCGTCGCCATCTGCGATGTCGTCAAGGATCGCGCCGATGCGCTCGCGCAGAAGTTCGGCATCCGCAAGGTCTACACCGACCCCAGGCAACTGATCGCCGATCCCGAGGTGCAGATGGTCGATGTCTGCACCCCGACGGACACGCATCTCGAGCTCAGCCTCGCGGTAATCGCTGCCGGCAAGCATGTTCTCTGCGAGAAGCCGATCGCGCGCTCGGCGGCCGACGCCTATCGCCTGCACGAGGCGACCCAGGCCAAGGGGCTCCGCAGCAAGACCGGCTTCACCTTCCGCTACTCGCCGGCGCTCCGCCAGATCCGCGCCTGGATCGAGGACGGCACCATCGGCGAGATCTTCCATATCCACGGCTTCGAGCAGAACAGCCAGTTCCTCGATCCCTACTTCCCGCTCCGCCAGGTGCCCGCCGGCGCGGACTTCGCCAAGCTGAGCCCGCAGTCGATCGTCGGCTATGGCTCGCACCTGGTCGACCTTATGCGCTGGATGGGCGGTGAGTTCGGCGCGGTCTCCGCCAGCATGAAGAGCTACGTGCCGGAGCGCATGGTGCGCGGCTACGAGGGGATGCAGAAAATTCTCGCCGATGACGGCACGGTCGGCATCGTCGAGTTTGCCTCGGGCGCGCAGGGTGTCTTGCAGACCTCGATCGTCGCCGTCGGCAACTATCCCGGCGTCGAGATCCGCGTCTACGGCTCGAAGGCCGCGGCGATCGGCCGCCTCGTGACCGAGCGCGGCGACGCCGAGACGCTGCGCTTCGCCCGTGCCGATGCGGTCGAGTTCGAGCCGGTGACCCTGCCGGCCAACCACTTCCCGCCCGGCACCTCGGTCAAGACAATGTGGGCGGAACTCTACTATCAGAATCTCGCGCGCCACTGGGCCGACGAGATCCTCGATGGCGGCCGCCCGGAAGCCACGTTCCTCGACGGCGCCCGCAGCCAGGAGATCGTGGACGCCTGCGTCGCCTCGCATTTCGAGCGGCGCTGGATCTCTCTACCCAACTATGACTGAGCCGCTCGACAGGCTGGTCGACGACTTCCTCGACCATCACGCGCGATTCCACCCGGTCGACGCGACCTTCATGGGGCTTGCCGGCAGCAATCATCGGCTGCCGCCGAGCGATGCCGAGGCTCCTTCCCGCGAAGCCGGGGCGCTCGAGGCGCTGATACGGCGCCTCGATGCAGCGAAGGTGGACGACACGCCGGGGCATCGCATCGAGGCGAAGATGCTCCGCGCTGCCCTCACTCATGCCCGCGCCGCGCTCGATCATTGGCCGCGCTACGGGCAGCCGAGCTGGTACACGGGTGAGGTTGCCTTCGGGCTGATCTCGCTGCTCCTGCCTTCCCAGCCGACGAGCGCCGCCGAATCGCTGCCGGCCCGGCTCGCCGCCATCCCGGCCTTTCTCACGGGCGCACCCCATCATTTAAGAAGGCGCCCGATACCGGCCGACTGGTCGGAGCGCGCGCTCAAGGAAGTCGCGGCGCTCGGCCGGTTGTTCGCGCAAGGCCTGCCGTTGCATCCGCTGTGGCAGCCTGCCTGGCAGCCGCTGGTCGAAGCTGCCGGCGAGTCTCTCAAGCAGTTCGCCGAGGGACTGAACTCCTCGCCCGAGGCACGGCCCGCCTGCGGCCGGGACTATCTCGCCTTTCTCATGCGCGACGTCCATGGCCTTCCCTGGACGCCCGATGAGGCCATCGCGATCGCCGAAGACGCCTTCACCCGGCTTGGCGACCGACTCGCGACCGAAGCGGAGCGCATCGATCCGTCGAAGGCGTGGCAGGAACAGCTCGCCGAGCTTTCGGCGATGCATCCCACCCTGGACTCTGTCGCAGCCACCTATCGCCGCTGGCACGAGCGTGCGCTCGATGAGGCAAGCAGGCTGGTGACGCCTGCAGCCGGCTATGAGCTCGACTTCGTGATCCACGAGCCCTGGGCGCAGCCGGTGATCGGCGATCTCTACTTCCTCGCCTATCGCTCGCCGCCGGCGCTGACCGCCGGGCGCGGCAGCATCTACTGGATACCGGCGCCCGGTGCCGATGCCGCCGCCTATCTCCGAAGCCAGGCCACCGTCACGGTCAAGCAGACTCATGCCGTGCATCACGGCTCGATCGGCCATCACACGCAGAATGCGCGAGCCCGCGAAGCCCCGTCTCGGCTGGCGAGGCTCGCGGGTACAGACTGCGCCTCCGGCATCGCGTTCCTGTCGTCAGGCACCATAGTCGAAGGTTGGGCCTGCTATGCGACCGAGCTGATGGCCGAGGTCGACGGCTTCTACACGCCAGGCGAGACGCTGGCGTTGCTTCAGGCCGACCGCCGCAATGCCGCCTCCGTGCTGGCCGACATCAAGCTCCACACCGGCGCCTGGTCGCTGGAAGAGATGCGCACCTTCTATCGCGACCAAGCCGGCTTCCCGGCAGCGCGTGTCTGGGGAGAGACGACGCGCAATTCGCTGCTGCCCGGCACGCGGCTGATGTATTTCCTCGGCACGGAGCAGATCAAGGCGCTGCGTTCTGAAATCGGCGGCGAGCCGAAGCCGCTCTTCGATGCACTGCTCGGCCACGGCCACGTACCGATCGCCTGGGCCGCCGAGGAGATCCGGCGCGCAGCGCCTAAGGCGTGAGCGCCTCGCGCGCGACCACATCTCCCGCGTAGTGACAGGCGGACCAGCGGTCGGCGCCCAGCGAGACCTTCGGCGGTGCGGTCGTCTTGCAGAGATCGGTGGCCAGAGGGCAACGCGGATGGAAGCGGCATCCAGAGGGCAGCACCTGCACCGACGCCGCATCGCCGGCGAGGCGGATGCGCCTGCGCCGCGCACCCGGCCGGTGCTCCGGTACGGCGGCGACGAGAAGCTGCGTGTAGGGATGACCGGCGCGCGCGATGAGGTCCTCGGTCGGTCCCTCCTCGACGATGGCGCCGAGGTACATGACGGCGATGCGGCCCGACATATATCGAGCCACGGCAAGGTCGTGCGTGATGTAGAGATAGGCGACCTCCGTACGATCGCGCAGCGCCAGCATCAGGTTCATCACGCCGGAGCGGACCGAGACATCGAGCATGCTGACCGGCTCGTCGGCGACGATCAGCTTCGGCTCGAGCACCAGCGCGCGGGCGATCGAGACACGCTGAAGCTGCCCACCGGAGAGATCGGCGGGATAGCGCTCGGCGAAGCGCGCCGGCGGCAGCTCGACACGCGCCAACGCAGCTTCGGCTCGATCGCGGCGTTCACGCGCGTTGCCGATGCCGTGAATGGCCAGCGGCTCCGCCACGGTATGAATGACACGATGGCGCGGATCTAAGGATTCGAACGGGTTCTGGAAGATCATCTGCACGCGCCGCCGATAGGCCTTCAAGGCGGCACCGGATAGATCCGCGATGTCGCTGCCGTCGAAGCGGAGCGTACCGCCGCTCGGCTGTTCTTGGCGCGTGATCAGCTTGCCGGTCGTCGTCTTGCCGGAGCCGCTCTCGCCGACGAGCGCCAGGATCTCGCCGGGCTTCATGATCAGGTCGATACCGTCGACGGCACGCAAGGTCTCGGTCCCGATACCGAGAAGGCTGCCGAGCCAGCCGCGGCCGAGCGCGTAGTGCTTGCTCAAGGCGCGGGCCTCGATCAGCGGCGTCATCGCGCGGCCTCGGCGAAATGGCAGAGGACCTCGTGTCCCTCCCCGGTCTTGACGCGTGGCGGCACCGTCGACCGACAGATATCGGCCGCCATGCGGCAACGCGGCGCGAAGCGGCAACCGACGATGTCGCCCGCGGGCACGAATGGCTCACCGGGAAGAGCGGACAGTACGCGGCGCGGGCCGCTGACGGTCGGCAGCGAGGCGATCAGCGCCTGGGTATAGGGGTGGCCCGGCCGCTCGAAGATCCGCTCGGTCGGGGCCAGCTCGACAATCTCGCCGGCATACATGACGGCGACGCGCTCACAGCTCTCGGCAACGATGCCCATGTCATGGGTGATCAGGATCAAGGCCAGCCCGAGTCGGCGGCGCAGCGCGTCGATCTCACCCAGGATCTGGTCCTGGATCAGCACGTCGAGCGCCGTCGTCGGCTCGTCGGCAATGACGAGCTCCGGCTCGTGCAGGAGGCTGAGCGCGATCATCACGCGCTGGCGCATGCCGCCCGATAGCTCGTGCGGATAGCTCGCCATCCGCCGACGCGGAATGCCGATCACGTCGAACAGATCGCCTATGCGCGCCAGCGCCGCGGCGCGGCCCGCCTCCGGCCGGTGCAGCAGATAGGCCTCGATGAGCTGCTGCTGCACGTTCATCACCGGGTTGAGCGCGTTGATCGCGCTCTGGAAGATCGTCGAAAGCCGGGTCCAGCGGATCGCGCGGATGGCTTCGACGCCGTCAATGCGGACCGGACGGCCATCGGCAAGCATCGGCCGTCCTGCAAAGGCGACATCTCCGCCGGTGATCGCGGCATTCGGCGCCATCACCTGGAGCAGCGCCGCACCCATGCTGCTCTTGCCACAGCCGCTCTCACCGACGATGCCGAGGCTGCCGCCGGCAGAAAGCGAGAAGGAGACGCCATCGACGGCGCGGATCGTCGCGGCCTCGAGGCGGTACTCCATGCGGAGGTCACGGACATCGAGGATCGGCACCGCCGCCTGCGGCGCGTGGACGCGATCGACCGGCTCGTGGCGCTTCGCTCTCAGGCTCTGGCGTTGAAGCTGCGGATTGAGCGCCTGATTGAGCCCGTCGCCGAGCAGGTTCAGCGCAGCCACGAGAATGAGAAGCGCGAGGCCGGGAAAGATCGACATCCACGGTGCCAGGCGCAGATGGCGCTGACCCTCGAAGATCATGCGGCCCCAGCTGGTAGCGTTCTGGTCGCCGAGGCCAAGGAAGCTCAGGCCTGCCTCGGTCAGGATTGCGAGGCCCATGAGGATCGTGCCGTCCGTGACGATCGGCGCCAGGCCGTTCGGCACAATGTGGCGTGCCAGCACCCGGGAATGCGAGGCGCCGGCCGAAAGCGCCGCCTGGACATAGACGCGCGACTTCAGCGTCAGCACCTGAGAACGCATGATCCTGGCCGACCGTGGCCAGGTAGTCAGCGCAATCGCAAGCATCGTGTACTGGATGCCGGAGCCGAACAGCGCGACGATTAAAAGAACCAGGAAGAATGTAGGGATCAGCAGGAAGACGTCGAAGGTACGGCTGGCGATGCCGTCAACCCAGCCGCCGAAGTATCCCGAAAGCGATCCCAGCACGATGCCGAGAAGGCTCGATATCAGCGAGGAGACGATCGCCACCATGAGGGCGAGCCGCGTTCCCCAGACGAGGCGTGAAAGGATGTCGCGGCCGAAATTGTCGGTGCCGAGCAGGTGTTGCGCACCGGGCGGCTCATAAGGCGAGGCGGCCATCGCCGTCGGATCCGGGAGCGGCAACCACGGTGCCGCGAGCGCGACGGCAAGCGCAAAGGCAAGAACGCAGGCGCTCAGCGCGATCGCCGGCCGCCGTAGCACCTGGCGCATCAGAGAGCGACCCTGGGATCGAGCGCGGCGTAGACGAGGTCGGTGATCAGCGAGGCGAGCGCCACCGTCAGCGACATGACGATGAAGGCGCCCATGATCACGGGCGTATCGCGCGCGAGGATGGCCTCGTAGATCATGCGGCCGAGCCCCGGCCAGGAGAACACGGTCTCGGTCAGCACCGCACCGGTCAGCACCAGACCGAGCTGGAGCCCGAGCACGGTCACCACCGGCAACAGAGCATTCCTGAGCGCGTAGTGATGCAGCACGGTCCGCTCGGGGAAGCCGATGGCGCGTACCGTGGTGATGAAATGCTCGCCCAGCACGTCGGCGACGGAGGTGCGGGCAAGGCGCACGTACTGGCCGACGGAGACGGTCATCAGCGCGGCCACCGGCAGCACCATGTGCCGGGCAATGTCGAGGATGTAGCCGGGGCCCGAGCGCGGGCCGTCGAGGCTGGTCATTCCCATCGCCGGCAGGATCGGGATCTCGACCGTGAAGAGCAGGATCAGCATCAGGCCGAACCAGAAGACCGGCACGCTGAAAAGGGCGACGGCGGCGAAGCTGACGGCGCTGTCGAGAGTCGAGCCGGGCCGGCGCGCGATCCAGGTGCCGATCCAGGTGCCGATGGCGACCGAAAGTGTCAGGCTGGTGCCGACCAGCAGCAGGGTTGCCGGCACCTTTTCCAAGATCTCGTCGAGCACCGGCTGGCGCGAGCGGAAGGAAAGACCGAGATCGCCCGATCCGATCTGTATCAGGTAGCGCCAGAGTTGCTCCAGGAACGGCTTGTCGAGGCCGAATTTCTCGCGCACCAGCGCGAGGTAGGCCGGATCGGCGTTCTCGCCGGCGAGCAGCAGCGAGATGTCGCCGGGGGCAAGGTGGATGAGCAGGAAGTTGAGCACGATGACGACGAACGTCACCGGCACGAACTGCAGCACGCGCAGGAGCACGTAGCGCCGAAGGCGCATCGGCCGACCCTACCCTGCCCCAAACGTGTCGCGCGGGCGCCGTTCAGCGCCCGGGCGGCTTGACCGCGTAGAAGCCGAACCAGGTAAGCGACTTGTCGAAGCCCGACTCCTCGATGTTGAACCCGTCCCAGCCGGCGCGAAGAAGAGTGGTTTTCTGCTCGTTGAACAGGTTGATGTAGGGCAGTTCGCTGACGACGATCTCCTGGATGCGGTCATAGGCCTTCTTGCGCTCGGCCCTGTCGCGCGAGACCGAAGCCTTGGCTGCGATCTCGTCGAGCTCCTTGTTGGAGAAGCTCTGGAAGTTGCGCCCGCCGCCGGTGGCGAAATGCTCGCGGAAGGCGTCCGGATCCGGCCCATAGCGGGTGAAGTAGCAGGAGATGTCGAAGTTCTTCTCGAACTGGCGGCGGAACCAGGTCGCCTGGTCGAACTGCTCCAGCTTGGCGTTGATGCCGACCTGGCGGAGCTGCTGGACGAGTACCTCCATCATCGCCTTGCAGTCGACGAAGTTGGGCGGCGTCACGGTGACGGCGAAACGCCAGCCATCGGCCTTGCGCGGCAGGCCGGCCTCGTCGAGCAGCTTCTCGGCCTTGGCCTTGTCGTGCTCGGGGAACTTGGCGCTGCGGTTGATCCATTCGCCCTGGCTCTCGACGCTGGCGTGGATCGCCGGCGTCCACAGGCCGTTGAAGGCGAGCTTGTTCATCGCCTCGCGGTCGATCGCATGCGCGATCGCCAGGCGGACTTCGCGCTTGTCGAGCGGCGGCCGAGCCAAGTTCAGCTGGATGTCGCGGCTGAAGTGGGAAGGCGTGAACACGACCTTGATGTTCTGGTTGCGCTTGAGCGCCGGCACCTCGGCCAGTGGCGGCGCGTAGTCATAGGGAAGATAGTGGAGCCGCCCCGCGTCGAACTCAGCGCGGGCGACGTTGATGTCGGCCATCGGCCGGTAGATCAGGCGGTCGAGCTTCGGCCTGCCGCGGAAGTAGTCCGGGTTGGCCTCGAGCTCGACGACGCCGCCCTTCTCCCAGCGCACAAACTTGAAGGGGCCGGAGCCGATCGGCGCATTGAGGTGCGGCCCGCCCTCGAAGCCGTCCTGCCCCTCCCAGAGATGCTTCGGATAGATCTTGGCGGTCCAGGTCGACACCTGCGCCAGCATCGGCACGAAGCCGGTCTCAGGATCGGTCAGGTGGAGGACGACCGTGTGATCATCCGCCACCGCGATCTCGCGCACGTTCTTCAGCACGACGAAGGATGGGTACTTCTTCCGGATGATCGTGTCGTAGGTGAACTTGACGTCATGCGCCGTCACCGGCTTGCCGTCATGGAACTTCACGTTCTTGTGCAGCTTGAAGGTCACCGCCTTGCCGTCGGCGCTGGTCGTCCAGCTCTCGGCGAGGTCGCCATAGGCGGTGGTGCCCTTGACGATCCCCCAGTCGAGCGCGACCAGATGGCTGTAGACATTGCTGCCCGGGCCGAAGGCGTGGGAGTCGGAGGCCATGTTCGGGCTCAGCGTCTTCGGCTCGCCGGTCTGCGGCACCACCAGCGTCGCCGGCTGCCCCTGCGCGAAGGCCGTCCCGATCAGCATCAACGCGCCCGCCGCGGCGAGCGCCAGAATCCGCGAGTTCATGACGGTCCTTCCTCCGGCTGTTCCCCCTGCCCTGGCATCGAAGCCGGACAGTTGTCCGACAAGAGGTTAGCGCCCCTGCGGCTGGCCCACAATCGCCCTAGGCGCGCAAACCCCCTTGTTCGCGCGGCGTGCAATCGGCGTGACATCGCCGCGGCGGTGGTGAGATGGTCCGATCCAATGAAAGAGGAAGCGCTCCCTAGCTCGGCGGAGGCCTTGTCCGGGTGAACGATGCCCAGCGGCCGCCGGTGCTGGCGCCGTTCCAGACGCGCAGCTTCCGCTTCCAATGGCCCGCCGATCTCGCCACCTCCTGGGCGCAGGAGATGGAGGGCGTGATCCTCGGCTGGTACATCCTGGTCGAAACCGGCTCGGTCATGATGCTGGCCGTGTTCGGCTCGGTGATGCTGGTCGGCACCTTGCTTGCGCCGATGTTCGGCGTCGTCGGCGACCGCATCGGTCACCGCAACCTCCTCTGCCTGATGCGTGCCACCTATTCCGCCCTCGCCTTCACGCTGATGGCGCTGATCTTCACCGGGGCGGTCTCGCCGCTCTGGGTCTTCGTCATTGCGACGCTGATGGGCTCCGTGCGCTCCTCCGACCTCGTCATGCGCAATGCGATCATCGGCAACACGATCCCGACGCCGCTGATCGTCGGCGCGATGAGCATCTCGCGCACGACCGGCGACTCCGCCCGCATTGCCGGCGCGCTGGCCGGCGCCGGGATTGTCGCCGCGCTTGGCATGGGTCCGGCCTATCTCGTCATCGCGCTGCTCTACATGACGAGCTTCCTTTTGACCCTGGGGGTCGCCGGCAGCGGCCCTTCCGCGCACTCGATCGGCGAGATGACCGGGATGCCGATGCGCCCCTCGGCGTGGCGCGACCTCGGAGACGGCCTCGCCTATGTCTGGCGTACGCCGCATCTGCTGGCGGCGATGTTCATCGCCTTCCTGGTAAACCTAACGGCCTATCCCTGGTCGAACGGCCTGCTCCCCTATGTGGCGAGGGAGGTCTACCGCATCGACCAGACGGGCCTCGGCTACCTGGTGGCAAGCTTCGCCATCGGCGCCATCATCGGCTCGATCGGGCTCAGCACGCATGGCTCCGGAATCAAGCCGGCGCGCATGATGATCGTCTTCTCCGCGCTCTGGCACGCGCTCCTCTTCGTCTTTGCGCTCGTCGAGACCGAGGTCAACGGCATCGTGGTGATGGCGCTCGCCGGCCTCTGCCAGAGCCTGTGCCTGGTGCCGCTGGCGGCCATGCTGGTGCGAACCTCCGAGCCGCGTTTTCGCGGCCGGGTCATGGGCGTGCGCATGCTCGCGGTCTATGGCCTGCCCGTCGGTCTGATGCTGACCGGCCCTTTGATCGAGCGCTTCGGCTTCACGGCGACCGGGCTGCTCTACTCGACGTTCGGCGTCGTCGCGACCTTTGCGATCGGGCTGATATGGCGCCGCGCCGTCTGGCCTGCCGACGCGCCTGGCAATGCGCGTTAAGTCAGGCCGCCGGCGGGCGTCGATTGACGAGATAAAGACCGGCGAAGATCAGCGAGGCGCTGACAATAACGCCAAGCCCCACCGTCTCGCCGAAGAAGAGCCAACCCCAGAACAGGCCGGAGAGCGCGACAGCGTATGACGCCTGGCTCACAAACACCGCGCCGACGCGCCGCAAGAGGTCGAAATAGAGAATGTAGGAGCAGACCGAGACGAACATGACCGCGATCAGCGCCCATTCGCCGGGAAGCAGCGGCGGCCACGGCACGTAGAGCTGGTCCAGGGCGCCCGCGGCCGGAAGCAGAAAGCTGATGGCACCGCCGAGCATGCCGGCGGCCATCAGGATAGGCGCGTTTCGATCGGTCGGTCTCAGCTTCACGCCGATGACGTTGCCGGTCGCATAGAGCACCGGGGTCAGGATCGCCTGCAGCAGCCACGGCAGCAGGTCCGGCGAAGGCAGGGCCACGCCGGGGCTGACCAGCACGACGACGCCGCCCAATCCTACCAGGATGCCTAGCGCCCGTGGCATCGAGAAGGCTTCCAACCGGATGACGACCGCGATCGCGTAAGTGACCACCGGCGACAGATTGACCAGCAGCGACATCAGACCGGCCGGGATGTGCTTCACGCAGAAAGCCATGTTGGCGTTGGGCAGCGCGATGCTGAAGATGCCCATGGCCAGGTAGAAGCGAAGGTGCTCCCAGCCATAGCCGAGGCTCAAGCCTCGCCAGGCGGCGAGCGCCAGCAGCAGCGCGCCCGCCCCCGTCGACTGCCAGAGCGAATAGCTGACCGGCGGCACGCCGGCGCTGGTCGCCAGCTTGGCGAGCGACATCATCAATCCCCAGAGCGATCCGAGGCAGATGATGCCGGCCGCGGCATGGAGCGGGCTTGTCGGTGCGGTCATCGGGCGCCCGGCATAGCAGATATGTGCCGCGGTGCCAGCAAAGACCGCACCAAGGTGCGGTACGGCGTTGAACCGCGGCAGCGACAACGACCGGCCCTCTCACCAGCGCCCTCCAAGCCCCGTTCCGAGTACCGGCGAATCTCGACCATCTCCTCCTGTCGGCGGCCCATAATGCGAAAGGCAAGGCTGCTCGATTCCGTCGCCCAACGTCGCAGGCAAGCGCTTGGGGCGCCGGCGATTGTGCGAACAAGCCTCGCCGTGTAAGTCTTTGCCTCCGACGTTCCCGCCGCCCGATCCGAGCCCGATGAGCCGCTACTCCGTCTTCCGCCTCTTCCGCGAGGGCCTGCGCAACCAGACCGGCTGGACGCGGGCATGGCGCGCCCCGGAGCCGAAACCCGCCTATGACGTGATCATCATCGGCGGCGGCGGGCACGGGCTTGCCAGCGCCTACTACCTCGCCAGGGAGCAGGGCATCACCAATGTCGCGGTGCTCGAACGCGGGCAGATCGGCCTCGGCAATGTCGGCCGCAATACCACGATCGTCCGCTCGAACTATCTCTTCCCGGAGAACAACCTCTTCTACGAGAAGTCGCTACAGCTCTGGGAAGGCCTCGAGCAGGATCTGAACTTCAACGTGATGATGAGCCAGCGCGGCGTCATCAACCTCTACCATTCCGACAGCCAGCGCGACGCCTACGCCCGCCGCGGCAACTCGATGCGGCTCAACGGCATCGATGCCGAGCTGCTCGACCGCGATCAGGTGCGCGCGCTTGTCCCCGTGCTCGATTTCGACAATGCACGTTTCCCGATTCACGGCGGATTGATCCAGCGTCGCGGCGGCACCGCGCGCCACGACGCCGTCGCCTGGGGCTTGGCGCGCGGCGCCGACCGGCTCGGTGTCGACATCATCCAGAACTGCGAAGTGACCGGCATTCGCCGCGACGGTGGCCGCGTCGTCGGCGTCGAGACCACGCGCGGCTATATCGCCGCGCCGAAGATCGGTATCGCCGTAGCCGGCCATACCTCGCAGGTTGCGGCCATGGCCGGCATCCGGCTCCCGATCGAGAGCCATGTGCTGCAGGCCTTCGTCAGCGAAGCGGTCAAGCCGGTGCTTGACCATGTCGTCACCTTCGGTGCCGGACATTTCTATATCAGCCAATCGGACAAGGGCGGCCTCGTCTTCGGCGGCGGCCTCGACGGCTACAATTCCTTCGCCCAGCGCGGCACGCTTCCCGAGGCCGAGCATGTGATCAACGAGGGAGTCGCGCTGATGCCGCTGCTGTCGCGTCTTCGCGTGCTGCGCCAATGGGCCGGCGTCATGGACATGACCTTCGACGGCACGCCGCTGATCTGCAAGACGCCGGTGCAAGGTCTCTACATCAATGGCGGCTGGTGCTATGGCGGCTTCAAGGCGGTCCCCGGCTCCGGCTGGTGCTTCGCGCATACCGTCGCCAAGGACGAGCCGCATCCCTTCAATGCGGCGATGACGATCGAGCGCTTCCGCGACGGCGCGATGGTCGACGAGAAGGGCGCCGGACCCTTCCCCTGGCTCCAGTGAGCGACCGATGCATCGCATAGACTGTCCCTGGTGCGGTGTTCGCGACGAAGCGGAGTTCAGCTATCGCGGCGACGCGACGGTAAAGCGACCGCCAGCGGATGGCGGCGCCGAGGGCTTCTACGCTTACGTCTATGACCGCACCAACCCGAAGGGCTGGCACGTCGAGTGGTGGCATCACGTCGCCGGCTGCCGACAGTTCCTGAAGGTGGTGCGCCATACGGTGACGCATGAGATCCGGTCGGTGGCCAAAGCCACGGACGAAGTGGCGGCGCCGCCGGCATGACTCAGACGCATCGCCTCGCCCAAGGCGGCCGCATCGACCGCAGCCGCACGCTCCGCTTCACCTTCGACGGCCGCCGCTATGAAGGCCATCCCGGCGACACCCTCGCTTCGGCCCTGCTGGCCAGCGGCGAGCGGCTGGTCGGGCGCAGCTTCAAGCACCACCGTCCGCGCGGCATCGTGACCGCTGGGCCTGAAGAACCCTGCGCCCTGGTCGAGCTTCGCTCGGGCGCTCGGCGCGAGCCCAACACGCGCGCAACCGTCGCCGAGATCTACGACGGCCTGGAGGCGACGAGCCAGAACCGCTGGCCCTCGCTCGCCTTCGATGTCAGCGCGATCAACCAGCTCGTCGGCCGTTTCCTGCCGGCCGGCTTCTACTACAAGACCTTCATGTGGCCGGCGTCGTTCTGGGAGAAGGTCTACGAGCCGATCATCCGCCGCGCCGCCGGCCTCGGCCGCGCCGCGATGGCGCCCGATCCTGACGAGTACGAGTCGATGCACGCGCATTGCGACGTGCTGGTGGTGGGTTCCGGCGCCGCCGGCCTTGCCGCTGCGCGTGCCGCCGGCGCAGCCGGCGCCCGCGTCATCGTCGCCGATCAGGATTTCGAGCTCGGCGGCGGGCTCCTGCTCGAGCCGGAGCAGGAGCCGTGGCGTCAGGGGATGCTGGCCGCCCTTTCCGGCATGCCGGAGGTGCGCCTTCTGCCACGCACAACGGTATTCGGATTCTACGAGCATGACGTGCTGGGCGCGGTCGAGCGTGTCGCCGATCACCTGCCGGTGCCGCCCGAGCACGGCGTGCGCCAGCGCGTCTGGACCATCCGTGCCAGGCAGACGGTGCTCGCAACCGGATCGACGGAGCGGCCGATCGCCTTCCCCAACAACGACCGGCCCGGCGTCATGCTGGCCTCGGCGGCGATGACCTATGTCCGGCGCTTCGGCGCGCGCCCCGGCGAGCGCGCCGTCTTCTTCGCCAACAACGACATCGCCTACGACGCTGCCTTCGCGCTTCACCATGCCGGCGTCAGTGTCGCGGCGATCATCGATGTACGGAAAAAGGACTCGAAACGCGCTGCAGCCGCCGCCGATCGCGGCATCGCGGTCAAGCTCGGCTCGGTCATCTCCGATGTGAAGGGCGGCCGCAACGTTCACGGCGTCTCTTTCCGCACCGCCAATGGCAGCGTCGAGCGCGTGCTCGACGCCGATCTGCTCTGCGTCTCCGGCGGCTGGAACCCGGCCGTCCATCTGCAAAGCCACACCCGCGCGCGTCCGATCTGGAACAACGACCTCGCCGCCTTCCTTCCCGGCAAGCCGGTCCAGGCCGAACGCTCCGCCGGCAGCGCGGCCGGCGTCTTCGGTATCGCGCACTGCGCTACCGACGGCGCCAAGGCGGGGCGCGAGGCCGCGGCGGCCCTCGGCTTCCGCGACGGCGCGGCCTTCGAGCTGCCGGCGCCAGATGCTGAAGTCGATCCCAGGGTGAAGCCGTTCTGGGAGGTGAAGGCCAAGGGCAAGGCCTTCGTCGATTTGCAGAACGACGTCACTGCCGACGACATCCGCCTCGCCCATCGCGAGGGCTACACGCATATCGAGCACGCCAAGCGCTATACCACGCACAGCATGGCGACCGACCAAGGCCGCTTCTCGGGCATCCTTGGCACCGCCGTGCTCGCCGAGGCGCGCGGCGAGACGATCGAGACGGTCGGCGTGCCGACCTTCCGCCCCTATGTCACGCCGGTCACTTGGGGGGCCATGGCCGGGCGCCATGCGGGCCATCACCTGCAACCGGTAAGGCGCTCGCCGCTGCACCCCTGGCATGTCCGCAACCACGGCATCTTCCTCGAGACCGGGCTGTGGATGCGACCGCTCTACTACTCGGCGACGCGCGAGACCGGCTGGGACCCGATCCTCAAGGAAGCGCGCGCTGTGCGCCAGGCGGTTGGCATCTGCGACGTCTCGACCTTGGGCAAGATCGACATCCAGGGCCGCGATGCCGGCATTCTCCTCGATCGGCTCTACACCAACACCTTCTCGACGCTCGCCGTCGGCAAGGCGCGCTACGGCCTGATGCTGCGCGAGGACGGCATCATGTTCGACGACGGCACCACCTCGCGGCTTTCCGAGCACCGCTACCTGATGACGACGACCACGGCGAAGGCGGCCGAGGTGCTGGCCCATATGGAGTTCTATCACCAGACCGTCTGGCCCGAGCTCGATGTGCGCTACTGCACGGTCACCGACCAATGGGCGCAGATGTCGGTCGCCGGGCCGAAGACGCGGCTCGCGCTGCAGGGCTGCGTCGAGGGACTTGATCTCTCGAACGAAGCTTTTCCATTCATGGGCGTCTGCGATGCGACCGTCGCCGGATGCCCGGTGCGCCTCTACCGCGTCAGCTTCTCGGGCGAGATGGCCTATGAGGTCGCGACGCCGGCCGGCTATGGCGAGCGCGTCTGGGAGGCGATCCTGGCGGCCGGCAGGCCGCACGGCATCCTGCCCTACGGGCTCGAGGCGCTCGGCCTGCTCCGCATCGAGAAGGGCCATGTCGCCGGGCCCGAGCTCAACGGCCAGACCACGGCGCGCGATCTCGGCTTCGAGAAGATGCTGAAGAAGAAGGGCGACTATGTCGGCCGCGTCAACGCCGAGCGGCCGGCGCTGGTGGCGCCCGACCGGCCGCGGCTGGTCGGCATCCGCGCCGTCGATCCTTCCTTCGAGAAGCGGCTGCGCGGCGGCGCGCACATCGTCGACAGGCCGGACTCGAAGGCGAGCCTCGGCTGGGCCACCAGCATCACGCGCTCGGTCGAGCTCGAGCGCTGGCTGGGCCTGGCGATGATCCGCAACGGCCCCGAGCGGATCGGCCAGCGCCTCTACGCCACATATCCGCTCAAGAACGAGGTGGTCGAGATCGAGGTCTGCTCGCCGCACCATGTCGATCCGGAGAACCTCCGTGTCCGCGCCTGACCGCCTCTCGCCCTTCGGCCCCGAGGCACGGCCCGGCCGTCACGGTGCCGCCGGCGGTTCGCCGGTGTTGATGACCGAGCGCAGGGTCGACATCGTCCAGGTGATGGCGAGCCGCGATGCCGAAGCGGCGGGGGGCGTCAGGGATGCGACCGGCCTCGCCCTTCCCGGCCCGCGCAAAGCCGAGATCGCCGGCGACGCGATGGCGGTCTGGATACAGCCTTCCGGCTGGCTGGTGATCCGCCCGCGCGGCGAGGAAGGCGCGCTGGCGAAGAAGCTCGGCGGCAACGAAGCGATGGCCGTGGTCGATCAAAGCCATGGCCGCTGCGTGCTGCGCCTGTCCGGCGCGCATGCCGGCGGGGTGCTCGCCAAGGGCAGCCGCGTCGACCTTCATCCCCGCGTCTTCCCGCCCGGCAGCGCCGCCACCACGAGCATCGACCACCTCACCGTCACGATCGTGAAGGTCGATGCAGTGCCCAGCTTCGATCTCATCCTGCCATCGAGTTTCGCCGAAGCCTTCCTCGACTGGCTCCGGACGTCGGCGACTGAGTTCGGCTACGAGATCAGACCGTCGACGTGAAGGTTTCAGGAGAGCTGGGCAACCACTTCCCGGCATGGCACGTTAAGCTCGCGACGACTCTCTAAGGAGCGTCAGAAGTCCGTCTTCACGCCGCCCTCTTCCTTGCGCCTGGAGACGAAGGCATCGATGGCCTCGGCCGCTGCCGAATCCATCGGCGGTGGCTGGTAGCGGGCCAGCGTCTCCTTCCAGATCCGGTTCGATCGCTCCATGGCCGTCGGCGACCCGGCCTCGCGCCAGCTCTCGAAGTTGCGCCAATCGGAGACCAGCGGGCTGTAGAAGGCCGTCTTGTAGCGGCTCTGCGTGTGCACGGCGCCGAAATAGTGGCCGCCCGGCCCGACCTCGCGGATCGCATCGAGCGCCAGCGTCTCGTCGCTCACCTCCAGCGGATCGAGGTACTGGGAAACCATCTGCAGGAGGTCGACATCGACGATGGTCTTCTCGAAGGAGGCGGTAAGACCGCCTTCCATCCACCCGGCCGAGTGCAGGATGAAGTTCCCGCCGCCCATGACCGCACCCCAGAGCGAGAACACGGATTCATAGGCCGCCTGTGCATCGACGGTATTGGCGGCGCAGGTGTTCGAGGTGCGATAGGGCAGTCCATAGCGGCGCGCGAGCTGGCCGCCGACCGTTGCCGCCTTCATGTACTCCGGCGTACCGAAGGCCGGTGCCCCCGACTTCATGTCGACATTCGAGGTGAAGCCGCCATAGACCACCGGCGCCCCCGGCCGGACGATCTGGGTCAGCGTAATGCCGGCCAACGCCTCGGCGTTCTGCTGCGCCAGCGCGCCCGCGACCGTCACCGGCGCCATTGCACCGGCGAGCGTGAACGGCGTCATGATGACGACCTGGTTTCTCGCCGACATCTCCATGATGCCCTGGAGCATCGGCGCGTCGAGGCGAAGCGGCGACGAGGAGTTGATGACGGTGATCAATGAGGGCTCGCGGTCGAGCTGCTCTTGCGCGATGCCGCGGGCAAGCCTGACGACCTCCAGCGCGTCGCGGTTGCGCTGCCGGCCCAGCGAATAGGCATGGAAGGCCTTGTCGGTCAGCTTGGCGAGATCGGAAAGGCAGTCGAGGTGCCGGATCGACGCATGCAGATCGACCGGCTCGACCGGGTAGCCGCCGGTCATGTGGATGACATTGAAGCTCTGCGCCAGCTTCACGAGGTTGCGGAAGTCCTCATGATTGCCGGGCCTCCGGCCCTTGTCGGCATCCGAGCAGTTGGGGGCGCTTGCGACCTGGGCGAAAATCACCTTGTCGCCGCCGAAGTCGAGATTGTGCGCGGGATTGCGCGCATGCAGCGTGAAGGTCGAAGGCGCGGTCCTGATCCTCTCCTCGATCAGGCCGCGATCGAAGCGCACGCGCTGCTGGCCCGGTCTGGTCTTCGCACCGGCCTTGGCGAGCAGCGCGATCGCGTCTGTGTCGAGGAAGTCCATGCCGATCTCTTCGAGGATCGTGAGCGAGGCGTTGTGGATCGCCTCGAGTTCGTCGGCGCTCAGGATCTCCACCGGCGGGAAGCGCCGCCGCGGCTGACGAAAGGGGAACGCATCCGCCGCCGCATCCGCCGCCGCCCGGCCGGCATGACGCGCCCGCCCGCCGCGCCGCTCGCGCCCCTCGCCGCCTTGCCGTTCCGACGGCTCGGTCATAGTGTGCCTCTCGTCATCTTCGGCCGCGGCGCAAGGTAGTGCAACGCCGCGCTTCAAGCCACCTCGCTCCGGACATTGCATGAAGACCCTGCTCCCGGTCCCGGAAATCGCTGTCGGCGCCGACCGGGTCGACAAGATCGGCGCCGATCTCGCCGCCCTCAAGGAAGCGCCAAAGCGCGTCCTCCTGGTGATCGACCGCATGCTCTCGCACGGCGGCGTCGGCAAGCGCGTCCGCGAGGCATTGGCGACGACCCGTCACGAGACGGCGCTGTGGGACGGGCTTGCCGGCAAACCGACTGGCGCCCAGATCGATACCGCCGCCGCCCTGGCGCGGACGCATACGGCAGAGGCCGTCATCGGGGTCGGCGGGGGCTCCGCGCTCGATGTCGCCAAGCTCGTGGCGGCGATCGCCGGCGCTACGGACAGTGTCGAGCGCTACGCCTTCTGCGCCAACCCGCTGCCGACAATACCGCTGCCTGTGATCTGCGTGCCGACCACCGCCGGCACCGGCTCCGAGACCACCCACACCGCGGTCTTCGCCAATGCCGCCGGCAAGAAGGCCTGGGCCTGGGGGCCGGAGCTGGCGGCGCGCAAAGCCGTCCTCGATGCGAGCCTGACAACCTCGCTGCCTGCGCCTCTGACTGCCGCGACCGGCATCGATGCGTTGATTCATGCCGTCGAATCCTGCACCAATGCCAACCGCTTCGAAGCCAATGACGTGATCGCGCATGCCGCGATCCGGCTGATCGCGCGCCATCTGCCCGCAGCCGTCCGCGAGCCGCAGAACCTTGAGGCGCGTGAAGGCATGCTGGTCGCTTCCTGCTATGCCGGCATCGCCATCAACAACACCGGAACCGCGATCGCGCACAACATCGCGCATGCGCTCGGCAGCATCGGCAAGGTTCATCATGGACGGGCTGCCGGGCTCGGCCTTCGTGCTTCCCTGCCCTGGAGCCTGTCCGCCAGCGAACGCGCCTTTGCCGATGTCGCCGAGGCGATGGGAGGACCGCGTGACGCCGGCGCCCTGCCCGGCCTCGTCGATCGGCTCATCCGAGCCGTCGGCTTGAAGGTGGCGCTGGCCGACGAGCTGCCAGGCGTCACGCCCGAGCGCCTCGCCGCCGAAATGGCTCTGCCCGAGAACGAGGCGATGCGGAAGTCGTCGGCACGACCCTCAACCGAGCGCGACCTGCACGATCTTGCGCGCGCCGTGCTGACAGCGAGCTGAAACAATGAAGATCACCGCCATCGAGATCACCCAGCATCAGCTGCCGCTGGACCCGCCGTTCCACCCAAGCTGGTCGTCGCGCCCGCGGCTCAAATTCGATGCGACCCTGGTGCGCGTCCACACCGATGAAGGGATCACCGGGATCGGCTCGGGCGACTACATGCTGGGCTTCGCCGGTCACGAGCATCTGTTCATCGGCGAGGACCCACTTCGCCTCGAGCGCCATTGGCGCGTGATCGACCATATCGGCTTCCACTACGGCCGCTGCTGGCCGCTCGACCTCGCGCTCTGGGACATCGCCGGCAAGGCGGCGGGCCAGCCCTGCTGGAAGCTGCTCGGAGGCTACGCCAATAGGCTTCGGTGCTATGCCTCCTCCGGAACGCTCCGCAACGCCAAGGCGCTCGCCGACCTCGCCGAACGCGTGATCGTACGCGGCTTCAAGGCGATGAAGATCCGCTTCCGCCGCGGCTCCTGGCGCGACGACATCCGCGCGCTGGAGGCCGTGCGCGAGCGCATCGGCACCCGCCTCGAACTCATGGTCGACTGCAACCAGGGTTGGCGGTTTCCGTGGGACACGATGGCCGCCTGGACCCTCAAGGATGCGATCGCCGTCGGGCGCGAACTGGAAAGGCTGCACGTCTACTGGATGGAGGAGCCGCTGCACCGTGCCGACCGCCGTGGCATGCGCACGCTCAAGGACACGCTGGATGTCCGCATCGCCGGCGGCGAGCTCAACCGCGAGATGAGCGAGCTGCGCGACGTGATCCAGGAAGGCTGCCTCGACGTCGTGCAGCCCGACGTGGTTTCGATCGGCGGCATCACGGGCCTGGCCAAGGTCGCAGCGATGGCGAATGCCAACAACATCGTCTTCACGCCGCATACCTGGGGCAACGGCATCGGACTCATGGCCAACGCGCATGTCGTCGCCGGCACCACCGATCCAAGCTACCTCGAATTCCCCTGGGATCCGCCGGAATGGACCAATGAACGGCGCGACTACCTGCTAACCGAGCCGATCGACCTCGACGCCGAGGGCAATCTGATCCTCAGCGACAGGCCGGGCCTTGGGATCGACCTCGACGAGGCGGTGCTGAAACGCACCCTGGTCGATGGCATCGTCAAGTCGAATAACTAGTCGCGCCGTCGCCGCCGGCGTCCCTCGCCCGCCGCGGCGGCCTCCTTCCGCTCGGGCATCTTCACTGCTGCGGTCAGGTTCGGGAACGGCTCGACGCGGTTCGGGAAACCGATCGCATTGACGAAGTGCTCCTGGAAGCGCGGCTCGACCGCGGTTTCGATCTTCTCGATGCGCCGAACCAGGCCTTCGATCTCGCGGCGGTGGCCGCGATTGAGCAGCGCCATGCGGGCACCTGTGCCGGCGGCGTTGCCGACCGCTGAGACCTTGTCGAGGGCGCAATCCGGCACGAGGCCGATGATCATCGCGTGCTTCGGATCGATGTGGCTGCCGAAGGCCCCGGCGAGCTTGATGCGATCGACCTTGTCGATGCCGAGCTTGTCCATGAGCAGCCGCGAGCCGGCATAGAGCGCCGCCTTGGCGAGCTGGATGGCGCGGATGTCATTTTGGGTGACCTTGATCTCGACGGGTTCCGTCCTCAGGACATAGGAGTAGGTCCGCCTGTCCGGCACAATCCGCGGCGTCCGCGCCGCAAGCGTACCGTCGATCATGCCGTCATGCGTCACGATGCCGGCGAGGAACATCTCCGCCACCGCCTCGATGATGCCTGAGCCGCAGATGCCGGTGACGCCGACCCTGTCGATGCCAATATCGAACCCCTCCTCGTTCGACCACGGGCCGACGTCGATGACCTTGATGCGCGGCTCAAGTGTCTCTGGATCGATGCGCACGCGCTCAATCGCACCGGGCGCCGCGCGCTGACCTGAGGAGATCTGCGCGCCCTCGAAGGCCGGACCGGTCGGCGAGCTCGCGGCGAGCAGGCGGTCGGCGCTGCCGAGCACGATCTCCGCATTGGTGCCGACATCGATGACGAGCGTGATTTCCTGCCCCTTGTGCGGCGCCTCGGCCAGCGTCACCGCTGCCGCATCGGCGCCGACGTGCCCCGCGATGCACGGAAGGACGTAGGCACGGCCAGACTTCAGGATCGGTAGGCCCAGGCCCTGCGCGCGGAGATCGAGCGCCTGCGAGACCGCGAGCGGAAACGGCGCCTGGCCCAGCGGTGTCGGATCGATACCGAGATAGAGGTGATGCATGATCGGATTGCCGACCAGCACCGCCTCGACGATCTCTTCCTGCGCGACTGCGCCCTGGCCGGCGACGCGGCCGATCAACGTGTTGACGGCATCGCGCACGACATCGGTCAGTGCGCCGCGACCCTCCGGATTCATCATCACATAGGAGACCCGCGACATCAGGTCTTCGCCGAAGCGGATCTGCGGGTTGGCCGTACCAGCGGACGCCACGGTACGCCCCGACATCAGATCGACGAGATGGCAGGCGATCGTGGTCGAGCCGATGTCGACGGCTACGCCGAAGAGGCGCTCGCGGTAGCCGGGCCAGACGCCGACGACCCGCGGCCTTCCGCCATCCTGGTGCACGGCCACCGTCGCCTTGTAGCCGCCCTTGATCAGCGCCGGCTGCACGTCCGGCAGGATGGCGACATCGACGAGCACGTCGCGGATGCCCCATTTCTCGGACAGGTGGCCGATCACGCGATCGAGATCGCCTTGCGGCTTCGCCATGTCGGGCGGGTCGATCTCGATATAGTGGAGATGCGTCGCGAGATCGCGCACGATTGCGCGGGTTTCGGCGCGTTTGCGCACGACCTGGGTGTTGACGGCGACATCGGCCGGTACGTCGATCACGACATCGCCCTCGATCTTCGCCGAACAGCTCAGGCGCCGGCCCGCCGGCAACGAACGGATATCGGCATAGCGCTGCTCGGTCTCCGACCGCCCGCTCAAGCTGTCGGCGCGAGAGGTGATGCCGTGCTTGGCAAAGACGCCTTCGGCGACCTCGATCTGGCAGCGCCCGCAAAGGCCGCGGCCGCCGCAGACGGACTCAATGTAGACGCCGAGCGAGCGCGCCGCATCGAGAACGGACATGCCGATGGGGAAGCGGCCGCGGCGCCCGCTCGGCATGAAGATGACGAGCGCGTCGTCGGTCTTGGCGGGGGTGTCTGGCACGGAGCTATCCTGTTCGCCCGTTTCCGGCGACCAGCGCCTTCAAGCGCTCGGCATCGTAGGTGGCTTCGAGGGAGGCGACCGCCGCATCGGCCTCGGCCTTGAGGTCGTCGCCGCAAGCCTCGGGATCGCCACGCCGCCACTCCGCGAGATAGGCATCGCTGTCGCGGGCCCCAACCTTCATCGCGCAGCGGTCGATCGCCTGGATGAAGCGCTCCGGCAGCTCGCGCTTTTCGGCCGTTCTCCCCTGGCGCACGATCACCTGTGCTGGTATGTCACGCCAATACACGATGATCCGCTGCGCCATAGAGCCGAATTCCTAGGATACGAGGGCTGGATGTCGAGTCGTCTCGAAGAGCTGCTGAAGGCACGGGGCCGCCTGCTCGCCGACGGCGCGACCGGAACCAACCTGTTCGAGATGGGCCTCTTGTCGGGGGACGCGCCCGAGCTCTGGAACGAGACGCAGCCGGAGAAGATCCGCGCGCTGCACCAGAGCTTCGTCGACGCCGGGGCCGACATCATCCTTACGAACACCTTCGGATGCAACAGGCGCCGCCTGATGCTTCACAAGGCGGAAGGCCGTACCCGCGAGCTGAACCGGCTGGGCGCCCAGATCGCCCGCTCCGTCGCGGACAAGGCTGGACGGACGGTGATCGTCGCGGGCTCGGTCGGACCGACCGGCGATCTGCTGATCCCGCTCGGACCTTTGAGCGAGGAAGAGGCCGTCGACGTCTTCATCGAGCAGATCGAGGGGCTGAAGGCCGGCGGCGCCGACGTCGTCTGGATCGAGACCATGTCCGCGATCGAGGAGATGCGCGCCGCCGCGCAGGCCGCGATCAAGGTCGGCATGCCTTATACTGTGACCGCGACCTTCGACACGGCCGGGCGCACCATGATGGGTGCGACGCCGGAAGCGGTTGCTACCTTCCTCAGGGGCCTCGAACCGAAGCCGATCGCGATCGGAGCCAATTGCGGCGTCGGCGCACCCGACCTGATCTACTCGGTCATGCAGATCACCGAGGCGGCACCGGACGCGGTGGTCATCGCCAAGGGAAATTGCGGCATCCCCAAATTCGTCGGCACCCAGGTCGAGTATACGGGCACTCCGGCGGTCATGGCTGAGTATGCGCGGCTCGCGCTGGACACGGGCGCGCGTATCGTCGGCGGCTGCTGCGGAACCTCGCCCGGTCATCTCGCCGCCATGCGTCAGGCCCTCGATACGCACCGGCCAGGCGAGCGCCCCGACCTGGCAAAAGTGATCCAATGCATCGGCCCGCTAACCGCTCCGCCGGCCGACACCGCGGCCGAGCCCGTCAAACGCCGCGCCGGGCGACGCCGGAGCGGCTGAACCGCCCCAGCGGCCGATGTCGCCCTCGGCCTCATGATGGTCGCAAATGCGGTGAATCGGCATCGGAACGCGACTAGGCTTGGCCCAAAGCCGACCCCGCTTCCGGGGCCGAAAGCGAGCGATGGCCCAAGTCTTCAAGGACCCGCGGAAACGCGCCTTCCTCAATCCCGACGGAGCCGACAAGCCGCTGAAAAGCCCGGTGCCGCCGGCGACGCTCAAGGCCGCTCGCGCCTATCGCCTCAGCCGTATCCGAGACCAGCTCAAGCGTCACGACTGCGCCGCCATCCTACTCTACGACCCCGTCAACATCCGCTACGCGCTCGACGTCTCCAACATGCAACTCTGGATGACGCACAACCCGTCGCACTACGCGGTGATCTGCGCCGAAGGGCCGGCGATCGACTTCGAGTACAAGGGTTCCGAGCACGTCGCTAAAGGCATTGAGACCATCGATGAGATCCGTCCGGCGATCTCGTGGTTCTACTTCTCTGCCGGCAACAACCTCGCCCGGCGCTGCGACAAATGGGCGGACGAGATCGCAGACATCGTCCGCCAGCATGGCGGCGGCAACAAGCGCCTTGCTGTCGACAAGCTGGAGCCGCTTGGCGTCGATGCGCTCCGCAATCGCGGCATCACGCTCGTCGAGGGCCAAGAGCTGACGGAGCACGCCCGCTGCATCAAGAGCCCGGCCGAGCTCGAGCTGATGAGCTGGACCGTGCGTGTCTGCGAAGCGGCGATGGCGCGCATGTACGAGCGCTCCGAGCCCGGGCGCACCGAGCAGGAGATCTGGGCCGAGATGCATTTCGAGAATATCCGCTCCGGCGGCGAGTGGATCGAGACGCGGTTGCTCGCCGCCGGCCCACGGACCAACCCCTGGTTCCAGGAGTGCTCTGACTATATCTGCGAGGAGGGTGACATCCTCGCCTTCGACACGGACCTGATCGGCCCCTACGGCTATTGCGCCGATCTCTCGCGCTCCTGGACCATCGGCCACACGCGCATGAGCAACGAGCAGCGGACGCTCTATGCCGCCGCGGTCGAGCAGATCGACCACAACCTCTCGATCCTCAAGGCCGGCATGAGCTTCCGCGAGTTCAACGAGAGATCCTGGAAGATCCCTGCGAAGTACATGGAGCGCCGCTACTCGGTCGCCTTGCACGGCGTCGGCCTGGCCGACGAGTGGCCATCGGTGCCGCTCCACCCCGACTTCGCCCGTGCCTATGACGGGCGGTTCGCGGAGAACATGGTGGTCTGCGTCGAGAGCCTGATCGGCGAAGAGGGCGGACGCGAGTGCATCAAGCTCGAAACCCAGGCCGTGATCGGCGCCAACGGCGCCAGGCGGCTTGACAGCTTCCCTTGGGAAGAGGTCTAGAGATCAGCGGCTTACACGAATGCTGGGGATTTAAGGTCATGGCCGACGGCGACGACATCGTCCTGGAAGAGCTCAATGACAGCGAGCTCGTCAAGCAGATGCATGACGACCTCTATGACGGTCTCAAGGACGAGATCGAGGAGGCCGTCCACATCTTGCTGAGGCGCAAGTGGGAGCCGTACCGGATTCTCACCGAGGCGTTGGTCGAAGGCATGCGCATCGTCGGCATCGACTTCCGCGACGGCATCCTGTTCGTGCCGGAAGTGCTGATGTCGGCCAATGCGATGAAGGCCGGCATGGCGATCCTGAAGCCGCTGCTGGCCGAGACCGGGGCGCCGCGCGTCGGCAAGATGGTGATCGGCACCGTCAAGGGTGACATCCACGACATCGGCAAGAATCTCGTCACCATGATGATGGAAGGCGCCGGCTTCGAGGTGATCGACCTAGGCATCAACAACGCGGTCGAGAAGTACCTGGACGCCATCGCCGAGCATCAGCCGGACATCCTCGGTATGTCGGCGCTGCTGACCACGACCATGCCCTACATGAAGGTCGTCATCGACGCCCTCAAGGAGAAAGGCATCCGCGATGACATCGTCGTGCTCGTCGGCGGAGCGCCGTTGAATGAGGACTTCGCCAAGGCGATAGGCGCCGACAGCTATTGCCGGGACGCCGCCGTCGCGGTCGAGACCGCCAAGCAGTACATGATGCGCAAGCACAACCAGCGCGCTGCCGGCTGATGCCAGAGGACGCCACCACGCGAGCGACGCGGCGTCAGCTCATCCTTGCCTGCGGCGCGCTCGCGCGCGAGGTCAATGCCGTGATCGCCGCCAACCATCTGCACCATGTGACCGTGCAGTGCCTGCCGGCTGGGCTGCACAACCGGCCGAAAGAGATCCCGGCGGCGGTCAGGGCTGCTGTCGCTGAGCATCGCGACGAGTACGACGACATCCTGGTCGGTTATGCCGATTGCGGCACCGGGGGGGAGCTCGACAGGGTGCTCGACGAGCTCAGGCTGCACCGCCTGCCGGGCGCGCATTGCTACGCCTTCTTCTCCGGCGTGGCCGAGTTCGGCCGCCGCGCCGACGAGGACATGCGCGCCTTCTTTCTGACCGACTTCCTGGTCCGGCAGTTCGAGACGCTGGTGATCGAGGGGCTCGGCCTCGACCGTCACCCCGAGCTTCGGGATGCCTATTTCGGCCACTACGAGAAAGTCGTCTATCTGGCGCAGACCGACGACCCGCGCCTGAAGCGCGAGGCGGAGGCCGCGGCGAAGCGGCTTGGCCTCGGCTACGAGCACCGTCTTGTCGGCCTTGGCGAGCTTGTGCCGGCGATCGTCGAATTCGCCGAAGAGCCGCTCAGACCGAGAGAAAAGAGGATGAGCGAACGATGACCGCTGAACGCAGCGTCGAACGCGGGGCCGGCGATCGTCGGGCACGTCGCAAGGCCGAAGCGAGCTCAGGCGTACTGCAGCCGCCTTGGGCGCCGATCCGCAACCCGATGCCGCCGCTCGAGCTGCTCGACGAAGACGGCGTGCGGCGCATCGACGACACGGCGTTGCGCGTGCTCGAGGAGCTTGGCATCGAGTTCCTCAACGACGAGGCGCTAGACGTCTTCGAGAAGGCCGGCTGCAAGGTCGACCGCTCGACCAAGCTGGTGCGCTTTGACCGCGGCATGCTCAGGGAGACGATCGCCAAGGCGCCGCGTCAATTCCGCCTGTTCGCGCGCAATCCCGAGCGCAACCTCGTGATCGGCGACAACACCATCAATGTCGGCCCGGTCGGCAGCCCGCCGAACGTCTCTGACCTCGACCGCGGCCGCCGCCCCGGCAGCTATGAGGACGTCGTCAAACTGATCAAGCTCAACCAGATGCTGACCTGCGTTCATCACTCCGGCGGCACGCTGACCGAAGCGCTGGACCTGCCCGCTGACTCGCGCCACCTCGACCTCTACCGCGCACACACCTTCCTTGCCGACCGCTGCTTCATCGGCCGCGGCATCGGGCGCGAAAGGATCACAGACGCGATCGAGATCGTCTGCCTCGCCCGCGGCATCGGCCGCGAGCAGCTGATGGCGGAGCCGACGCTGACCACGGTGATCAACGTCAACTCGCCGCGCCGCGTCGACAAGGAGATGATTGCGGGATTGATGGCGATGACCGCTCATGGCCAGCCTTGCATCGTCACTCCCTTCACGCTCGCCGGCGCCATGAGCCCGGTGACCATCGCCGGCGCGCTGGCGCAGCAGACCGCCGAGGCGCTGTCGGTGATCGCGCTGATCCAGATCTTGCGGCCGGGCACGCCGGTGATCTTCGGCGGCTTCACCTCCAATGTCGACATGAAGTCCGGCGCGCCGGCCTTCGGCACGCCGGAATATGTGCGCTCGACCATCATCGGCGGCCAGATCGCGCGGCGCTGGGGCCTGCCCTATCGGTCGAGCAACGTGAACGCGTCCAACTGCGTCGATGCGCAGTCGACGCATGAATCGCTGATGTCGATCTGGGCCTGCGTCATGTCGCACGTACATTTCATGCATCACGGCACCGGCTGGCTCGAAGGCGGCCTCGTCGCCTCCTACGAAAAGGTCATCGTCGACGCCGAGGCGCTGCACGCGATGGCCGCGTGGCTGAAGCCGATGGACCTTTCCGACGACGCGCTCGCCTTCGAGGCGCTCAAGGAAGTGCCTCCCGGCGGGCATTTCTTCGGCGCAACCCACACCATGGCCCGATACGAGCACGCCTTCCATCAACACCTGATCGCCGACTGGCGAAACTTCCAGTCCTGGCAGGAAGCCGGCGCCCTCAACGCGACGCAACGCGCCAACGCTGTGTGGAAGAAGCTGCTCGAAAGCTATGTCGAGCCGCCGCTCGATCCCGGCAAGAAGGAGGCAATCGACGCCTTCGTCGCCAGGCGCAAGACCGAGATCATGCAGCGCGGGATCGTTTGAGCCCCCTCTCCCGGCGAAGCCGGGGGAGGGCCGGGGTGGGGCCGGCGCGAAGCGACGGGTGGTGGTCCGTCCACATGATACCGACCGTCGCTTCGCGCCGGCCTCCACCCTACCCTGCCCCACGCCTTCGGCGCGGAAGAGGGTTTACGAAAGCGGATCTCGCTAGGCGCGCATCCGCGCGCCAGCCGGGTCGTAGGGCGGCTCCTTGAGAATTCGCGCCGGGCGGCGGTCGCCGATGATCTCGATCTCGAAACCGCCGAGCGCGGAGACGAGATCCTTCGGCACGTAGCCAAGCGCAAGAGACTTTGCCACGGTGTGGCCGTATCCACCCGAGGTGACCCAGCCGACGACCTTGCCGGCGTGCCAGATCGGCTCATCGCCGAAGGCGTCGCCGTCGCGGGCGTCGACCTCGAACAGGACCAGGCGCCGCTCGCCGCCCGACTTGCGCTCGGCCTCCGCCGCAGCACGGCCGACGAAGTCCTTCTTCTCCAGGCGCACGAAGCGTCGCATGCCCGCCTCCTCCGGCCCGTAGATCGGCCGGTACTCGCGCGCCCAGGTCCCGTAGCACTTCTCCAGGCGCAGCGACAGCAGCGCGTGGGTGCCGAACTGCATGAGGCCGAGGTCGCGGCCGGCATCGAGGAGCGTCCGGTAGAGCAGCCGCTGATGGTCGGGCGCGCACCAGAGCTCATAGCCGAGCTCGCCGGTGAAGCTGATGCGCGAGACGATGCAGGGGACCATGCCGACCGACATCTCGCGGATCGACAGGAACGGGAAGGCGTTCGACGACAGCTCCTCGCGCACGAGGCGTCCGAGCAGGTCGCGCGCCTTCGGGCCGGCAATGGCCAAGCCGGACAGCGCGGCAGTCATCGGCCGGATCGCCACCTGGAGGCTTCCGCGCTGCCGCTCGAACCAGCGGAGATGATAGGCCTCGGCCGGGCCGGAACCGATGATGAAGAAGCGGTCCTTGGCGAGCCGGCCGACGGTGAAGTCGCCGATCAGCTTGCCCTGCTCGTTCAGCATCGGCGCCAGCACGATGCGGCCCTCCTCCAGCATGCGGTTGGCGAGGATGCGCTCGAGGAAGGCCGCGGCATCCGGCCCGCTCACCTCGTAGCGTCCATAGGCCGAGGTCTCGATCAGGCCGACGCCGCTCCGCACCGCCTTGCACTCGGCGGCGACGACCGGAAAGGCATTCGATCGGCGGTAGGTGACCGTTTCCTCGGCCGGCGTGCCCTTGGGCGCGAACCAAAGCGGATATTCGAGGCCGTAGGAGGCTCCGAACACCGCATTCTCCGCCGCGAGCTCACCATGGATCGGCACGGTCCGCAGCGCCCGCGCCGCCGGCAGCTCCTCGTTGGGGAAGCGGATGCGGAAGCGGCGCGAGTAGTTCTCGCGCACCTTGGCGTTGGTATAGGCCATGGTCGCCCAGTCGCCGTAGCGCGAGACGTCCATGCCCCAGACATCGAAGCCCGGGTCGCCCTGGATCATCCAGTTGGAGAGCGCCAGGCCGACGCCACCGCCTTGGCTGAATCCCGCCATGACGCCGCAGGCGACCCAGTAGTTCTTCAGGCCCCGCACCGGCCCGACAAGCGGATTGCCGTCGGGCGTGAAGGTGAAGGGACCGTTGACCACGCGTTTGATGCCGGCACGCCCGATCGCGGGAAAGTGGCGGAAGCCGGTATCGAGGCTGGCGGAGATGCGATCGAGGTTCTCCTGCAGCAGCTCAGGCCCGAAATCCCAGGAAGTCGTATCCGGCATCCACGGCACGCCTTCGCGCTCGTAGCTGCCAAGCAGAATCCCTTTCCCTTCCTGGCGAAGATAGAGCTCGCCTTCGAAGTCGATGACATGGACCAGCTCCTTGCCGGTCCAGGCCTCGATCTCGGCGACCTCCGCTGAGTCCTCGGTGACGATGTAGTGGTGCTCCATCGCCAGCACCGGCAGCTCCAGGCCGACCATGCGGCCGACCTCGCGCGCCCAGAGACCGCCGGCGTTGACCACATGCTCGGCTGTGATCGTGCCCTTGTCGGTGACGACGTCCCAGCTTCCCTCAGGCCGCAGGTTCAGCTCGATCACGCGGGTCTGGCGGTAGATCTCGGCGCCGAAGATCCGGGCTGCCTTGGCATAGGCATGCGTCGTGCCCGAGGGATCGAGATGCCCTTCGAGCGGGTCGTACATGGCGCCGATGAAGTATCTCTCATCGATCAGCGGCAGCCGGCGCTTGGCCTCGGCCGCATCGATGATCTCGGTGTCCATGCCGAGATAGCGGCCCTTGGCATGCGCAAGCTTCAGGAAGTCCATGCGCTCGGGCGTGCCGGCCAGCATCATGCCGCCGGTGATGTGCAACCCGCAGGACTGGCCTGAGATCTCTTCGATCTCCTTGTATAGCTGCACCGTGTAGCTCTGCAGCTTGGCAACGTTGGGGTCGCCGTTGAGCGTGTGGAAGCCGCCGGCGGCGTGCCAGCTCGAGCCCGAGGTCAGCTCCAGGCGCTCGATCAGGCAGATGTCCTTCCAGCCGGCCTTGGCCAGATGGAAGAGCACACTGCAGCCGACAACGCCGCCGCCGATCACGGCGACGCGGACATGAGACTTCATCGCCTACCCCCCCCGAAACCCTTCACTCGGCCGCCTTGACGCCTCTCGGCGTGCGCATCGCTTCGAGCCCGCGGAACTCGACGAAGCGCGTCATTGCCGCCCAGAGGTGGTCGCCGTAAAGGAACGGCTCGAACGGCGCGATGCCCGGCAGCGGCAACGGTACGATCACCGCGTCGACACGCGGCTCGTAGAAAAACGGGATCGAGAAGCGCTCGCGGTCCGGCCCGATGACTCGGTGCTCGGTCGCCTTGATCCGCCCGCCGGTCCAGCGTTCGAGCACACCGCCGAAATTGACCGCCAGCGTGCCTTCGGTCGGCGGTACGTCGATCCACTCGCCGCTCGCCGTGCGCGCCTGCAGCCCTTCGATCCCGTCTTGCGCGAGAAGCGTGACGAATCCTGAGTCGACATGGGCACCGCCGATCAGGTTACGCCGCCGGCCCTGGTGATCGACCAGGATCGCGCTCATGTCGCCTCCGACGAAGGACTCGGGCGGGCGCACCGGGTAGCGGATCAGGCGCAGCGTCGAGTTGCCGCCGGCAAAGGCAGCGTCGAAGTGCGCCTCGGCAAGACCCAGGCCGCGAGCAACCGATGCCATCAGCAGGCGCCCGAGCCGTTCCATGCCGCGGTAGTACTGCGCCACATCGGCGCGCCAGCCCGGAAGTTGCTTCTCCTCCGGCAACGGGGTCGGCTCGGTCAGAGGATCGCTCGGATCGGGGAGGAAGGCCGGATCGGCGACGTCCGGCCCCATGTCGATGCCTTCCTTGTAGGTCATCGCGCCGTTCTGAAGCGGAAACCAGCCGTGATAGATGTTGGGCTGTGCCGGATCGAACTTTCGCCGCCACAAGCGGCGCTTGATCGGCTCCGGCAGCGCGAAGACCCGAAGGAGACCGGCACGCACCGCGGCGCCATGCGGGATCTCGGAAGGCAGCCCCGAGATCGCCAGGAACCCGACCTCGCCGGCGGCCGACAAGATGCGCAGGTCCGTCTCCTGTCGGAGCCGCGACGGCGGGCCCAACAATGGCCCGATGTCGATGGTCGGGATCACACGCGACAGTCGAGGCGCGGAGGCAAGCAAAGTCAACCGCCTTCAAGGGCGAAATCGCGACAGCCATGGTCGCTGCTCGACCACTTGAAAGGCCTGCCGGGCTTGCGCCCCTCGGTGCCGGTGGACTAGCCTCAACTCACCACTTCTGCGTCGAAACCGCCGCTCAAGGCCGGGTCAGCGCGGATCAACGGGGAGACCATCATGACCGACAAGCTTCACCCGATCATCGAGAAGGCTGGCCGCGAATTCGCTGACGGCAAGCTCGGCCGCAGAGAGTTTCTGCGGATTGCAGTTTTGCTCGGCGTCGCCGCGCCCACCGCCTATGGCATGGTCGGCCTTGCCGCGCCGGCAATGGCCCAGGGAGCGCCAAAGAAGGGCGGCACCATCCGCCTTGGCATGCGCGTGCAGGACATATCGAGCCCGCACACCTATTCCTGGATCGAGTCCGCGAATTCGGCCCGCCAGACCCTCGACTACATGGCTGTCACCGGCATCGACAACGTGACCCGGCCGTCGCTGGTGCAGAAGTGGGAAGCCACTCCCGACCTCAAGACCTGGACGTTGCAGCTCCGCCGCGACGTCAAGTGGCGGAAGGGTCGCCAGTTCAACGCCGACGACGCGATCTGGAACCTGAAGCGGGTGCTCGACGACAAGACCGGCTCCTCCGTCGTCGGCCTGCTCAAGGGCTTCATCCTGACCGAGTTCGATGACGGCCAGAAGGACGCCAAGGGCAACCCGCGCAAGTCGGTCAAGCTCTGGGACGCGAATGCGATCCAGAAGGTCGACGATTTCACCGTGAAGCTCAACGGCCAGACCGCCAACCTGGCGATCCCGGAGGCGCTCTATCACTATCCGCTGCTGATCTGCTCGCCCGAGGATGGCGGCAAGTTCGGCATCGGCAGTGACGGCACGGGCGCCTACGAGCTCGTCGAGCACGAGGTCGGCAAGCGCTCGCTCTACGTCGCCACCAAGACCGCCCACTGGAGCGGCATGGGCCCGAATGTCGACCGCTTCGAGATCATCGATCTCGGCGACGACGCGGCGGCGCAGGTCTCGGCGCTCGCCTCCAAGCAGGTCGACATGATCTACCAGGGCGCGATCTCGACCCTGCCGACGGTCGAACGGCTGCCGCATGTCCAGGTCAACACGGTCGACAGCGGCTATACTGCCGTCGCCCGCACGCATCCGATCAAGCCATTCGACGACAAGCGGGTGCGCCAGGCGCTGCGTCATGCAACCGATACCGAGGCGGTGCTCAAGGCCGCCTATCGCGGTCTCGGCAAGCCTGGCGAGCACCATCACGTCGCCCCGGTGCATCCGGAGTACGCGAATATCGGCTTCATGAAGCAGGATATCGCCAAGGCGAAGGCCCTGCTGGCCGAGGCCGGTCACCCGAACGGCATCGACTGCCAGATCGATTGCCGCCCCCAGCCGGACTGGGAACTCCTGGCGGTCCAGACCATGGTCGAGCAGTGGAAGGCAGCCGGCATTCGCGCCAAGATCAACGTGATGCCCTCGGCCCAGTACTGGGAGAACTGGACCAAAGTCCCGTTCGGCTTCACCACCTGGGCACACCGCCCGCTCGGCACCATGGTCCTCGGTCTCGCGTATCGTTCGGGCGCAGCCTGGAACGAATCCGCCTGGTCGAATGCCGAGTTCGACAAACTGATCACCGAGGCGGAAGGCTATCTCGATGTTGAGAAGCGCCGCGCCGTGATGGCCAAGATCCAGCGCATCATGCTCGACGAGGGCCCCGCCGTCGTCCCGCTGTGGCGTGCGGTCTTCAACTACTCGGACAAGAAGATCAAGGGCTACAAGATCCATCCGAGCATCTACATCGACATCAAGGACCTCTGGATCGACGCCTAAGGCGTGGTCCCAGCGGCTTCGCCCTGCGGACGTACGACACGTCCGCAGGGCCGCCGGCCCCTTTTCAGTCCTTTAACGCCTACCGCCCGGAGCGGTGATGCTGCGATATTCGGCGAAGCAGCTACTGAACATGGCGCTGACGCTGTTCGCGGTGTCGTTCCTGGTCTTCGCCTTGAACGAGCTGTCGCCGGGCGACGTCACACGCAAGATCCTCGGCCCCTATGCCTCGCAGAGCCAGGTCGACCACCTGACCCGAGAGATGGGTTTGGATCGCCCGGCCCTTGTCCGCTACTTCGAATACATGGGCAAGGCCCTGACAGGGAACTTCGGCAACTCGATCTACTACCGCCAGCCGGTCTCGGAGCTCATGTGGGACCGTCTCGGCAACACGCTGCTGCTCGCCGCCATCTCCTTTGCCGTCATCGTACCGATTTCGGTCCTGCTCGGCGTGCTGGCCGGCATGCGCGAACGCGGCTGGTTCGACCGCGCCGTCTCGATCTTCTCCTCGATATGCGCCTCCATCCCGGAATTCGCCATGGGCGTCTTCCTGCTCGCCATCTTCGTCGTCTGGCTCGGCGTGCTGCCAGGCACCTCGCCGCTCCGCGGCGATGCCGGCTGGGCGATCTGGATGCAGTTCGTCCTGCCGGTGCTGGTCGTCACCTTCTATGACGCCGGCTATCTGATCGCGATGGTGCGCTCCTCGATGGTCGAGGTCATGCGCCAGCCCTATATCCGGACCGCGCTGCTCAAGGGCAATTCTTTCCGCAATGTCGTTGCCAAGCACGCGCTCCGCAACGCGCTGATCACGCCCTTCACCGTGATCCTGCTGCAGCTCAACTACCTCGTCTCCGGCCTCGTCGTCGTCGAGACGCTGTTCGCCTATCCCGGCTTCGGCCGGCTGATGCTCGAAGCGGCGCTGGCCAAGGACATCGCGGTGCTCGAGGCCGGCACTCTGGTCGCCGTCAGCGTCACCATGCTGACCCAGCTCTTCGGCGATCTCGGCTACATGGCTCTGGATCCGAGGATCCGCGTATGACCGAGGTCAGTCACGACCTGGCGGGCGGACGCGTCGGCAGCTTCCGCGGCACGGACGCCGCCGCCGCGTCGCGCGGCTGGGCACGCAAGATCTACGATCTTCTCACCCGTTCCCCGATCGGCACGATCGGCGCCGCGATTCTGCTGACCTGGACGATCCTCGCCGTCTTCGCGCCGTGGATCGCCCCCTACTCGCCGACCAAGATCGATCCGGCGCTGATTGCCGATCCCTACCCCTCCGCCCAGCACTGGCTCGGCGTCGATCATCTCGGCCGCGACATCCTCTCACGCCTGATCTGGGGTGCCCGCACCGTGCTGACCGTGGCACCGACCGCCGTACTCGGCGCCGTGATCCTCGGCACCTTCCTCGGGCTTCTCGCCGGGTATCGCGGCGGCATCGTCGATGCCGTCATCATGCGGATCGGCGACACGCTACTGGCCTTCCCCAAGATCATCCTCTACCTGATCATCATCGCCAAATTCGGTGCCTCGGCCTTCAACATCATCGCCGTGATCACGCTCTCCTCGGCGCCGATCATCGCGCGCATCGTCCGCGGCGTGACGCTCGACATCAAGAACCGCGACTATGTCGCCGCCGCTCGCATGCGCGGCGAGAGCGCCTTCTTCATCATGTTTGTCGAGATCCTGCCGAACGCTCGAGGCCCGCTGATCGTCGATTTCTTCCTGAGGCTGGGATATACGACGATCGCGATCGGCGTGCTTGGCTTCCTCGGCGTCGGGCTGCCGCCGCCGGACCCCGACTGGGGCGGCATGGTCAAGGAAGCCTACGGCATGATCTTCGTGTGGCCGCACATGACGATCATCCCGTCGCTCGCCATATCCTCGCTCGTCATCGGCGCCAACTTCCTTGCGACCGGGCTTCGCGAAGCCTCGCTCGATGGCTGAAATCCTCGCGTTCGAGCATGCCTCGATCGCCTATGACGGGCGTGCCGGCCGCCAGATCATCCTGAACGACGTCGATTTCTCGATCGGCGAGGGCGAAGCGCTCGGCCTCGTCGGCGAGTCCAGCTGCGGCAAGTCCACCGTGGCGCTCGCCGCCATGCGTTACCTTCCGCGCGGCATGAGCGTCATCGACGGCCGCATCCGCGTCGAAGGCCGCGACATCGCCGGGCTTACCGACCGCGAGCTCTCGCGCATCCGCGGCAACCGGATCGCCATGGTCTACCAGGACCCGATGTCGAGCCTGAACCCGGTGATGCCGATCGGCAAGCAGCTCATGGAAGTCCCGCTGCTTCATGGCGAGACCGACGAAAACGCCGCGTTCCGCCGTGCCGTCGCGATGCTCGAAGAAGTCCGCCTCCCCGCCGCCGCGGCGATGATGGAGCGCTACCCGCACCAGCTCTCCGGCGGCCAGCAGCAGCGTGTCGTCATCGCCATGGCACTGATGGCGAAGCCCGCACTCCTGATCATGGACGAGCCGACCACCGGCCTCGACGTCACCATCGAGGCCGCGATCCTGGAGCTGGTCCGCGAGCTTCGCGCCAAGTTTGGTACGGCGATCCTGTTCATCTCGCACAACCTCGGCACGGTCGCGCGCATCTGCGACCGAATTGGCGTGCTCTATGCCGGGCGCATGGTCGAGACCGGCCGGATCGGTGCGGTCTTCCGCTCCCCCTCACACCCCTACACACGCGGCCTGCTCGGCGCGCTGCCGCGCCTGAGCGGCGGAGGACGCCGCGGCCGGCTTCGACCGATCGAAGGCACCATCGCCGCCGCCGATCGCGCCCGGCCGGGTTGCGCCTTCGCGCCGCGCTGCAGCTTTGCCGCCCGCCACGAATGCGAAGAGCGTCCGATCCTGATGGTCGAGCTCGGCGACGGGCATCTTGCCCGCTGCGCGCGGCTCGACGCCGTCCGCGCCAGCGCCGAAGACGATCGTGCGGCCGCAGCTTCTGCAGCCACGGATGGTGCTCCCATCGTCCTCCGTGTCCGCAAGCTCAGCAAGGAGTACAAGCTGACCGGACTCTTCGGCGGCGAGAAGAAGGGCGTCGTCCGCGCCGTGACCGATGTCGATCTCGATGCCCGCGCCGGCGAAACGCTGGCGATCGTCGGCGAGTCGGGCTGCGGTAAGTCGACGCTCGCCCGCATCGTCTCGGGCCTGCTCGCCGGTACCTCGGGCGAGGTCAAGCTCGGCGAGACCGATCTGGCGAAGCTCGAAGTCGATGACCGCCCGCCCGAGATTCGTCGTCAAATCCAGATGGTGTTCCAGAATCCGGACTCAACGCTGAATCCCAGCCACTCCATCGCCTACGCCCTGTCGCGGCCGCTGCGCATGCTGCGCAACCTTGCCAGCGGCGACGCCAAGACCGAAGTGTCGAAGCTCCTGGCCCAGGTGCGGCTACCGGTTGAAGTGGCCGAGCGCATGCCGCACCAGCTCTCCGGCGGCCAGCGCCAGCGGGTGGCCATCGCCCGCGCGCTCGCCGGCAAGCCGAAACTCGTCGTCGCCGATGAGCCGGTCTCCGCCCTCGACGTCTCGGTCCAGGCGGCGATCCTCAATCTGCTCGGCGAGCTGCTCGAGCAGTCGCGGCTCGGCCTCGTGCTGATCTCGCACGACCTGGCCCTGGTCCGGCACATGGCAGACTGGGTCGCGGTCATGTATCTCGGCCGCGTCGTCGAGTACGGGCCGGTCGCGCAGGTCTTCAGCCCGCCCTTCCATCCCTACACCGAAGCGCTGCTGCGGGCCGCACCGACGCCCGATCCCGATGCGGCGCCGCCGACGGCGGCGCTTGAAGGCATGATGCCGAGCCCGACCGAGATCATCGTCGGCTGCGCCTTCGCCAGCCGCTGCCCGAGCCGTATCGCCGAGCAGTGCGATACGACGCCGCCGCCGGTGCGCCAATTCGGCGAGCACCGGATCGCCTGCCACCTGGAGCTTGGCCGTCAGGCGCCTGCAGAACGCGGCGGCCGCACCGAAATCCGGTCGTCGATCTCGTAATAGTCGCCGGCATCCTCGGCGAAGATCTGCAACGTTGTCCTGAGGCCGGTCGGTTCGTCCAGGCTGCCGGCGGCGACCGAAACCATGTCCGTGCCGAGCCGTTCCCAGAACAGGCTCGAACCGCAGCCGCGGCAGAAGCCGCGCCGGGCGAGCTCCGAGGAACGGAACCAGGCGACGTCGCCCTCGACCTTCAGGTCGACCTTGGCGACGCGTGTGTACGCGCCGACATGACCGTGCCAGCGGCGGCATTGGCTGCAATGGCAGACCACGACGTTCCTCAAGCCACCGCTCAGGCGGAAGCGGATCGCGCCACAAAGGCACTGCCCCTCGATTTCGCTCATGCTCGTGTCTCCGTCATCGTCGCGTAGACTTCGACATTGCCGGTCCAGCAATAGAGCGCCAGCAGCGGCTCGTCGCTCGTCCGCATGGCATGGCGAACCATCGGCGTGTGATGGATGACCGAGCCAGGCGGCCTCATTCGCCAGCCCTCCCCTTCCCGCCACCATTCCGCGTTACCGGCGACGACGTGATAGATTTCCTCGGCCGGATGCGCGTGGTCCGGGTAGTGCATCTCCGGCCCCAGCAGCAGCAGGCCGACGAGCAGATCGGTGCTCTCGACCGGGCGTCCAGGCCCGATCAGCTCGACATAGCCGTAACGGTCGTCGTAGCCGGGCCCCATGCCCTCGACCGAGTAGTTCGGATTCTGCAGCCAGGTCGCCAACGGCTCGACCGCCGCAAAGGCCTCGGCGACTTCGGCCAGCGGCCCGCGACGGCCGAGTTCGACCGCCTGCCCGACGAATTTCGCCACCGGTTTGCGGCCAGCCCGGCCGAGTTGCAGATCCCGGTCCTTGACAACGGCGATGCGCGCGCTTGCAACCGCGAGCGGACCTTCGCTTGCTTCGCGATAGACCGCCTCGATCGCGCGCAGCAGCGTCAGCATTGTCAGGTGATCTGCGCCAAGCCTCGCGCCTCGGCGGCCTGCGCCCAGTCCTCGGTGATCTGGTAGCCGGACTCGGGAATGCGCGCGAAGCCGAGGATGCAAAGATCGTCGCGCAGCGCCGCCTGGCCCGGATCGTCGCCGAAGCTGGTGAGCGTCTCGCCGAGACGCTCCACGATGTCGGATGGCGCGCCTTCCGAGGCCATGAAAGCCGGAATCGGCACAACGTCTGTCGAGGCTATGATGCGAGTGCGCCCCGCCACCTCCGGCCAGTGCCGGCGCAGCAGCGCATAGGCGAAGGAGTCGAGGGGGCCGACATCGGTTTTGCCTTCGACGATCGCCTCGACCATCAGGCGCGGCGTCCTCAAGGGTCCGACGATCTCGCGATAGAGCATCTTGGTCACGCCCTTGCGGTAGGAAAGCAGATGGTGCCGCGGCGCGTTGTAGCCCGAATGCGAGTCCGGGATCGTGTAAGCGAAACGATGGCCGAAGGTGTCTTCCAGCGTCTTGAACGGCGCGTCGTCGCGGACGACGAAGTGCGAGCAGTAGACCGCTCGTCCCCGGGCATAGGCAGCGCTCGGGATCGGCGCGGCGACGACCTGGTGGATCGCGCCGTAGCGCATGAAGGGCCAACCGCACATGAAAGTGCAGGCGAGGTCCTTCCTGGACCACAGCTCGTCGAGCGAGGCCGGGAAGGCATGGTCGATCACCGTCATGTCGAAGCCCGACCGCTCCTGGAGCCAGGCGAAGAGCCGCTTCCACGCCGCGGCCGCGCCCGGCGCGACCGAGTACATGCGGGCATTGGCGATGAGATCGCTCATCCGCGCTGGCGACCGCCATTGGCGTCGAAGAGCGGCTGGGTCTGCACGATCGCCAGGCAGGCTTTGCCGAAGATCAGCACCGAGAGCTCGGCGCCGTCCTTGGCGTAGTCGGCATGGACATAGGCCATCGCCATGCTCTTGCCGGCCCAATGCGCATAGCCACCCGAAGTCACCTGGCCGACCGCTTCGCCGTTCCGCATCACGCTCTCATAGCCGACGACTTCGGTATCGGTATCGACAATCAGCGGCACCAGCTTCTTCTTCGGTGCTGCCGCTCGGTCTTTATGCGCCGCCTCACGGCCGATGAAGTCCGGCTTGTCATAAGCGACGAAACGGTCGAGGCCACTTTCCATCGGCGTGTAGTCCGGACGGAACTCGCGGAAGAAGGCGCCATAGGCCTTTTCCAGGCGCAGCGACATCAGCGCACGGTTGCCGAAATGGCGGAGGCCGAGATCCTTGCCGGCCCCGACCAGCGCCTCGTAGAGCGTTACCTGATAGTCGGGCGTCACCCAGATCTCGTAGCCGAGATCACCGGTGTAGCTGGCACGGAGCACCGTCGCCGGCGCCAGGCCGACAACCATCTCGCGCGCGGCGAAGAACTTGAAGGCCTGGGCCGAGACATCCTCGAAGACGAGGCGCTGGAGCAGCTCGCGCGACTTCGGGCCGGCGATCATGAAGCCGGTCAGCGCATGCGGCAGCGGGCGGATATAGGTTCCGGCCGGCGGCGGATGCTTCTCGAACCAGCGCATGTGGTAGATCTCGGCGACGCCGGAACCGATCATCAGGAAACGGTCCTCGGCGAGCCTCGCCACCGAGAAGTCGCCGATGATCGTGCCGCGCGGGTTCAGCATCGGCGCCAGCACCATGCGGCCCGGCTTCGGCATCTTGTTGGCGAGCATCCGGTTGAGCCAGGACTCGGCCTCCGGACCTACCACCTCGTATTTGCCGAACCCCGAGATCTCCATGAGACCGACGGCGTTGCGGATCGCGTGGCACTCCTCCCTGACGATCGGGAAAGCGTTGGATCGGCGATAGGTCGGGTTCTCGTAGGGCTCCATGCCTTTCGGCGCATACCAGAGCGCGACCTCGAGGCCGAAATTGGCGCCGAACACGGCGCCTGCCTCCTTGAGCCGGTCATAGACCGGCGTGCGGCGCAGCGGGCGTGCGGCCGGCATCTCCTCGTTCGGATAAGCGATGCGGAAGCGCCGGCTGTAATTCTCCGGCACCTTGATCAGCGTATACTGGTGTGTGGCGAACTTGCCGAAGCGCGCTACGTCCATGGCGAAGATGTCGGAGCCTGGATCGCCCTCGACCATCCAGCGCGAGAGCGCAAGGCCGACGCCGCCCCCTTGCGCGAAGCCGGCCATGACGCCGCAAGCCGACCAGTAGTTTCGCAGGCCCCGGACCGGCCCGACCAGCGGGTTGCCGTCGGGGGCGAAGGTGAAGGGGCCGTTGACCACCTTCTTGATCCCGGCGCGGCCGACCGCCGGGAAATGCTTGAAGCCGATCTCGAGATGCGGCGTCAGACGGTCGAGATCGTCCGGCAGCAGCGCCATCGAGAATTCCCAGGGCGTGGTGTGCGGCGACCACACCCGGCAATCCTTCTCATAGGTGCCGAGCAACACGCCCTTACCTTCCTGGCGCATGTAGATCTCGCCGAAATAATCGGTGGTCGGCAGGACCTCGCGGCCATGCGCCACGACCTCGGGGATCTCCTCGGTCACCACATACATGTGCTCCATTGCCAGCACCGGCAGCTCGATGCCCGCCATGCGGCCGACTTCGCGCGCCCAGAGGCCGGCAGCGTTGACGACATGCTCGGCATGCACATTGCCCTTGTCGGTGATCACGTCCCAGGAACCGTCGCGGCGCTGCTTCAGCGCCGAGACCTGGGTAAAGCGATGCACCTCGGCGCCCGCCTTGCGCGCGGCGATGGCATAGGCGTGAGCCACGCCGTTCGGGTCGACATGGCCGCCATCGAGGCGATGCAAGGCGCCGACGAACTGCCCAGGGTCGAGCAGAGGATTGAGTTTCCTGGCCTCGGCCGGCGAGATCAGATGCGTCTCCATGCCGAGATACTTGGCACGCGAGTGCATGAGCTTGAGGTTGTCGAAGATCTCGTCGGTAGCGGCGACGACCATGTTGCCGGTGGCGTGGATGCCGCAGCTCTGGCCGGAGATCCGCTCGATCTCGCGATAGAGGTCGATCGTGTACTTCTGCAGCCGCGAGACGTTGGCGTCCGAATTGTAGGTATGCACGCTGGCCGCCGCGTGCCAGGTCGAACCCGAGGTGAGCTCGTGCTTCTCGAACAGCGCGATGTCGGTCCAACCGAGCTTGGTCAGATGGTAGAGAATGCTGGCGCCGACGACCCCGCCGCCGATCACGGCCACACGATACTCGGTCTTCACTCAGATCCCCTGCACATCGACTGGCTCACGGGCAATACGGCAATTCACTCCGACCGCGCAACCGCTCCGGCATCGCCGGCCCCGCGCCGGCCGCGACGGCGGCCGCCCGCCCCCTCCCCCGCAGCAGCCGGGTCACGGTTGGCGCGGAGCCAGGCCATGCAGTCGGGGTCGAAGCCATTCAGCGTATTGGCGGCGCGGATCGCATCCATATCCTCCTTGTGCAGCGGGTTCATGATGGCGCTGGTCATGCCGATGGCGGCGGCCATCGACAGGAAATGCGCATTCATGACCCGGCGGTTCGGGATGCCGAAGGAGATATTCGAGGCACCGCAGGTGGTGTTCACCTTGAGCTCCTCGCGCAGCCGGCGGACGAGGCGAAAGACCTGGGCGCCGGCCGAGTTGAGCGCGCCGATCGGCATCACCAGCGGGTCGATGACGATGTCGGCAGCCTTGATGCCGTGATCCGCGGCACGCTCGACGATCTTCTTGGCGACGGCGAAGCGAACATCGGGGTCGTAGCTGATGCCGGTCTCGTCGTTGGAGATCGCAACCACCGGCACATTGTACTTCTTCACCAGCGGCAGGATGGTCTCGAGCCGGTCTTCCTCGCCGGTTACCGAATTGACCAAGGGGCGCCCCTTGGCGACCGCGAGACCGGCCGCCAGCGCCGCCGGCACGGAGGAGTCGATCGAGAGCGGCACGTCGACCAGCGACTGCACCAGCTCGATGGTCTTGGCCAGCAGCGGCGGCTCGGTGAGGTTGGGATCGACCGCGGTGACGCCGGCATTGACGTCGAGAACCAGCGCACCGGCCGCGACCTGGGCCAGCGCGTCGGCGGTCACGGTCGAGAAGTCGCCGGCCATCATCTCGGCCGCAAGCTTCTTGCGGCCGGTCGGGTTGATACGCTCACCGATCACGCAGAATGGCTGATTGAAGCCGATGATTGCGGTCTTGGTTGCTGAATGCAGGACAGTCTCGGTCACGGAATTCCCCTTCCCACCCACGAACCTCGTCCAGTCAGCCAGGCCGTCGCGGCGGCTAGCCCACCGAAAGCATACACATGCAGCTGCCGGATCAGCCGCGCCTCGCCGGCAAGGACTCTACGCTCAATCGCGCGGACATGCGCCTCGGGCTCATAGTTGCCGAGCAGCGAGGTCAGCTGAGTGCCGCGCTTGAGCGCGAAGGACATCGAGGTCCGCACGCCGCACAGCGCCGCGAATTTGAGAAGCCGCGTCATGGTCGTCGGCCCGGCGACGCCGAGATGGATCGGCAGGCTCACCCCTTCATCGCGAAGGCCGTTGGCCCAGGCGATGGCCAGGCTCGGATCGAAGCCGAATTGCGTGACCAGCCGGACATCGATGCCGGTGCGCTTGGCGAAGTCAATCTTCCAACGCAGCGCCTCGACGATGACGGTCGGCGCGATATCGGGCGAGCCCTCCGGGTGCCCGGCGACGCCGATGTGACGGATTCCGTATTGCTCGAACAATCCGGTCGACAGCACATCCATCGACGAGCCGAAGGGGCCGAGCGGTCTGGCTATGTCGCCGCCGATGATGAGCGCGTCGTCGATCGCTGCCGCCTCCGCCATCGCGCGCAGACGCTCCTCGATCTCCTCCAGGCTCCTCAGACGACGGCAGGCGATGTGCGGGACGGGGCGAAGGCCGGCCTCGGCGAGGATGCGGCAGGCGCTGCCCCACTCCGAAACCGGCGTGTCGCCGCCGTCGACCAGATAGATCCGGGTCGCCTCCGGGATCGCCTTCAGCGGCGACGGTTCCTTGATGACGCCTTTGGGCGACAGCTCGATCGAGGCCGGCAGTGCCCGGCTATCCTGTCGGCCTGCGATCTCGACCATCGGTCCTCGAACCTCGCTCATGCCGCCTCAATCGCATGGCCGGGCACGGGCAGCGGATTGGCCCCCGACCGGTTCCCTTCCATTGGCGACAAGTTCCTACTCCGTTCGCGCCTAGCCGACGCGATCAAGCCTTATATCCTTCATGCGATCGGAGCTGACCAGCAGGCCGACGACTCTGCCGCCATCGCGTACCACGCGCACGGCATGGACAACGCGCCAGCCGGGCCAGAGCATGGTGGTGCCGATAAAGCGGTCAGGTTCGAGCGCCTCCAGCGAAACCAGGGCGCCACGGTGGAAGCCGGGCCCGAGCTTGAGCACAAGGCCGCCATCGACGAGGCGTAGCTCGAATGTGGTCGCCAGCTCCTCGCTGGCATAGCGCCCGACCAGCGCCGACAGGGCCGACGCCGAAGGCCGATACTCGGGCGCCGGATCGAAGACGCAGCGCTGTCCGCCGAAATCCATGCGGATCACCGGCCCGCCATTCGCCCTTTTCTCGATCTCGGCCGTCGTATCGACATTCGCCCAGCTCTCGAGGAAGCGGTTGCCGCCGATCGGCCGAAGCATGAGCGCATGCCCGTGCTTGTCCGCCTCGATACCGGACTCGGTGACTTTCAGAGTCAGGACTTCGCCGGAGTCGCGGTCGACATAGCGACCATTGACCGCGGAGAGGTCGAGTCCGGGGATCGCAACCTGCTTCATGCGCTCCTTGCCAAGCGTCACCGGCGAAGGCTCGGTAAACTCATCGGCCAGCGCCACATCGGCGATCTCGGTGAAACGACGGTATGGATCGGCATCGTCACGGTTGCAGAGGAGCACGACGCCGAAGTCGACGCCCGGCATATACGCGAAGACCGAGCGGAAACCCGGCAGCCCGCCGCCATGCGTCCAGAGATCGAGTCCGCGATACTTTCGGACGCCGAGACCGAGGCCGTAGTTGGTCGGGCTGCCATCGGCGAGCTTGCCTGTCGTCGTCATGTGGCGGACGAGCTTCTCCTTGCCGATACCGCCGGCGCGGAGCATGCCCTGCCAGCGGACGAGATCGGGCACCGAGCTGATGAGCCCACCGGCACCGCCCAGACCGATGGTGAAGATACCCTTGCGCCAGCCGCCGCCCGGCTTCGGCAGGTAGGAGCTGGCCAGGTCCTCGGCGACATCGTCGGCATCGTCGCGCATTCGCGTCGCCGCGATGCCGAGCGGCACCAGCAGCTCGTCGTCCAGGAACGTCATGAAGGGCTTGCCCGACCGGCGCTCGACCACCAACGCCATCAGGATGAAGTTGATGTTGGTGTAGACGTTGCGCGCCCCGACCGGGAAGCTGAAGTGGCGCTGGTTGAAGGCGATGTCGAGATAGTCTTGGACCGTACGCGCCTGATCGGTGCCGACGCCGGAGAGCTGCATCAACTCCCAGGAGTCGCGGAGCCCGCTGGTCATGCCGAGAAGGCGGCGCAACGGCACCGGCCGGTCGACCTTCAGCTCCGGTACGATACCCCGCACATCCTCGTCGATATCGAGCCGGCCGCGTTCGACCAGAAGGGCCGATGCCGCACCGACGAAGGTCTTGGTGATCGAGGCGATGTGAAAACGCGACTTCAGACTGACCGGCACGCCAAGCTCGATGCTGGCGAGGCCAAAGCAGCGCGAATGCACGATCTCGCCGCCGCGGACCAGAGCCAGCGCGCCTCCCGGCTGACCGGCCGCGTCCCAGCCGGCGAAGAGATTGTCGATCGCGTTGGTACGCAGAGTTGTCGGCATCTAGATGACTTTCTTTGAGATCAGGCTTTGACAGCCCCTCGCTTCGCTCGCCCCCACCCCATCCCTCCGCCGCTTCGCGGGAGAGGGGGCACGAGAAGGCAAGCGCCTCGTGTCCCCTCTCCCGCGAAGCGGCGGAGGGATGGGGAGGGGGAGAGCGCGGCGAGGGTCGTCATCGAGCTTCGGCGGCGAGGCCGCGGGCGATGCGGTCGAGCAGGAGTCGCGACTGCGCCACCACCATCTCACGCCAGGAATCGTGGTCGGGCGCGAAAGCACGCAGCAAACGCTGCTTCACCGACTGCACCGAGGCGTCGTGCCAGTCGTTCCTGCCCCGCTTGTGGAGCACATGCTCGGCACGCAGCGAATCGATCACCTCCTCATGCGGCACGGTGCCGTATTCGAAGCTGACATAGGCCGAGTGCAGGCCGCAACTCTTCTCCCAGAGCTCCGAGCTCAGGCCCTGCTGCGGCGGCGTCGCCGCCTTACCTTCGCGCTGGATCGTCATCGCCGGACCGATCCAGCGTTGCAGCCGGTCGCGGCCGGGATGCGCCGGATCGCCGGAATAGATCGGCTCGCAATAGCCGAACGGGCCGGCGCCGGTATGGAAGTCGATGGCGGCGACCAGCTTGCGGCCCCTGAGGTCGTAGTCGGCGAGGATCGCCTCCATGGTCTTGCGCGACCAGGTCGGGCCGGTGCCGCCGTAGAACCAGCCATCCGGCCGGGCGTATTGACCGCCTGACTGTGCGATCGCCAGCGCCGCACGGCCATGCTTGTCGCCATAGGACTTGATGCGCGCATCCGCGGCCTTCCATGTCGCCTCGCTCGCATCGCGCGGCACGAAGTCGTCAGCGAGCTCTTCATAGCCGTGATTGACCGGAAGCGGTTTCGAGAAGTCGGCAAAGTTACGGTTAATGTCGACATTGTCCTCGTTGGTGCGGCGGAGCCAGGCGGTGCCGTAGGGATTTACGGCATGGATCAGCAGCGCGGCAACGTCCCCATAGCGCGCGATGTCGAGATCGAGCAGCGCATCGACCTGCGCACCCGAGCCGCAGAACAGCTCCGGCCCATGCACGCCTGAAGTGACCACCAGCACCGACTTGGCCTTCGGGTTGCCGAGAAGGGCGACATCGGTCGCCAGCTCCTCGCCGTCCGGCCCGGTCATCGGGTGCTTGCAGGCGCGCGTTTTGACGCCGGCGAGATCGGCGGCAAGCTGAAACTTGCGGCGGGCTTCGGCATAGGTGAGCGCGAAGCGGTTGTTGACGCTGAGCATGATCAGCTCTTCACCCTGAAGCGGTCGAACCAGCCGAGCATGATAGAAACCTCGGCCGCGAAGAGCGACGGTCGCATGACCCATGACGAATGGCTGGTGTTGGGGAAACGGACGAGCGAGGTCTCGACGCCGGCGAGCTTGAAGGCGGCGTACATCTGATAGGCTTCGGTCGGCGGCGTTCGCGAATCCGCCTCGCCCGCCATCAGCATGGTCGGCGTCTTCGCCCTATGCGCGAAGGCGAGCGGCGACCGCGCGCGGTACTTGCCCGGATTCTCCCAGGGCCTTTCGTTGCCCATCCAGACGAGCCCGTTGGTGATGCCCATGTCGGCGGTGAGCAGCCAGCTCTCCCACGCCGCCACCGGCTTGATCGAGCAGGCGGCGCGGAAGCGATGCGTGTGGGTGACCGTCCACAAGGTCAGCACGCCGCCGCCGCTGACGCCGGTGACGAAGAGGTTCTTCTCATCGATGTCAGACCGCGCCGAGGCGACATCGACTGCCGCCATCAGGTCGTCGTAGTCGGGGCCGGGGAAGCGGTCGTGCAGCGCATTGGCGAAAGCTTCTCCATAGCCGGTCGAGCCGCAGGGATTGGTGAACAGCACGGCGTAGCCGGCCGCAGCCAGGAGCTGGTACTTGATCGAAAAGCGGTCGCCATACTGCGCATAGGGGCCGCCATGGATCTCGAGGATCATCGGGTGCGGTCCGGCGCCCTTCGGCTTCATCAGCCAGCACTGGACCTTGCGGCCCTCGCCGCCTTCGACCCAGAACATCTCGGCGCCATGGAAGCCGTTGAGGTCGCGCGCGAGATCGCCGTTGATCTGGCTGATCGTTCGCGCCGGGCCCGAGGGCGGGATCACCGCGATCTCGGCCGGCACGTCGACGGCCGAGCGCACATAGGCGACGGTGCCGTCGCTGGAGGCGGAGAAGCCGCCGCTGGCATAGGGCATCTCGATCGAGGCGCCAACATCCTTGGCGATCGGCGTCACCTTGCCGTCGAGCGTGACGCGGGCGATCTCACGTCGTCCCTCGGCCTCGTAGGTCACGAGCAGTTGCTTCCCGTCCGCGGTCCAGGCGACGTCCTCGATCGAGCGATCGAAGCCGGAAAGGATCTCCTTCCCGGCGCCACCGCTCATCGGCATCACATAGAGACGCCGGCGCTTGAACGAAAAGCTGCAGTCATCGGCGACGGTGTAGGCGAGCGACTTGCCGTCCGGCGAGGCCGCCGGATGGCTGACTCGGCCCGATTGCTTCGTCACCTGCCGCGTGCCGCTGCCGTCGGCGCGCGCGGCATGGATGTCAGTATCCGAGGGCTTCGCGTCCCAGTCGGGGCGGTTCGAGCCGGTGAACAGGATCTCGCTCGAATCGGACGACCAGACGAGGCCCGGCGGATTGAGATGCGGCATGCCGTTCCACCAGATGCCGGCGGTCACCTGCTTCGCCGGTGCCAAGCCGTCGGACGCGGCGACCAGGATCTGATAGCTGCCCTCCGGCCACTCGCCATAAGAGTCGTGGCGCCAGAAGGTGCGCTCGGTGACCTTGACGGGCGGCGACCAGACTGCGCCCGCGGGTGCCGTGACAAGACCGAGCCAGTTGGGCAGAGGCTCGTCGACGCGCATCTGGAAAGCGACGCGCGTGCCATCGGGAGACCAGGCGAGCTCGCGCATCGGCGCCGCGCTCTCATGCAGGGTTTTCGCAGTACCGCTGGCGGTGTCCAGGATCGCGACCGCGGTCTTGCCGCCAGACTTCCTCAGCATCGCAATCCGGCGGCTGTCGGGCGCCCAGCGTGCGACCAAACAGCCCCTTGTCTCGGGGATCTCCTTCCAGCTCGCGCGGTCGCCTGAGAGCATCAGCGAATTCACCTTCTCGTCGACGGATATGTCGCGGATCGTGTGCAGGTACATGATTTGCCGCCCGTCCGGCGAGATCTGCGCGTCGGCCGCGCTCTTGAAGGCGAAAACGTCAAGCGAGGTGAGCCGGCGCTGCGTGGCATCGTTCATGGATTTGCTTTCAGATCGAAGGAAAAGGCCAGACGCGAGGGAACAGAGCGCAATCCATTCTGTCGCCGTGCTTCAGGCCCGGATCGGATGTGGGGATCGCGACCTCGCCGGAATGCACGCAGTAGCGCGCATCGTCGCCGGTCCAGCGCGTCGCCAGCGCGCGGCGCCGATGCGTCATCGAGGCGTTGCCCGGCGCTCCATGGACGATCATCGCCTGGAAGACGAGGCAGTCGCCCGGCTCCATCTCATAGGCGACGATGTCGTAGGCCGAGCGGTCGACATCGATATCCGGCATCGCCTCCAGCGCGCGCTCGCGATAGGGGCTGCCATCGCTGAAGTGGTAAGGCAGGAAAGTGCGGTTCCACTCATGCGAGCCGCGGACATACTCTACTGCGGTCGGCTTCGGGACGGGATCGAAGGGAAGCCAGATCGAGCAGACCTGGCGGCCCGAAACCGCCCAATAGGGCTGGTCCTGGTGCCAGGGCGTGCGCTCGGCCGTTCCTGGCTCCTTCACCAGGAGCTGGTCGTAGAAGAAGTTGACCTTGGACGCGCCCATGACGCGCGCGGCGATCTGAGCCGCCGGCGACTCGAAGACGAAGCGGCGGAAACGCGGCAACCGCTGCCACATATCGAGATCGCCGAAGAAGCCGCCGGGGTTGCCGGGCTTGGTATAGCTCTCTCCATGCCGGCCGGGCTTCGCCATCGCCTCGGCGACGGCCGCCGCCATGAAATCGATCCAGTCGCGATCGAACATGCGGCGGAGGCACACGACGCCGTCGCGCTCATAGGCGGCAACCTCGGCCTCGCCGATCGGGCTCAGCGGGTCGCGGTTCATCGGTTCGTCTTCGTGTCCCCTCTCCCGCGAAGCGGGGGAGGGCTAGGGAGGGGGCGAGCGCAGCGTGGCGAACGCCGTCCGCATGACGACCGACGCCATATGCCACTCTCAGTCACGTCGGCAGGAACTCCTCGCTTCGTTCGCCCCCTCCCCGCTCTCGCCCGCTTCGCGGGAGAGTAGGTACGATCACGGAAGCAATGCATCCGAACGGATCGGACGCTAGCCTAGGAACCGGGCCGGGCGAGCGCAAGGCGCGGACACCCTGGGTGGAAATGGTCGATAGGGCGAAGATCAGGGCGCTTCTGGACACAAGGAAACCCGGGCACACGCTGCCCCAGGAATTCTATCGCGATCCCGAAATCCACGAATCCGATCTCGACGCGATCTTCGGCCGGACGTGGCTGTTCGCCGGCCTCGATCTCGACATACCGAAGCCGACCGGCTGGGTAACGGTACAGATCGGCCGCAGCTCGATCCTCCTCATCCGCGGCCATGACGGAAAGCTCCGCGGCTTCTTCAACACCTGCCGCCATCGTGGCGCGCAGATCTGCAGCGAAGCGAGCGGGCGCGCGAGCCGGCTCATCTGTCCTTATCACCAATGGACCTACGGGCTCGATGGCAGCCTGCTGACCGCCGCTGGCATGCCCCAGGGCTTTGACCGGGCGAGCCATGGGCTCAAACCTGTTCATCTCGAAGAGGTCGCCGGCACGCTCTTCCTCTGCCTCGCCGAGAAGCCGCCCGATTTCGCGCCGATCCGCGCCGGCCTCGAACCCTTGCTGGCGCCGCACGCGCTCGGCGATGCCAAGATCGCGCATGAAACCTCCATTGTCGAAAAGGGCAACTGGAAGCTCGTGATGGAGAATGCGCGCGAGTGCTACCACTGCCCGGCGCAGCATCCCGAGCTGATGAAGTGCTTCCCGGAGATCCCCCGGAAGAAGCACCGGACCGACGAGCCGGCGACGGCCGCGTTCATCGAGAAGTGCAAAGCGCAGGGACTCCCGACCGGCCCCTTCACCCATGACGGCTTCGAGGCGAACCGCTTCCCGCTTCGCAACGGCGCGCGCTCCTTCACCCTCGACGGCAAGCCGGCGGTGAAAAAACTGCTCGGCAATGTGGGCGACGGCGATGTCGGCTCGCTCCGCTTCGCCCTCGACCCCAACAGCTTTGCCCACGCGGTCGGCGACTACGCCTTCATCTTCTGGTGCTGGCCGAAAGGACCGGAGGAAACGCTCGTCCACATGAAGTGGGTGGTGAACAAGGAAGCCGTCGAGGGCGTCGACTATGACCTCGCGCGCCTGACCCAGCTCTGGCAGACGACCAACGACCAGGATCTCTGGCTGGTCGAGAACAACCAGCGCGGCGTCAACTCACTGGGCTTCCAGCCCGGCCCCTACTCCGCCGACTCCGAACGCACTCTTATTCAGTTCACCGACTGGTACGTGACCCAGACCCGAAAGGCGCTGCGCTAAGGAGCGACACCGCCACCTCACCCGCCTCGGCCCGTTAATCCGACCCCTGTCAAAGGCCGGACCCTCTGCCCAGGATAATTGTCCGCGAAAATCGGCTTTACTCGCCAACGGAATTTATCCCGGAAGTCTATGAAGCTCAGTCGTTCCTCCTCCCCTGCGCAGCAGGGCGGGGGTACGAGGAAGGCGCTCGCCTCACACCGGCGGCGGATTGCGGTCGAGGCTGGTGCGGCGCTGGTGCCAGTAGGGATAGGCGAGCGGGCGCGCGCTCACCTCGTCGAGGCGCTTGATCTGATCCGGCGTCAGCTTGAACTCGACGGCGCCGAAATTCTCCTTGAGCTGGGCTTCGGTGCGGGCGCCGACGACGACGGTCGAGACCGTCGGCCGCGACATCACCCAGTTGAGCGCGACCTGGGAGACGGTCTTGCCGGTCTCCTTGGCGATCGCCTCCAGCATGTCGACGATGTCGTAGAGCTGCTCGTCGGGGATCTGCGGGCCCATGGCGCCGATCTGGGCAACGCGGGTTCCTTCCGGCGCCTTCTGCCTGCGGTTGATCTTGCCGGTGATCTTGCCGCCGGCGAGCGGGCTCCACACCACGGCGCCGACTTTCTCGGCGATCCCAAGCGGCATCAGCTCCCATTCGTAGTCGCGGCCGATCAACGAATAGTAGACTTGGTGCGCGACATAGCGGCTCCAGCCGTAGCGGTCGGCGACGCTCAGCGACTTCATCAGGTGCCAGCCGGAGAAATTCGAGCAGCCGACATAACGGACCTTACCTGACGTCACCAGGTCGTCGAGGGCGCAGACCGTTTCCTCGATCGGCGTCTTGGCATCGAAGCCGTGCATCTGCCAGAGATCGATATGGTCGATCCTCATGCGTCTCAGGCTCGCCTCGCAGGCGGCGATCAGGTGGTGGCGCGAGGAGCCCACCTGGTTCGGGCTCGGGCCCATGCGGAAGGTCGACTTGCCCGAGATCAGCAGCCGGTTGCGCTTGCCGGCGATCGCCTGGCCCAGGATCTCCTCGGCGGCGCCGGCCGAGTAGGCATCCGCCGTGTCGAACAGGGTGACGCCGGAATCCAGGCACATGTCGATCATGCGCGTCGCCTCGGCGACGTCGGAATTGCCCCAGGCGCGGAAGAAGTCGTTGCCGCCGCCGAAGGTGACCGTGCCGAAGCTTAAGACAGGCACGCTGAAGCCCGATCCGCCGAGCAGACGATGTTCCATGGGAGGTAGTCCGTTACGAGTGAGAGGAAATAGCTTAGCCGAACGGGGGCGGAGACGGCTAACATGCTAACGTAGATCGTGGAGGCGCATGGCAAGGATCCTGGTCATCGAGGACGACAACGCTCTGTGCACGGCGCTGGGCATGATGCTCACCAGGGCCGGGCATGAGCCGGTGCTGTTCGAAAGCGCCATCCCGGCGATGGAGAGCTTCGCCTCGGACAGCGCCTTCGATCTCGTCGTCACCGACATCCTGATGCTGGAGATGGACGGCATCGACGTGATCCGAGCGTTGCGGAAGCGCGGCGACACACCGCTTATTCTCGCGATTTCCGGCGGCGCCTCGGCGCTCCACGGCGACCTCCTGAAGGCCGCGCTCAGCCTCGGCGCCCAAGGCACGCTGCTGAAACCCTTCACCAAGGACGTGTTCCTGAAGAAGGTCGCGGACCTGCTCGCCGGCCCGGCGAACAGCGCCTGAAGGCACCGTCGCCGGGGCGGCGGGCGCCCGGAAGGGGAAGGCGCGCCCCTGCCCTTTGCGATCTCCCCCCTGCCGCGATAGCGTCGGCGCATGTCAGCGGAGACCTCGCCGTCGATCATCGCGCTCGCTAACCGCTTCGCCTACGACCCGGCCGACTCCGACGATGTGCGATCGGAAAAGAACGCGATTCTTCTGCTCGCAGGCTCCTGCTGCCTCGCCGGCCTCATCTGGTCCTGGGTCTACCTTTCCTTCTTCGGTCCCGGCCTGACGGCAGCGCTGCCCTTCGCCTTCACAGCGATCGTCGGTCCGGCGCTGGCCGTTTCGCATGTCACGCGCAACCATCGGATCGCGATCTACGCCCAGATCGTCTGCATCATCTACGTCACGACCCTCGTCCAGTTCAGCATCGGTGACGTGCTCGACTCCGGCTTCGTCATGGTGTGGGCGTTCCTCGGGCCGCTGGTCGCGCTGATGTTCTTCTCCGTCGGACAGGCGGCCGTCTGGTTCGCGCTCTTCCTGCTGAACGTCCTCGCCGCCGTCCTCTTCAGCGACTTCTTCGCCGCGCATGGACAGTCGGTCGTGCATGGCCAGCGGCTCGCCTTCTTCGCGATGAACCTCGGCATCTCGTCGTCGATCATCTTCGCCTTCGCCACCTACTACGTCAGGACCGCGCTGACCGAGAAGCAGAAGGCGGACCGGCTGCTGCTGAACATCCTGCCGGCGAAGACGGCGCGAACCCTCAAAGTGCGCGAAGGCGTCATCGCCGAGGAGTTCGAGAGCGTCAGCGTGCTGTTCGCCGACATCACCGACTTCACCGAATATGCGAGCGGAAAAAAGCCGACGGAAGTGGTGTCGAAGCTGAACGAGATCTTTCATCGGTTCGATCAGCTGGCGGATCGCTACGGCCTGGAGAAGATCAAGACGATCGGCGACGCCTACATGGCGGTCGGGGGCCTGTCGGAGCCGAGCGAACGACATTGTCATGCCATCGCGGGGATGGCGTGCGCGATGATGGAATCGATCAAGGCGGTCGATCGCGGCGGAGGCCGGACCTTCTCGATCCGCATCGGCATCCATACCGGTCCGGTGGTAGCCGGCGTCATCGGCACGAGAAAATTCGCCTACGATCTGTGGGGTGACACGGTCAACGTCGCAAGCCGGCTCGAATCCAGCGGCGTCCCCGGACGCATCCAGGTCAGCGAGGAGGTCTACAGGCGCCTCCAGACCGACTAAGTGTTCGAGAAGCGAGGCACGGTAATCCTGAAAGGCAAGGGCGCGATCGACACGTACTTCCTGATCGCCCCCAGATGAGGGCCTGGCGCGCCGACGCGGTGACCGCTTGACCTTCCAGTAAGTGGAAGGTCCATATGAATGGCGCTGACCGAACTGAGGCGCGCCATGCCTGAACACCAACGCCATCCGCACGCGCACGGCCATGCCCACGCCGATGCCCATGCCGGGCAGGAGGCGCCGACGCAGCCGGCAAAGGCGGGAGTCAAGTGGACCTGCCCGATGCATCCGGAAATCATCCGCGACGCGCCGGGAAGCTGCCCGATCTGCGGTATGGCGATGGAGCCGTTGTCGCCATCGGCCGCGACCGATGACGTGAGCCCGGAGCTCGCCGACATGTCGCGGCGCTTCTGGGTCGGCGTCGCCCTTACCGTGCCGGTCGCTCTTCTGGTCATGCAGCCGCATCTGCTCGGACACATGCCCGTCGCGCCTCGCCTCTCGGTCTGGGCCGAGATGCTTCTGGCGACGCCGGTCGTTCTGTGGGGCGGCTACCCGTTCTTCGAGCGGGGATGGCGGTCGGTCGTCAACCGCCGGCTCAACATGTTCTCGCTGATCGCCCTCGGCACCGGCGTCGCCTATCTCTACAGCCTCGTCGCGGCGTTCTTTCCGTCGGTCTTCCCTGCCTCGTTCCGTTCGGCCGACGGCGAGGTCGCGCTCTATTTCGAAGCGGCGGCCGTCATCGTGACGCTGGTGCTCCTGGGCCAGGTGCTGGAGCTTAGGGCGCGATCACAGACCAGCAGCGCGATCCGCGCCCTGCTCGACCTCGCGCCGAAGGAAGCGCGGCTGGTCCGCGTCGATGGCGTCGAGGAGGACATCCCGCTGGACCGCGTCCAGCCCGGCGACGTCCTCCGCGTGCGGCCGGGCGAGAAGGTCCCGGTGGACGGGATCGTCACCGAAGGCCACAGCGCCGTCGACGAAGCGATGATCACTGGGGAGCCCGTGCCGTCGGAGAAGGAGCCAGGATCGAAGGTCACCGGCGCCACGGTCAACACCACCGGAACCTTCCAGATGAAGGCCGAGCGTGTCGGCAGCGAGACGCTGCTCGCGCAGATCGTCGACATGGTCTCGGCTGCGCAGCGTTCGCGTGCGCCGATCCAGAGCCTGGTCGATACGATCTCCGCCTGGTTCGTGCCCGGTGTGGTCGCGGTCGCCATCGCGGCCTTCATCGCCTGGTCGGTCTGGGGGCCGCCGCCGGCGATGGGGCACGGCCTCGTCAATGCCGTCGCGGTGCTGATCATCGCCTGTCCTTGTGCGCTCGGCCTCGCGACGCCGATGTCGATCATGGTCGGCACCGGCCGCGGTGCGATGGCTGGCGTGCTGGTCAAGAACGCCGAGGCGCTGCAGCTCATGGAAGGGATCGACACGCTTGTCGTCGACAAGACCGGCACGCTCACCGAGGGAAAGCCGAGGTTGGTGGGCGTCTATCCGATCGGCGGGATCGCTGAACCGGAGTTGCTGCGGATGACGGCGAGCCTGGAGCGTGGCAGCGAGCATCCTCTGGCAGCGGCGATCGTCAGCGGCGCCGAGGCGCGCGGCGTCCGGCCGCCGGCGACTAGCGACTTCACGTCGATCAGCGGTAAGGGCGTCACCGGCATGGTGGACGGGCACCACGTCGCGGTCGGCAACGCCGCGCTGCTGGCCGGGATCGGGATCGATCCAGGCGGCTTGTCGAAGACCGCCGACGAACTCCGCGCCGACGGACAAGGGGCGATGCTCGTCGCAGTAGATGGCCGCCCGGCAGGCGTCATCGCGGTCGCCGATCCGATCAAGGAGAGCGCCGCCGCCGCGATCCGGAGCCTGCAGGAGCAAGGAGTCCGCATCGTGATGATGACAGGGGACAGCCGGCGAACGGCCGAAGCGGTCGGCCGCAGGCTCGGCATCGAGGAGATCAAGGCCGAGGTCCTGCCCGAGCAGAAGGCAGGCGCCGTCAAGGAACTGCAGTCGAGCGGACGGCGCGTCGCCATGGCCGGCGACGGCATCAACGATGCGCCCGCCCTGGCACAGGCGACGGTCGGCATCGCCATGGGAACCGGGGCCGACGTGGCGATGGAAAGCGCGTCCGTCACCCTGCTCAAGGGCGACCTCAAGGGCATAGTGCGCGTCCGCCGGCTGTCGCGGGTACCATGCGCAACATCCGCGAGAACCTGTTCTTCGCCTTCGTCTTCAACGCGCTCGCGGTGCCGGTGGCCGCCGGCGTGCTCTATCCCGCCTAGGGAATCCTGCTGAGCCCGATCATTGCCAGCGCGGCGATGAGCCTGAGCTCGGTGCTGGTTATCGGCAACGCCTTGCGGCTGCGGACAGTCACCCTGTGAAACGGTGGTTCGTCGCGGCCGTTGCAGCGGCGGCGGTCGGCGCCGCCGGCATGTGGCTTACGCAAAGGCCGGCTCAGGACGCCCAGACCGCCGACGCTCACCCGATCGAGCTGGGCCGGACGGTGTATGCGGCGCATTGCGCCTTCTGCCACGGAGCGCGGATGGAAGGGCAGCCGAACTGGCGCGAGCGGCGGCCGGACGGACGTCTTCCGGCACCGCCGCACGACGCCAGCGGTCACACCTGGCACCACTCAGACCGCCAGCTGATCGAGATCACCAAACGAGGCGTCGCCGGCATCGTCCCCGGTTACCAGAGCGACATGCCGGCCTATGGCGACATATTGTCGGAGAGCGAGGTCCAGGCGGTGATTGCCTACATCAAGTCAGGATGGCCCGAGGCCGTCCGAAGACGCCAGCCGCGTGATGAGCAGGGAAGGTGACTTAGGCTGATGAGCATTGAAGGCATCGGAATCAGACTATTCGGGGGCCAACTGTGCTTCGCGCGGTGCCGCGGCCATGTGACAGGCATTGCCGCCCACGTTCCTGGCGCGATGTGATGTGCCCGGCCGTACGGCGCCGGTGTCGCCACGCAAAGCCCAAGCACATTCGGGTCACGAGCAACGGCCTAAGATCAAGATCGGTGCGAGAATCCCGGACTTCACGGTTTTCGTCCCAGCTTGATTGAGATCAATGCCAAGATGCGTCTCGTCATCTAATTGATGTGGTAGAATACGTTTCTTATCTGCGGCCTCATACGGACGGATCGTGATACTGGCACTGGCACCGGAACGGCGGGATGGCTTGCCTTTTTGGGGGGCGGGCTTGCGGCGTGGGATTGCCTTTATTCTCGCATTCGTCCTGCTCCTTTCCGGGTTGCCGCATTTTGCGGTTGGCGGCCACGACGTATCGTCACCAGGGCATGTTCACGAACTCGTGTGGCTTGACGATGACCCGGCCACCGAACCGTGCTGCCCCAGGCACAACGGTCAGCCGCACGCCTCGAACTGCGGCATGGCCAGCGATTGCTCGCTATGCGGCCTCGTTATTGGAGCCGCAGCGGCGATTCCGCCGCTTGAGGCTCGCTCCAAGAAAGTGCAGCCCGATGACGTGCGTATCGGTCGTGCACCGTCACCACAGCTTCGCCCTCCGACGCTCTCTCTGAACGCCTGAGACCGGCGGCCCCTTCGGGCTTGTCGGCTAACAGTCGGGCCGGTCGGACCGGCCTGTCCATAGCGTTCCGAAGAAAGCTGCCCGCATGCAAGTCGTGTCATGTCGCCGGTCTCTGGCGTCCGCCGCCGCAGGTGTGCTTGGCGCGGTTGCGTCGCTGCCGATTCCAACTCGCCCCAGCTGCGCTGCCGTTTGCGGTTTCACGCAGCCCGTCAGTATTTACGGTCTCGTTACAGATATCTGCCGGCGGTCCGGAGTTCGGCTTGAGAGGCGCCTCGATGAAGAAGCCCTCGTCGATCGGCGCGGCTTGATGCCACCCAGGCAGCTGGGCGGCGTGCCTCACCTATCTCAGGTGCCCGCCTTGCCAAGCACGAGCCGTTGCAAGAATCCGCAGACGCGATCGTCAGCGAGGAAGAACCGCGCCAGCGTTATCGGCACTGCGCGACCGACCAAGAGCCTCGCGCCGACTTCGGCCGATCGAGAGCCTTGCCAAGAGGAGCGAGCTGATGACTGAACGTCGACATCTTACAACCCGGCGCGGTGTCGTTGCCGCCATGGGTTTCGGAGGAGTTACTCTTTACGGCCTCTGGGCGGCCTATGGTGTGGCACCGAGCCCGCTGGCACTCTTCGGCCACGCCTCCGATCATCCGCCGGGGGGAGAGCACGGGGCTGTACCCGGTGTCGGCCATGCCGGACACGGCGTTGCCACGGGTGGCCCGACCGCAGACGATTTCCGTCGAACGGTCGCGAACTTCGTCGAACGCTTCAGCCTGCCCGACGGTAGCGTCCGCCCGCGGCGCGAGCCGGCGCCGACAACGCCAGGCGGCGGACATGCTGGCCACGGTGCCCATGCAGCACCATCGGCTGCGGCTTCAGGCGACGCGCAGCCGGTCGAGGCCTTCCTCCTGGCCGAGAAGTGGTACTACGAGCCGGCTCATCTTCGGCTCGACCGCGGCGAGACCTATCGCCTTCGGATGATGGCGACCGACGTCTCGCATGGCGCCTCGATTCAGTTCGGCCGTGGCGGCCGGATGATCCGGCTGCGGCCGAACCGCGAAGCCACACTGCTCGCAACATTCGCGCGGCCCGGCAGCTTCCTCGTCTATTGCACCGTCTATTGCGGCCAGGCGCACGACCTCATGCAGGCGCGGATCGAGGTGGTGTGATGACGCACGAACGACCGATGGCCGGGACTTATGCCCAGCGCCTCTCGGCCTTGCCGAGCGGCGACCGACGCCTGCTGTCCTCCATGGCGGGGGCCGCACTGGCGACGCTCGCCCTCGGCATCCTGGGCGGGTTGATGACTGCGCTTGCGCGCGCCGGGTTCGTGGCGATAGTGCCGGAGACCGCCTACCGCCTGCTCACCGTCCACGGAGTGAGCACGTTCTTCTACTGGCTCTATCTTGCGCAGGCCGCCCTCTTGCTCGGCTTTGCAGCGATCGAGGACACAAACGGCCTAGCCTGGCGCCGCGTCGCCTGGACCGGCTTTCTTGCGATCATCGCTGGTTTCGTGTTCAGCATGGCGGGGAGCCACATGGGCACCCCGCTGCTCTACGACGGCGCCCCCGATCTCGCCGCCGACGAGCCCCGGATGCTGCTTCTCTTCAACCTCGGCTATCTGCTGCTCGGTGTCGCCCTGATGCTGCTTCCGACGGCGGCCATCGCCACGCTGCTCGCACCTCGGCGCGAAGGCCGCCGTGACCGGCTGAGCGCCGTCGGCTTCGCGCTCTTCGCCTGGGCCGGCTTCTTGATCGTCAGCGGATTCGCTGCCGTCTACGCCTTCCTGCCCGGCACTCTCTGGGCGCTCGGGCTGGCAGACTTCCCGACCACTCACAGCACAAACTGGCACATCCTCTTACACAACATGCACTACCTGCCGCTGATGGCGACGGTGCTGATGTGGTACGTGCTGGTGCAGCTGCTGACCGGGGCAAACTCCATCTTCGGCGAGCGTTTCTCGAAGCTCGTCTTCACCATGTACCTGGTCTTTGTCCCGCCGACCTCGCTCTATCACATGTTCCTCGAACCCGACCTGCCGGGCATCATCGTGACCGCGGGTTCGATCCTCTCGCTCCTCGTCAGCGTGCCGACGCTTACCGCGTTCCTCGTCATCGTCATGTCGGTCGAGCGCCATGCCCGGGCCAACGGGGCGAGCGGCTTCTTCGGCTGGCTCGGCTACCTGCCGTGGCGGAATCCGGCGATGACAGCGATAGGTGCCGCTGCGATCAACCTCGCCTTCGGCCTCGTCTTCGCCTTCGTCCTGATCCAGGGGGAGCTTGCCCCACTGCTCTCCGATACCTTTTTCGTGCCCGGTTACTTCCACTTCTTCACCGTCGGTACCGTCAGCCTAACGCTGCTCGCCGCACTTGCAGTCATGCTGCCGGCGCTGCGCAACGCCGAGCTCGGTCGCCCGTCCTTGCTTCGGGTCATGCCGTGGCTAGCGACGGCAGGACTTCTGATTTTCGGCGGCGCCGGTGTCGCGGCCGGATACCTCGGCGTGCCGCGCCGGGTTGTCGAGGTCGGTTACGGCGACGCGACGCCGCCCTTCTGGCGGAGCCTCATGACCTTCGTCGCCGCCGGCGGCATCCTGATGGCCGTGGCCCTTCTCATCTTCGCCCTCGGGGTTGCAGCCACCCTGCTCCCCTGGCGACGCACCAGCCCTAGGTCTGCCGGCCCTACCGTCGACTGGAGCTTCAGCCAGCCACGCCTCGACGCCGCGGCCTGGCTCGGGCCTGCCTCGGTCCTCGCCATCGTCGCCGGGATGTACCTCTTTACTGCAATCGGCTTCGAGCTGATGCAGAGCCTGCCCATCATCGCCAGTGGCGGCGGTGGTCACTGATCGAGGATAACGACAATGAACGAGGATTTTTGGCTGGTCCTTACGGTAGCCGCGGTTTGGGCCCTGCTTGCCGCAGTCTACGCCCTCGCACCCTGGGGCGACATGATCGGCTACGCCCGCGTCTGGGGTTTCGGCTCTCTGCTCTTTCTGGCGCTCGCCGCCCTGCTATTCCAGCACCGGCCGAGGCACCGTCCCAAAGAGGATACGCCATGAACGAAGCTCGCTGCCGCGACAACTGCCGGAAGACCGATCTGTGCCAAGCGCCTCTCGTCGTCCCGGCGCGCTTAGCGACGTTGTGCCGGGATCGTTGTCATCTCGCTGAAGTGCCTCGTCGCACGGGTTGCTCGGCCGTTTACCCCGACGGCGGCCGGGCTGGCGGGCGACATTCAACCACGGAGCAGACCTATGAAGAGGAAAGGAGCGTTTTCCATGCTGCATGACTCAAGGAGATCCCCGATGTTCACACCCGCTCGAATCCGTCGTCTTGCCTTGGCAACACTATCGGCAGTGATGTTGGCGGGGGCCACGCCCATCGCCGTCGTCCACGCACAGATGCCATTGGCGGGCGCAGCGGCTGCCGCACTGTCGCGGTCCACGGTCTTGCTGTTGCAGGAGTCCCTGAACAAGCAGGGTGCTACTATCAAGGTCGATGGCGTGCTGGGCGACGAGACGCGCGCCGCAATCCGCCAGTTCCAGTCCCAGCATCACCTGCCGGTCACCGGTGAGCCCGACCAGGCGACGCTCGACAAGCTGGGCGTTGCCGACCGGGGCGGATCGGCGCAGGCACCGATGGCGCGGCAGCGCATGGCGATGCCCGGTCAGGCGAATCCTCAAGCCGGTGGCATGCAAGGCGGAATGATGCGTGGAGGGATGATGCAAGGGCACATGGCACAGTGCCACGCAATGCATCAGCAGATGCAGGCGATGATGACGACCATGCAGGACATGATGAAGTCGATGCAGGCGATACAATCGCATATGCATTCGGCCCCCAAGTCCAACTGATCGACCCGGCGGGTGCGGCTCTAAAGCGCCGCCGCCATCCGCTCGCGCATCTTTGGGTCCGGCAGGCGACCGAAGCCGGCGCGGGCATTGTCGCGCATGTGGTCGGGGCGGCTGGTGCCGGGGATCACGCAGGTGACAGCCGGGTGGCCCAGGCAGAATTTGAGCAGGATCTGCGCCCAGCTCGCGGCCTCGATCTCGCCCGCCCAGTCCGGCAGCGGACGGCGGACGAGCGAGCGGATCAGGCCGCCGCCGCCGAAGGGCTGGTTGACGATCACCGCGATGCCGCGATCGGCCGCGAGCAGCAGCAGGCGCTTCTCCGCGGACCGGTCGTCCATCGCATAGTCGAGCTGGACGAAGTCGATCGTCTCGGCACGCATGATCGCCTCGAGATCGGCGTGCGCGCTCTCGGTGTAGTGCGTGATGCCGAGATAGCGGATCCGGCCTTCCTGCTTCCAGCCGCGGAGCGTGGCGAGGTGCGTCTTCCAGTCGACCAGGTTGTGGATCTGCATCAGCTCGATGCGCTCGTCCTTGAGGAGCTGCATCGATTTCCGCATCTGGTCGATGCCGGCCTGACGGCCTGAGGTCCAAACCTTGGTGGCGATGAAGGCTCGGTCATGCGCCTTCATCGCGGAGAGCAGATCGCCGACCACGCCCTCGGCGGCGCCGTACATGGGCGAGGAGTCGATCACCGAGCCGCCGGCTTCGAACAGGATGGAGAGAACCTGGCGGAGCGGCGAGCGCTCCTGGACGGATGTGCCGACATCGAAGGTGCGCCAGGTGCCGAGGCCGACGACGGGCAGCGCCTCGCCGCTCGATGGGATCGAGCGGGTCCGCATCTTCTCCTGCGCTAAGGCGCCGGTTCCGGGAAAGGGCGCCAGCAAACCTCCGACGGCGAGCCGGAAGAATCCGGCCCGGCTGATCCGTCGGGGTTCGCCGACTCCGCGGAACATAAAACCTCGGTCAGGAGCGCGGTGCTGCTCTTTCGACCCCCTCAAGCGCGCGAGCAAAGACGGCCGGATCGTAGGCCTCGTCCTTGGCCGTCGCCGCATAGCATTGCTCGATCGCCGCCTTCAGCTCGTTGTACTGCGCCTCGGTTGCTCCGCCGATCCGGCGCAGCGCCTGGGCGAGCGAGGCCAGCGCCATGGTTGCCTGCTCGGCGCCGCCGTAGTCGTTGAACTGGCCGCCGCGGCCATCGGCGACCAGCGCCGTCATCAGCGCGCGCATGTCGTCGGCGACAAAGCGGTGGCGGGCGAAGCGCTGCACCAAGCGGTCCGAAACCGCCTTGAGCTCACGCGCTGCCGCGCTGATATCGCCCCGCCCCTCCGACATGGCTGCGTGCAGGCTCTGCAACTGGGTCGTCAGCGCCTGTCCTTCTTCCGGCGCGAGACGGCGGGCCAGCAGCCTCAGCATCAGCAGGTTGGCATCGTTGAACCGAATCATGCCGGGGCCAACCCCTGTCCCATCCCTGGCCTGCCAGCGCAGATTCGACATCGGATGATGGCAGGCATGGCAATCGTAGAAGGAGAGTTCGGGAAAAGCGCCAGCCATGCGCCGGCCCGCGTCGGCGAGACCTGCCATGGTGCGCGAGACCGCCATCGCCTGGCCGACCGCCCAGGTCTGCACGCCGCTTGCGACGGTCTTGCGCTTTCGGTAGTCGTCATCGATCTGGTAGTGCGCCGGCTGGATCTCGGTGAAGGTGTCCAGCTCGAAAGCGAGCCTGGGATGACCCGCGCCCATGATCCGATGGGTGACGAACCGTGTCTCGTCGCCGAGATGGCAGGAGAGGCAGAGCTCAGCCCGCGCCACGGGGTCCTCGGTAGCGTACATGCCGAGCTTCTGTAGCTCCGCCGTCGGCGTCACGCCGGAGACGTGGGCGCCGAGCCAGCGCTGGCCACCTCCATGGCATCCCTCGCAGCCAACGCCGTCGGAGATCTGGAACTGCCGTCCGCGCAGGTTCTCAGCGACGTTGTCGGCGTGGCAGTCGAGGCAGACCTTCGCCTCATGCGCGTTCGGTAGGCCTAAGTTCTTAGCGATACGCTGCGATCGCGGCTCGAGCAGCACGGCGTAGGCCTTGGCGTGCTTGTCCTGGCGCTGCCAGATCAGGTACTCGTTCTGGAGCACCTGTGACCCCCGAACTGGCTGGGTCGCGCCATGGCAAGTCGAGCCGCCGCAGCTGGTGACGCCGAGATGGATGTCGGGCCCCTTCGACGGCAGCTGGGCCTGGGCCTCGACAGAGGCCAACGCCATCAGCGCGATCAACAGGATTTGTTTCATTTTGTTCCCCTGATGCTAAGATGACGGCTATGCGGGCCATTCTTCTTTTGGCGTTGTCAATGACGGCGGCCTCCCCGGCCGCAGCGCAGAACGCCTTCACCCAACGCTGCGAGGCCGATGTGGCGGCCAAGGCCGGCGACCAGGTATTCGCGCAGCGGAGCTGCGCCTGCGTGCGCAAGTACCTGGCAACGACGCTCGGCCAGTCCGGCCACGATCGCGTGCTGGCGGCGCTCGAAGCCGCATCCTGGGCGACCGACCGCGCGCAACTTTCCGCCGAGGAACGCCAGACGGTCGGCAGCGCCAGGCTGGCCTGCGGGGTCTGACACTCGCTGACGCGCTTCGTGTCCCCTCTCCCGCGTTGTACGCGGGGGAGGGGGTACGAGGCGGCTGTCGCGCAGAACCCTCATCGCCCGCGCTCCTTGATCAGGTCGAAGAGCTTCTGCGGGTGGGCGCGAATCGCCGCCCCCGTCGGGCAGGCACGCACGCAGGCTGGACCGCCATCGAGGTCCTTACAGAGGTCGCACTTGACCGCCTTCTTGGCCCCATCCCCCTTGATTGACTTGCCCGGGCCCGGCCCCGTGCCGAACAAGATCCAGGACAGCAGGCCCGGCTTCGGCGCCGCCGGCGGCGCCATGTGGATGACGTTGTAGGGACAGTTGCGCTCGCAATTGCCGCAGCCGATGCAGGTCTCTGCGTTGATGAAGACCTCACCCTCCTTGGAACGGCTGAGTGCATCGGGCGGACAGTCCTTCATGCAGTGCGGATGCTCGCAGTGCCGGCACGAGGTCGGCACATGGATGGTGGCGAAGGTCGGCCCCGCCTCGCGGTCGAGGCGCGAGATGCCGAGATGCGTCTCGGCGCAGGCTTTCTCACAATTGTCGCAGTGCACGCAGAGCGACTCGTCGATCAGCAGCACGTCCGTCGCCTCGCCGAGCCCCTGATTTAGGAGCTCGCCGATGGCGCCGACTTCGTTCGCGCGGACCTCGAGCTTGGCGGTTTCGACGCCGCGCTCGGCTATCTTGCGGCTGAAGTCGGCCTTCACCTCCGGGTGCTGCGCGAGCAGGGTCCTCAGGGCCTCGCCTTCGATCTCGATCGCCTCGGTCGCGACCGAAGCCTTGACCGTGGCCGAGCGCGGGCTTCGCGTTAGCATCGCCATCTCGCCGACATAGTGCCCAGCCTGGACATAGGAGAGGACGATATCGCGGCGCCCGACCAGCTTGGAGACGGCGACGGCGCCGGAGCGGATCAGGAAGACGCGGTCGTCGACGTCGCCCTCCTTGATCAGCGCCTCGCCGGACTTGAACGCCACCACCTTCGACTTCTCGACGACCGGCGCCAGCGCCTCGGGCGTTGCCGTCGGCGCGATATGGGTGCGGAACTGGCGGACCATCGCCGCCGCGTCGATCTGCCTCTTGATATCGGGCACCGAGCGCGACAGGCGAAGCATGGTATTGCGCGGCACCTCGAGCAGAACCGAAGGCTCGATTGCCGTCACCGTTGCCGTGCGCCGGCGGCCTGAGATCAGCCCCATCTCGCCGACGAAGGAACCGACGCCGAGGCGGATCGTCGAGTCGGGCTTCTCGGGGTCGACCTCGACGCCGATAGCGCCCACGATCACGGTGAAGACCGAGTTGGTATACTCGTTCTTGCGGAAGATCACGTCCCCCGGCTGCGCGCAGCGCACCTCGCTCGAGGTCAGGACCTCGCGGATCTGCAGAGGCGTGATAGCGCGGAACAGCGGCACCTGCTCCTTGACCGACTGAACCAGCTCCGAGACCGACCATTGGAGATCGGCCTGCTTGAGCTTAATCTGAATCAGCGGCTCGTCCGCTGGCAGCACCGGATTGCCGAGGATGTGCTCGACGACCTCGCTGCCCTGGTTGAGGCAGTTCTTGATCAGCGGGTATCCCGCGAGTGCGCCAATGATGTAGAGGCCGGGAACGCTGGTCTCGTAGCTGTCGCTTACTTGTGGAACCGCGGTGGGCGCCTCGCTGGCGAAGGTGACGCCGCAGGCCTCGACGAACTTTCTCGGCGGCAGCGCACCGATGCGCGCGATGATGCGGTCAACCTTTACCGTCGCCTCGCCGCCGGGAGTGCTAAGGATCAGCTTTCCCGGCTCTATCCGCGCCGCCTGCGCTGCCATCACGGTCTCGAGCCGCCCTGCCTTTACCTCGTCCTGGACCTTGGCGATGTTGGCCGGCTTGGCGGTCACGAACTCCGACGTGTTGACGACGAGGGTGACGGCGTTCCCGGCGACGAGGCCAAGGGCGTTCTCGATTCCGGCGTCGCCGCCGCCGATCACCGCGATGCTCTCGTTCTGGTACTCGTCCGGATCGTCGAGCTGGTACTGGACGAAGGGATGCTCGGCGCCCGGAACCGTCAGCTTGCGAATGTTGCCCTGGACGCCGATCGCCAGCACGACGTTCTCGGCTTCGATCGTCTCGCCGGACTTGAGCGCGACCTTGAAGCTGCCCTTGGTGCCCGTGATGCCGGTAACCTCGGCGTTGAGGCGGACCTTGGCGCCGGTTTCCTTGACCGCGCCGTCGAAGGTCTCGAGCACATGCTCACGCGAACCCTCGCCGAAATCGGCGTCGCTGATCAGCGGCAGGACCGCCGGCGTCGCCATCACCAGCTTGCGTTTCTGGTATCGCGAGATCGTGTCGCAGAGATGCGGGGCGCGCTCGAGCAGGATATGCGAGATACCATGCTTGGCCGCACGGCAGGCGGCGCTCAGGCCCGCGGGGCCGGAGCCGATGATGGCGATGGCGACGCGCTCGGCCATCCTATCCTCCCGGCCGGCGGACCAGAGGTCCGCGCGGCACCGTCGTCGCGCGTGGGGCGGCGGCGGTCGCCGCCTGGCCAGCCTGGCTCGGAGCCGGCCCGCGATAGTCCTGGCGGCGGACCTCGTCGGTAACGAACCACGGACGCCCATCGGGCGCCAGGTAGAGCTTCCGCATCTCCTGAAGATTGAGCGGGCGAGAACCGAGGCGACCGAAAACGGCCATCTGATGCCCGGTCTCGTCGACGGCGCGGTCACGATCGAGACCCTTGGAGAGCGCCAGCGCGGGAGCGGTGGTCGCGCGCCAGGCGATCAGCTCGGGCCTGGGATCGGGGTTGAAGCCGTAGAAACCCGGCTGGTTGACCGGCGAGGTCAGGGAAACGACCTTCAGCCCCCCGGTGCCGTCGGCGAGATAGGCATAGGCCGAGGCGTTGGTCGTCGCCACGACCACGTCGCGGACATCGGTTAGCCGGCCATCGGCGGTGAAGCGCTGATAGATCCGGGGCGCTTCCGGCCGCTCGACATCGACGATGATGAGGCCTTCGCCTCCGCCAGCGACATAAGCGAAGCCACGCGCAACATAAACGCGGTGCGGGTCGGCAATCGGAACAGAGGCACCGGTAATGCGCGGCTGCGCGGGATGCGTCACGTCGACGACGTACATTTCGCCGCGCGCCGCGACGAACAGATAGCGGAATTGAAGCGCGGTCGCACGCACGTCGTCGATGGCGATCGTCGCCGCCACACGCGGCTTCAGTGGGTTGTCGAGGTCGAGCACTACCACGCCGCGGGGCGTCGCGACGTAGACGATATGGCCGGCGACGGTGAGGTGCCGGGCGCCGTCGAGCACCCCGCCCTCGTTCCAGGAGAGCGCGCGCTTGATGAAATTGTTGCGCGGCTCGCCATCGGCAAGGGTGTCGACCTGGGTCAGGATCAACCCCTCGCGCGCATCGGTGACGAGCGCGTAGCGGTAGATCGGGTGGAAAGGTTGCTCCTGGTTCACGTGGCGCATTAAATCGCCCTGGTTGCGGTCCGGAGCGATAGGCTGGTTGGTCGGCAGCGCGACGCAGGTCGCGTCCGCCGAGGCGATGCTGGTGTCCTGGCCGAGCGGGCTTGCCGGCGCGGTGATGATCCGCTGCGAGACACCCTTGTTCGCGATCGAGGCGACGTCGTAGATGCGGAGCCCGCGCGGGCCTTCCGCCGACCACAGATACTCGCCGCGGAGCTGCAGGCAGCGCGAGGGCCCACCCGAATGCCGGTGCGATTCCAGAAGCCGTTGGCCGCCGTCGACATGGCGGCGAAAACTCTCGGGATAGGCCTTGGAGTGCAGGTAGCTGCCGATCACCGCCTGCGGCTCATCCCACTCCGTCACTTGCACTGCCTCGACGCCGTCGGCCGTACCGGTCCAGGCGTTGAAGCCGACGAAGTTCATGTAGTTGGTCCCAAGCAGCAGGAGCTGCGCCATGATAGCATTGTTGTCGTTAGCAGCCGAGAGATGGCAGTCGGTGCAGGTCTTGGTCTCGGTCTTGCGCTCGGTGTGCGGGTAGTGCGGGGCGAAGGCCTGGCTCGAGAAGCCGGACGCTGCAATCGGCGCTTGTTGAATATAGATGCGCTCGCGGTTGATGTTGGTCGAGGAGAGTACCAGCGCCGAGGTTGAGCGCACCGGCGCGATGATGTTGTGCTTCACCGTCGAGTGGCGGCCGATCTGGAACACGTCGTCGCGCGCCACTTGCGGATTATAGGTGGCGAAGTTACGGGTCTCGCCGCCCTCGAAGTGATGACGTTCAGTCTTCCAGTTGGCCTGAATCGGCAGGTGACAACCGCCGCAGCTCGTCGTCCAGGAGGTGTGGCAGGTAACGCACATCATCTCCTCATCCTGATGCGCGCGCTCGCCCGCCGGCACCGACGGACCCCAAAGCATCGAGAGATCCTTGGCCATCAGCTTCGCCCGCGCCGCTTTTTCATTGTAGCTGGGGCTCGCTGGGTCGACCGAATCCTTAACCAGGCTCATCTGCCACTCGAGGCCCGGCGTCACCGCCGAGCGCTGGAAGAGCTTGCCGTCGCGCCACTCGAAACGGGCGCGGCCGTCGGAATTGCGGATGAAGGAGAGATCGCGCCCGCCCGGCGGCGCCGCCGGGCCGGAGGTGCGGAGCGTCGGCAGCTTGTCGGCAGTGCCGTGGCAGTCCTTGCACTGGATCTCGATCGCGTCCGCGACCTCGCCGTAGATATAGCCGTTGCCGTGGCTGTCCTGGGAGAAGTGGCAGTCGACGCAGTGCATGCCCTTGTCGACATGCACCGAGGAGAGATGTACCGCTTTCTGGAACTTGTCTGGGTCCTTGTGATCGACCTTATTGCCATCGGCGTCGAGCAGATTGCCTTTGCGATCCTGCTTGAAGACGGCACGGAAATTCCAGCCATGGCCGTGATAGTCGGCAAACTGGGTCTCCTTGAGCGTCGGGTTTAGGCGCGCGACCTCCTTAAGGAAATCGAGCTCGCCCCATTTGCCGCGCACCGCCGCCTCTTCCGGATTGCGCTCGAGGATTTTATGCATCTCGGCATCGGAAGGGTCCTTCTGCTTCTCCGGCCACATCGCCTGGGCGTCGGACTCATAGTCCCACATGGTATAGCCGAGCATCGAGTTCAGGAAGATGTTCGGCTGGTGCATGTGGCAGACCATGCACTGGCTGGTCGGGATCGCACGGGTGAAGCTGTGCTTGAGCGGATGGCCGGGCTCGTTCCGCGGGATCGTCGGATCCTTGGTGTCGGTCGTCCCCATGTTGCCGAACCGGGAGTACGGACCGCCATGACGCGGATCGCGATCATTGGCATAGACGACATGGCAGCCGGTGCAGCCGCTGGAGCGGAAGTCGCCCGGCTGGTCGTTGGTGCCGAGGAACCACATGAAGGGGTCGTTGAGCCGGGTCTTGTGGATGTTGATGACCGGCACGGCGATACGGAGCCCGGTGCCCGGTCCGCGGTTCGACTGACGGATGTCCGGGCGCCCCGGCTCCTCGAGCCGCTGGATCTGGCCGAGCGAGTTGGGCAGGCCGATCTCGGGGAAGATCGGGTTGATGTTGCGTCCGCCGCGCTCGAAGACGCGGAAGACGTCGCCGGGCGGGATCACCTCCCACGCCGGCAACGGCATGAGCTGCTCGAGGATGCCGCGCTGCCGCATCGCCTCGGTCGGCACGACCGGGCTCTTGAGGATCGCCGCAGTGCCGTCCCGCGTATAGGCCTCGCCGAGAACGTAGTTCTTAAGCGGCAGGATGCCGTTGTTGTAGGAGGCCCCGCCCCACAGCATGGCGCCGGTCGACATCAGCGAACGCTCGGCTGCCTGGATCACGTCCATATGACAGGCGCCGCAGGACTCGCGCGCCACGCGGTAGTCGCCGGGGTTGACGAAGCGGATGTAGTCCGGGCTCTCGCGGTTGAGCAGCGTGTAGCTTCGCTCCGGATTGGCCGACGACGGATACTTCCACGGACCCGGGTATTTCGGCAGCACATGGGCGCGGCGCTTGTCGTCCCTCACCGTCGCGTCGCCGCCATGGCAGTCGGTGCATCCCAGCACCACCGCCGGGTTGACATGCATGGTCGCGTCGTCGGTCTGGGAGTGACAGGAGAGACAGCCGGCGCTCTTCGCCTCAGCCTCGGCCGGCGTCTGTCCGCGCGGCGCCGGCGGCGCGGCGACGCCCGGCAGCGCCGTCAGCAGTACGATCAGGCATGCAATCAGGCGAAGCATCTCAGTAGGTCAGCACGATGTTGGTGAGCACGCTGTAGTAGGTCTTGTTCCCCTCGAAGGAGTCGAACAGCTCCTTGAAGCCCTTCCCCGGCAGCAGCACGGCGCCGGAGAGGCGCAGCACCACGTTCTGCGTCTGGAACGGGCGGTAGACGAACGCAGCCGAGAGGTCCCAGCCGATATCTCGGCTGATACCTTCCTGCATGCGGAGCGTATCCAGCACCTTGGTGTCGGCGAACCACAGCCGGTTAGCATTCACCGAAAATCGAAGCTCCGGCAGGATGTCGAGATCGGCGCCGCCGCCGAGGAGCGCGAGGCCGGGATTGTTGAAGTTGGACTGCCCTTCCTCCTTCGAGGTGCGGAGCGAGGCGAGCATGCCGTTGCGGCCAGAGAGCGCGAGGCCGCCGCCGCCGATCAAGGGGATCGCCTGGCGGATCCAGTAGCTGGCGTCGGCGCCGGCGAATTGCGGATTCTCGAAGATCGCGTCGAACCCCGTCTCCTTGCGGTCGAAGGGATTCTTGTCGGCCGAAGCATAGGCACCGGCAAGACGGAGCCTGAACCAGTCAAAGTCTATAGACGGCTCCGCCGCCGCAAAATATGCGCGGATGTCCGCCGTCTCGTCAGTGAAGGGATTGTTCTTGTCCTTGCCGTGGGCGTAGTAGGCCGAAGCGGTCAGGTTGAGGCGGCCGAAATGGCCGTCGCCGTTGAGGCCGAAATAGGTGACATCGTAGTCACGCGGCCGTTCGAAGCCGATCGGCGCCGGGCGCTGCAGGAAGCCGTTCTTGTCGTAGTGGAAGCCGTCCGCGCCCTCGCGATTGCGGTTGTGCATCACCGTCGCCTGGCTGGTGAAGCCTAGCACCGGGAAGTCCTGCCGATAGAGATTCACGGCGACGACGTCGTCGCTGCGTGTCTGATGCCAGGCGTCATTGAGGCCCGAGTTGGTGTCTTTCTCCAGCCGACGGAACCAGGCGGCGTTGTACTGCCATTGATTGTTCGAGCGCGAGCCGAAGAGGCGGACGCCGAGCTGGTTGTCCTGAAACAGGAAGCCGCGGAAGTCGGAGATGAAGGGCTGGATGCCGACGCGGATCGAGTCGAAGTCATAGCGGTCTGAGACGTTGCGCAGATGGTAGTCGAGGAAGGCATCCTGCAGCCCGACGAATTGGTCGGTGCGCCTGGTGCCGCGCGACGGATCGGGATAGAGGAGTCTGGGTTCGTCGACCTCAACACGGTTGCGGTTGAAGACCGGCGTGAAGCGGAGCTCAAAATCCGGCGGCTTGAAGGCGGTGTCGCCTTTGATGATCGCGGCGCTGAGGATGAGGTTGCCCGACAGCACGTTGGACGGCGTGCGGCCAAAGGCGTCGTTGTCTCCCGGATTGCCGGTCGACTGCAGCCCGACCGGCACCGGGAAGCTGCGCGGCTCGTAGACCGTGTCGAGGATCGCCGAGAAAGAGAAGAAGTAGTCCTTGTAGATCGGGCGGTCGCCCTTGAGCGTGCTCTGGCGATAGGGATTCCACGGATCGTCGAGCACGCCGATGGTATTGACCAGGCGCCAGCGATCGGGCACCGGCGCCATCTCGTAGCGAAGGTCGCGAGACGGCGGCGGCACCGCCGTCGGGTCGACGACGACCGGCGTGTCCGCGGGTACCTCGCGCGGCGGCACGCCCGGCCGGCGGAGCTGCGCCAGCGCCCCGTCATCGGCTGCAAAAGCCGGCGAGATCGCGAGGCAGACGATGGCAGCCGTCAGGCGCACTTAGTGTCCTCGGCAGACATTGGTGGCACGCGATCCCAGGAAAGCCTGGACCGGGCAGCTGACATAGCGAAGCCGGACGCCCAGCGGCGTCAGCTGGTCGGCGCGGCGGGCGGCTGGCGCGTTGTTGAGGCCGGTGCCGAGCTCGCTCGCCGCGCGATGAAGACCCAGGAACGCGACCATGTCGTCCTGGTCGATGCCGTCGCCGGAGACGCCGATGGCGCCGACCAGCGACTCTCCGCGGAAGATCGGCACGCCGCCGGGGAAAATCTGCAGGCCGTTGGCGAGCACGCGCGTGCCAAGCGGCGCCGACGTGCGGGTGCACTGAGTCGAGACGTCGGACGCAAGATTGCCGCGGACGAACAGGATATGCGAGGCGATATCGAGCAGCACGAGGTCGAGCTGAAGCCCGGTCGAAAACGGCGTCGCCTCCGCGGCGTTGCGCGAGAGCGGGCCGTTCGGCGTGCCGCCGATGCCGTCGGGAAAGGTCGCTCGACCGAGATTGCCGATGGCGCGCGCGCTGATAGCGACACCGTCGGCGAAGACGGCCGGGCCGAGCAGGCTCTGCGACTGCGTCAGATAGGTAGTCAGCAGCGACTCATTGGGCGTGAGCAGCGGCACGGCCGAGGTCAGCCGTTGCGCGTCGGCGAGTCGAAGCAAGCTTGCCGCTTGGGTCGAGGAGAGGAAGGCTGCCGAACGGGCCTTCTGCAGCGAGACATCGGTGCCGAACACCGGCGCATCTAGCGTGCGCGCGAGCGCCAGAACCTCGCCAGTGCCGCTGACGATCGAGATGGTCACCTGCGCCGAACTGTTGAGCGGCTGGCGGATTTGCGCACGCGCCGAATTCGCGATGGTCAGCGCATGGCGCATGATCGATTTCACCTCGGCCGCGCTAAGGCTGGCCCCGGCGATCGGCTCGAAGCGGCGAGTGGCGGTCTGATCGACCAGGATGACCGACAGGAGGCCGTAAGTATGACCGTCGAGCGCGAAGCCCGAGGTGATCGCAAGGAAAGCCTGTCCCGCCTGGATGGTGCCGGAGAAGTAGCCGGCGACGGCGACGATGCTGCCGGCAATCGAGGAGAGCGCCGCCGGTGCCGCGGGGTTGCTGAGGAGGTTGCCGCGCGCCGCGTCCGAGAACCGAAGCAGCTTGCCGTCCACGGTGATCCGGTCGGCGCGGATGGCGTTCGGTGCATCGAAGCCGACCGTGCCAGCGAGCGCGATCAGCTCGTCAAGATCCTGGTCGCGATCGAAGATGTCCGTGTCGATGCCGTAGGTGCCGTCGGCGATCGCCCCGACGCCGCCGACCAGTTCGCCGTTCTTGTAGAGCGGGAAACCTCCCGGATCGGCGGAGAGACCTAAGGGCGAGCGCTTCGGTCCTGCCGTGCCGCCGGCCAAGCGCAGATTGAGGTCCGAGCAGGGAAGCTGGCTGAATTGCACGCCGAAGAGGGGACCCGACGGCGTGTTCCGCTCGCCCGGGTTGAACTGGCTCTGGATGATCTGTCCCGCTGTCCGAGTCGAGAAGGCGTTGCCGCCCGAAGAGAGATAGGCGCCGGTGATCGCCTTGGCGATCGCCGCCAGCGTGTCGGGGACGAAGTCGACACCGTTGAGCCCGGTGTTGGTGCCGCGCGGATTATCGAGCACCTTAACCGTGCGGAGGCTCGGATTGGCGGGCACGCTGAGCGCGGCGAATCCCGGATCCGCATTGTTGGCGCCGGTCATCTGGAAGACGCCGAGAACGTTGCCGACTCGGTCGACGACGGCGATGGTTGCCGGCCTTCCCCTCGCTTGCGCTTCGCTCGCCGCCTGCGACAGGACCTGGATGACCTCCGCCGCGGTCAGCGCCTGCTGGGCTTCAACCCGACCGCCGATCCCGATCAGCATCGTCAGAATGAGCAGGATACGGATCATTTCACAGTCTCCGCCGCTCGGATGGGAGAAGCATGAGTGTGGAAGGCGTGACACGAGAGACAGGTGGAGGCGACCTTGTCGGCCTCTGGCTTGTCGCCGCCATGGCAGCCGCGGCACGTCTCGATCCCCGGCAGCAGCAGGTCGGCGCTGCTCGACGAGGTCTGCGCCGCGTGGCACTCGCCGCAGCCGACCGTGGTGTGGCGCGCGTGGTCGAAGCGCGCCTTCTGCATGAATTGCGAGGCTACATGTACCGGCTTGACCGCCCAGCCCTCGGGCTTCTTCTCTGTCATGTGACAAAGACCACATCCGGCGGCGCCGAAGGTTGTCGCCATCGCCTCCTCGGTGCGCGCCTCAACCCAGGCACGATCGGCCTCGCGCTGAGCGCGGTCCTCAGAGCTAAGCTCGCTGCCGGGGCGCTGGCGACTCGGCTGCGCGCGATCGACCTCACGTCGCTCCGCTAGAGCGACCTGGCTGTAGAGACCGGCGATAGTGCGGCGAACCTGGTCGGGCTCGCCATGCGGCACCGTCCAGTCGGGGAAGCGTCGCTCGAAGCCCAAGGTGTGACAGGTGCCGCACTGCGCCTCCATGCGGACGGGCATCATGGTCGCACCGCTAGGGTCGGGCGTGTGGCAATTGGCGCAGGTAAGCGTCACCGTGCCTGTGGGCGTCCTGAGGCCTTCGCGCTTCAGGTGCTTGTCATGAGGGAAGCGAAGGTTCGAGTTCTCCTGCGGCTTGGCGTCGAGCGATACGCGCGCGAAAACCGGACCGGCCGGATCGGAGACCACCGTCGGACGGAACTCTGGATGCGCGCGGGCGAAGGGTCCGACCGCCGCGAGCGTCGTTTTCGGCGCGAACGAGGCGATGCTCGCGTGGCAGCCGGTGCAGAATCCGTCATCGGCGCGCGTCGCCAGGCGCTGGCCGTTGTGCTCCTTGTGGCAGGACTCGCAGCGAAGCCCGCTTAGATCGAACATCTTCGGGTCGGCATGCTGGCGCGTCGCCGCATGGCAAGCGAGGCACTGCGCGTTCTCGACCTGCACGAAGGGCTTTACATGGCAGGCCGTGCAGTTCTCGGCGATCGTCCGGTGCACGTTCGAGATCGGCCCCGAGTTCCACGCCGCCAGGGGGCGGAAGGCCTTGGTCGCCTCGCGCGCTCCCGGCGACAGCGCCGCGATCACCGGAAGGGCGACGAAGAGCGCGAGGATGACTAGCGACAGTGTCCAGGCGACAAGTCGTCGTCCCGGTAAATGATGCGCGATCACGCGCATCTCGTCGGTCAGCGCCGCCGCAGCCTCGGCGTCGAAAGGCTGCACCAGCTCGACCGCGATCAGGAGATCGATGCCGGGCGGCGGCTCGTCGACACGAAGCTCGTAGGGACCGATCGAGACGCGCGTTCCCGGCCGTAGCATGCCGACCGAGTTCGGCTGCCCGTCGACGAGGATGATCGCATCGCCGACAGCGCGGACTTCAAATCGACCGTCCTCGCCTTCGATCACCGCATGGTCGAGGCGAACGCGCGGGTCGGCGAGATGAATCTCGGCCGATCCGCTTCGCCCGATTCTTAGCGCCGAGGTGTCTAGGTCGCGCTCGTTCACATCGGCGAGCCCGCGACGCTTGCGGACGATCTGGTCGATCCGGGCTCTCATCTATCTCCCAATCACCAGAAGAAGAAAACCGCGACGACATGCGCGACCAGAGCCACGATCAGCAGCACCGTCGCCGGGATGTGGATGTGCAGCCAGATGTCGAGCAGCGCCTGGTAGCGGAGATCGAGGCGGGCACGATGGAGGAGCTCCCGCTTGCGATAGAGCAGCCGGACGAGCGTGCCGAGGATCGCCCCTTCCTCGGGCCCGATACCACCCTTGGTCGGAAGGCTTTCCAGATGCGCGATACAGGCCGAGGTGCGGCAGGCCGGCTCGCGCCCCGACAGAATGCGCCAGAGCGAGCCGCCGAGCTGAAGCTTTTCGCTCGCGGCGAAGACCATGGCATTGACCTTGTCGTCGAGCGCCATCGCCGCCTGTCGCGCCTCGCGATCGAGCGAGGAGATCTCGGCGACCATCGCTTCGAGCGTCCGGCGCCCGCGGTTGTCCGCGACCAGCCGCGGCAGGCGGGCATAGGCGACGGTTCCGAAGATGCCGCTGGCGATGACCAGCAGCATCAGGCCGTAGGCCAGCGTGTGGACGTTCCAGCCGAACTGGAAGCCGGTGTGCAGCGTGGCGAGCACGAGCAGCGCAGATCCCAGATAGACATGAGCGGAGAGCCAGCCGCGCAGCGGCTTGACGCCGCTATACCGGCGCTTCCGCACGCCGAACCAGGCGAGCCAGAAGATGAGGAAGACGCTGACGGTTCCCAGGCCATAGCCGAGCCACGTCCCGCCATTTGGCGCGTCCATCGGCGCGTGCCCCATATAGAGAGCCACAGCCAATATCCCCGCCAAGCCGGCGACCTTCAGGAACAGGAATCCCCTGTAGGTCAGAAACGACCTATGCACCTCGCGGGCCTCCCCCGGAAGCCGCCAACGTGTCCACCACCGCTGCTAGTATAGTCCAAGGGGCTGGGCCTGGAAGGGAATTTCAGGTGCAGCCGCCTCCTGCGCCGTCAATCCTGCATTCCAGCTAAATTGTTGACAATCTGCAATCTACATCCCATCGTCCTTGGGTTAGACGTTACGCTCCTCCGAATACGTGGCTTCTCTGCCAAAGGATGACCGGATGGATACGCCTCTCACCGACAAGATGCTGGCGCGGAAGGAAGGGAAGGTCGGGATCCTGACCTTCAACAATCCTGAGAAGCACAACGCGGTCTCCTTCGAGATGTGGGCTGCAGCCGAACAGATCCTCGGAGATTTCCTTGCCGACCAGGAGGTCAGGGTCGTCATCCTGACCGGCGCCGGCGGCAGGGCCTTCGTCTCGGGCGCTGACATCTCCAAATTCGCCGACGAGCGTCAGAGCGAGGAGGCGGTACAGCGCTACAACGCGCTGGTCGAGCGGCTCTACAGCCACATCTACCGGTTCCCTAAGCCGACCATCGCGATGATCCGCGGACACTGCATCGGCGGCGGGCTCAACCTCGCCATCTGCTGCGACATCCGCATCGCGACCGAGGGCTCGCGCTTCTCCCTCCCCGCTGCAAAGCTCGGGCTGGGCTACGGCTATGCCGGCCTGCGTCGATATTCCGAGACGATCGGCACGCCGGCGACCAAGGAGATCTTCTTCACCGCCCGTCAGTACAATGCCGCCGAGGCGCTGGCCCGC
>VGEN01000002.1 GCA_016869285.1 Alphaproteobacteria bacterium
CGGAGTACGTGCTCCGTCGGGAGAACGTGATTGCGGTCGGCAACAGCGGCACCGGCAAGAGCCACGTGGCGCTCGGCCTCGGGCTGGCGGCTTGCCAGAAGGGCTTCTCGGTCGGGTTCATCACGGCGGCTGCCCTGGTCAACGAGCTGCTCGAGGCCCGCGACGAGAAGCGGCTGCTGAGGCTGCAGCGCCAGCTGGCCGCTTACAAGCTCCTGGTAATCGACGAGCTCGGCTACGTGCCGCTGTCGCAGACCGGCGCCGAGCTGCTGTTCGAGGTCTTCAGCCAGCGCTACGAGCGCGGCTCGACCATTGTCACCTCCAACCTGCCGTTCGACGAGTGGACCAGCGTGTTCGCCTCCGAGCGGCTGACCGGCGCGCTGCTCGACCGGCTGACCCACCACGTCCACATCCTGGAGATGAACGGCGACAGCTACCGGCTCAAGCAGAGCAGGCGCCGCCAGCGCGCCAAACGAGCCACCGATCGACCCGACAGTCCATCCGAGGAATAAACCAGGGCGCATAAAGGCCCCCGCGGGGGGGCCTTCATGCTGTCAGCCGTGATGCATTTTTACTCCGGCCAGCCGATGCATTTTTACTCCGGCGTTGACAATCAGCTTCACCAGCGTGTCGTTGACGAGGAAGGTCGCCATGCTGAGGCACATCGCGAGAATGCCGCGGCGGGCATCCATCGGCAGCGTCGTCACGGGCGTTCGATATCGCCGGGCGTGCGACCGGCCTGGCTCGGCTCTCGATGCATGGCGCGCGAGGGGTAGGAGACGCCGAGGCCGCGGTCAACCGAAACCGCTAGGCGAGGCACTCGACCCGCACGGTGAAGCGCTTCGCCCTGGCGCCCACCTCTTCCGCCGCGGTCGCCGTTCGCGGCGCACCTCCGGTAACCGAGAATGCGACGCCGTGCTTGGCGAGAAATGCCGCTGCGGCCTCGACCTTGACCGCAAGGTTCGGGCTCTTCGAGCTGCCCCCGCCGGACGCCTGGTTAGCCTGCTGCGCACCGAACGAGGCGGTGGTGACGCCGACGACCCGCGCGTTCATGTCGAGCAACGGACTGCCGCCGCTGCCGGGCTGAAGCGTGATCGATGTCTGGAGGAAGCGGTTGTCTCTATCGAGCCCGGCAAGGGCCGTCACCCTGCCGCTGACCAGGTTGCCGGCAGAGGCGAGGGGGCCTGAGAGCGCGAAGCCGTAGGCGACGACGGTCTCTCCCTGCGTGGCTGCCCTGTCCGTGCTGAAGGACGCAATGATGTCCGCGCGGAAGTCGGACTTGAGCACGGCGAGGTCCTCCTCGGGCGATTGCGCGACCAGCGTCGCCACGCCGACGCTCTGGTCGGGCCGACGGATGCGGAGCTCGCGGCAGCCGCGGACCGCCTGCTCGTTTGTCAGGATGTGGCCGCTGGCACTGACGAAGAAGCCGGTCCCCGTGGGCTTGGCGCTGGCTTCGACCGCCTTTGCGGCGACGCGGGCGGCACCCCAGGCCTGGACGAGGCGATCGCCCACTCGACGCTGATCGGCGGAGAGCTGCTGGACGATCTCGCGCCTTACGTCCGACGCCTTTGGATTCCGCGCACGGCTTGCCAGCGATGCCCAGACATAGGCCTGCAGCAGGTCCTTCTCGACTCCAAAGCCTTTCCGGTAGTAGTCGCCGAGCGCGAGCTGCGCCGAGGAGTCTCCCTGGTCGGCCGCGGCGCGCATCCACTTCGCGGATTCCTTCTCGTCCTTCGGCGCCAGCTTGCCGTCGGCCAGCATCCCGGCGAGCGTCGACTGGGAGATCGAGTCGCCGCTCTCCGAGGCCTTGCGGAACCAGCTGATGGCTTCCCGCGGGTTCTTGGGCACGCCGGTGCCATTGAGATAGGCGTTGGCAAGATCGCGACGAGCCAGCGCGTCGCCTTGCTCGGCGGCGGCGGCGAGCCAGCGGATGCCCTCGCGCGGATCGGCCCGGGCGCCGGTATCCTTCAGCAGCATCTGGCCATAGATGCGCTGGGACCGGGCATCGCCCGCCACGGCGCCCTTGCGCGCCTCGCTCAGGTCCTGCGCGCGCGAAGCCGCGTCGGGAACGCAGATCAGGAGCGCCGCCACGACAGCGGCAAGGCCGAGGCGCATGGGTCCTCCCGGGCGCCGGTGTGGCGCCCCGATCGCGCTAGCAAAGCGGAGACGCTTCGCGGCCGCAAGGCCGCTGCTACTTCGGCAGCGGCGGCGCCTGAAAGGGGCGGAGCGACTCGTAGGCGCGGGCGCAGCGGAGAACGGTGGCGTCGTCATAGAGCGCGCCGACGATCTGGAGGCCGACCGGGAGCCCGTTCTTGGTCAGGCCGCAGGGGATCGTCGCGGCCGGCTGGCGCGTCAAGTTGAAGGGGTAGCTGAAGGGCGTCCAGTTGGTCCAACGCACGTTCTTGGCATTGCTGGGCGCCTCGAGGCCGGCCTCGAAGGCCGGCAGCGGCAGTGTCGGCGTCACCAGCAGATCGTATTTGCGATGGAACTCGGCCATCTTCTGGCTGAAGGCCTCGCGTCCTTTCACCGCGGCCTGATACTCGGCGAGGCTGAACTTGGCGCCGGTGGCGGCGACATCCTGCAGCCCCGGGTCGATCTGTCCGCGAATCTCGGCCGGGATCGCCGACATCGCATTCGCGGCGCCGGCAAACCAGTGGACGCGGAAGATCTCCGGCACCCCGGAGGTGTCTGGATCGGCCTGCTCGATCTCGGCACCGAGCTCGGCCAGGCGTGCGACGGCGGCGGCGACCAGGATCGCGACATCCGGCTCGACGCGATTGCCGCCGAGCGTCGGCGAATAGGCGATCCTAAGGCCCTTGATGCCGTCGTCGAGACCGATGCGCCAGTCGCGGCGGTCATGGGGCAGCGCATAGATGTCGCGATGATCCGGCTCGCTGATCACGGTCAGCATGAGCGCCGCATCCTCGACCGTGCGCGTCATCGGGCCGACATGGGCGACGGTGCCGAAGGGGCTCAGGGGATAGGCCGGTACGCGGCCGAAGCTCTGCTTCAGGCCGAAGATGCCGGTGAAGGCGGCCGGGATGCGGATCGACCCGCCGCCATCGGTGCCGAGATGCAGCGCGCCCATGCCCATCGCCGCGGCGACCGCGGCGCCGCCGGAGGAGCCGCCTGGCGTGCGCGTCGGATCCCAGGGATTGCGGGTGACGCCGGTCAGCGGGCTGTCGGTGACGCCCTTCCAGCCGAACTCCGGCGTCGTCGTCTTGCCCAGCAGGACGGCGCCGTGCTCGCGCATGCGCGCCACGGTCGGCGCGTCCTCGGTCCAGGGCTGATCGCGCTTGATCGTGCGCGAGCCGCGCAACGTCGGCCAGCCTTTGGTCAGGAGCAGGTCCTTCACCGTAGCCGGCACGCCATCGAGCAAGCCCATCGGACGGCCTTCGCGCCAGCGTGTTTCGGACTCGCGCGCCTGCGCCATCGCGCCTTCCTCGTCGAGCCAGCACAGCGCGTTCAGCCGCTCGTTATGCTTGCGGATCTCGCCCAGCGCCGCCGCCGTCGCCTCGACCGGGGAGAGCGAGCCGCGTCGGTAGCTCCTGAGGAGCTCGGTTGCGGACATCAGGGCGACGTCGCGGGTCATGGCGGTCCTCGGAAACTGCGGTCAGCCGGCCAGGCGCTCGGCCAGACGGCGGGTGTGGGCAATGTTCGGCCGGCGGGCGAGGCGGCGCTCGACGATGGCGCGCGCGGCTTCGGTGCGGCCGGCCTGCATCAGCGCATCGAGATGGACCTGCTCGAACAGATCGCGCTGCGCGTGGCTACCGCCGATGCGATGGAGGTTCGGCAGAACCTGACCGAGAATGTCCGCGGCTTCCTCGAAGCGCCCGAGGATATAGCCGATCAGCGCGCGTGCCGTCGGCACGGCGACCTGCTGCCACATCACCTGCTGCACCGGCTTCACCTTGCCGGCATGCGCCATGATGCCGGTGAGCAGCTGCGCTGCCTCGCCGTCGCGCCCGGCCTTGGCCAGGCCGTAGAGGTAGTGGAGGTCGAGGAACGGATCGACATGCTCGTCGGTGCGCGGCGCTAGGTAGCTCGCGACATCAGTCCATCGGTCGCGGACATCGACGCCGCGAAGCTGCAGGCGCGCCAGCAGCGAGACGGCGTTGACCTGGTCCTGGGAGTACTCCTTGAGGCGACCCCAGACGCGCGTGTCGTAGGTCTTGAGCGCGCCCTCGTGGTCGTCGTGATCGAGCTGGAGCAGCGCGACGTGCCACCAGTTGTGCGTATACATGAAGGAGTTGCAGGTCTCCCAGGTATCGGCGAGACCGTGCATCCAGGCGAGGCCTTCGTCGATCCGCCCTTCGGTCTCCATCACGTGAGCGACGGCGTGATGCGCCCAGGGGTCGCGGCGGTCCATCTCGACCGCCTTGCGGCCGGCGGCCTCGGCATCGCGCAAGCGATGGCACTGCTCGTAGCCGAAGGCGACCATGCCGTGGGCGAAGTGGTTCTCGGCATTGGCGCTGAGCCCGGCTTCGCCGAGGGCCAGAATGCCCGGGGAGTCGCCGAGCGAGAAGGCGCGCACCTGGCCGATCTTGATCGCGGCGATGTCGCGCGGATATTTCTGCGCCAGCGCCTTATGCGCGGTCATCGACATGCCGTAGTCGCCGGCGGCCCAGGTCGAGATGGTCCAGAGATAGAGGCGCTCGCGCTCGGTCACCTGCTGGGCCGCCTCGATGCCGCGGCGGATATAGGGTCTGGCCTTGTCGGCGGCATCGCCGGTCTCGGCGAACAGCATCAGCGCCGCGGCGTGGGCCTGGGCGACGACGCAGCTCGGGTCGTCCTCGGCCGCATCCAGGATCGCCTGGAAGTCGGTGCCGTAGCCTAAGAAGGACTGGACGAAGCGATCGATCGCATCGATCGTCTCCGGCCGCTCGGTGGTGACGGGAAGGTCCTGGGCGTCGGTCAGCATGCGGGCGTCATTGTCGCGCGGGTCCGGCCCGGCCGGCAACCGCCAGGACGCTCAGGTTGTGCGCCTGGCCGTGGCGCGGGCGATGAGCCGAGCGATGGTCGGCCCCACGGCCAGGACGACGAAGAGGCGGAAGGTCTGCAGCGCCATGACGAAAGGCACGTCGACCTTGGCCGAGGCGGCGATGATCCCGACCGAGTCGAGGCCGCCGGGGCTGGTGGCGAGGTAGGCGCTCAAGGGGTCGATGCCGAGGGTGCGGTGCAGGATATAGGCAAGCCCGCCGCAGAAGCTGATCAGCGCCACGGTCGAGGCGGCGATCGGGACGAAGGCGCGGAGGGCGTGAATGACCACGGTCCGCGTAAAACTGAGCCCGACGCTGATGCCGAGCATGGCGTAGCTGACCACGAGCAGCGGCTCCGGCAGCTCGATCCGGACCAGGCCGGAGACCTGCATCACCGTGCCCACGACCAGGGGGACCAGGAAGCCGCCGCCGGGGATCTTGAGCCGGCGGCCAAGAAGGGCGGCGGCGATGGCGATCGCCATGGTCTCGCCGAAAGCCAGCCAGTCGAGCGGGTGGATCAAGGGCCGCGACGGCGCCGGACCGGCATGAGGGTTGAGCCAGAAACCGGAGATGACGGCGGCGGTGATCGCAACGAAGACGACGCGCAGATACTGCATGAAGGCGACGTAGCGAGCGTCGTCGCCGAACTCACCGGCCATCAGCATCATCGGCGTCGCGGCACCGGGCGAGGTTCCCCACACCGCGGTCGTGCCGGGCAGGATCTGCAGGCGCGTCATCACCCAGCCCACGATGCTCGAGAAGACTAGAATCGAGGCCACGGTGCCCAGGAACAGCGGCCAGCCGTCGAGGAAGGTGCGGACGATATCGGCGTCGATCGAATGCGCGATCATGCTGCCGACGACCGACTGCCCGATGAGAAAGGGAAGCGCGGGTACGCGGACGTTGCCGCCATTGGTCGAGACCAGAATGCCCGCAAGTAGCGGGCCGACCAGGAAGGCGGCGGGGATTCCGGCGAGGTGGAACGGCACGGCGAGGCCGACCGACAGGAGCGCGATCAGCGCCCATTGGGTCCATGTCGGCGATCCGGTGAGGCGACCGGGTGCGGCGTCGCGAGGCTGGGTCATCCGTCTACCAGCCGGTGATATCCGACCAGTAGCGCCTGAAGGCAGCGCCGCTCGCATCGCGCGGAACGCTGAAGGGCTGCAGCCTAGTGCGATCTCCGTCGCCGTTTCCGCCGTTGGCGGTGGAAGTTGTGGTGCGGATGCCCCATTGCCCGGCATCGGTCGCCCCGATCATGCCGTAGCGAAGGTCCGTCGCGACGAGCATGATCCGCCCTCCGGCGTCCGACATCGTCCGCCAAAGCACCTTGTCCATTGCAAACCATTCGAACAGTGCCGCCTCACGACTGCGACGTGCGGCGGCGATCGGTTCGCCGGTCTCCCTCGGATAGCTCGTCCAGACGATCGGCTTGGGATTGAGGACCGAGTAGTAGCCGACATGCGCGGCTTCCGGCGTCACGGCGACGACACGGCGATAGTAGGGCTGGAACAGCAGCGGATACGCGCTGACCGTCGCCGGCTTGCCGAGATCCGCGGCGGCGACGCGCTCGACCTTCTCGTTGATCGCCCAGCCGGCGAAGGAATAGACGAGGATAAACAGCAAGGCGATGCCGGCAGCGTTTTGGGCGGTCGACGGTCGTACCGCCGACCGCGTGCCGATGACGAGCGCGATCAACAGGGCGGTCGAGTAGATCGGTTCGATGATCGGCATCGAGTCGATCGCGAAGCGGGTCGTCGTCAGCGGCCAAAGAAGCTGCGTGCCGTAGCTGGTGAAGAGGTCGATCAACGGATGCGTGACGAGCGACAGCACCGCGAGCCAGATCCAGGCATTCAGCCTCTCCCGGTCGCGTGCAAGGCCCGACCGCCAGGCTTCGAGGCGCCAGATCGCCCAGCCGATCAGCGGACCGACGACGGGACCGAAAAGCAGCGAGTGCGTCAGGCCGCGGTGATGCTCCCATTCGGCGAAGCGACCGCCGACCCAGGCGGCGACCGCGTCCAGGTCGGGAACGGAAGCGATGATCGCGCCGGCGACCAGCGCCCGGCGGCCGAGCTTCCGGCGGAATCCGGCCTGCGCCACGGTGGCGCCGAACAGCATCTGGGTGATCGAATCCATGGGGGCCATTTATCACGAGCGCGTGGCGGCGGTCATGCGAAGGACAGGGGTTGTTGCCGATCCGAAACCGCCATGCCTAGAGTTCCCCATCACAACTTTTGGAGGCACGTCATGGATCGAAGCCTGGTGACTCGGCAGGCATGGCTCATCGCACCGGCGCTGGCGCTCGTGCTGGCCTCGCCGGCGGCGGCGCAGAAGGTGCTGAAGGCGGTGCCGCATGCCGATCTCAAGGTGCTCGACACCCATGTCGGCTCGATCCAGATCACCAAGATCTTTTCGCTGATGGTCTACGACCAGCTCTTCGCCTGGGACGAGAAGTGGCATGTGAAGCCGCAGATGGTTGGCGACTGGCAGGTCTCGCCCGATAAGCTCACCTACACCTTCAAACTCCGTCCGGGCCTTAAATGGCATGACGGCACCAAGGTCACTTCCAAGGACGTGATCCCCTCGGTGCAGCGCTGGGCCAAGCGCGATCCGATGGGTCAGAAGATGATGGAGTTCACCGCCGGCTTCGAGGCGGTCGACGACGATACCTTCCGCATCAAGCTCAAGGAGCCTTACGGCTTCGTCGAATTCACGTTGGGCTCGGCCGGCGGCTCGCTGCCAGTGATCTATCGTGAGAAGGACGCGGCGACCGACGCCTTCACGGGCATCACCACGACCATCGGCTCCGGCCCCTTCAAGTTCAACCGCGAAGCCTGGCAGCCGGGCTCGAAGATCGTCTTCGACAAGAACACCGACTATCCGGCGCGGAACGAGCCGGCCGACGGGTTGGCCGGCGGCAAGGTGGTCAAGGTCGATCGCGTCGAATGGACGATCATGCCCGACCCCGGCACCTCGGCGGCCGCTTTGGTGCGCGGCGAGGTCGATCTCTGGGACAATCCGTCCGGCGACCAGATCCCGGTGATCGCGAAGAGCAAGGATGTCGTGGTCGCGCCGCTGACGCCCTTCGGCAATATGGGCTTCCTCCGCACCAATGCACTCCATCCGCCCTTCAACAATCCGAAGGCCAGGCTCGCGCTCGCCTATGCCTTCGACCAGCGCGACTTCCAGCGCGCGTCCACCGGCGACGACGAGCGCTGGTGGAAGGTCTGCTACTCCTTCTTCATCTGCGGCACGCCCTACGGCACCGAGTTCGGCTCGGAAGCCGTGCAGAAGGTCGACCTCGCCAAGGCCAGGCAGCTCATGACCGAGGCCGGCTACAAGGGCGAGAAGCTGATCATGATCACCACCAACGAGATCGCCGCGATCGGCGCGCTCGCCCAGGTGGCGACGGCCAGGCTCAAGGAGATCGGCGTCAATGTCGAGATGCAGATCAACGACTGGGGCTCGGTTGTCACGCGAATGACCAAGAAGGACGAGCCCGAGAAGGGCGGCTGGCACATGTTCACCAGCCGGGGCACGGCCTCCACCTACCATCATCCGCTGACCAACATCACCGCGGTCATGACCTGCGACGGCAAGAACTGGAACGGCTGGCCCTGCGACGAGGAGGCGGAGAAGCTCCGCAACGCCTTCATCCGAGAGCCTGACGAGAAGAAGCGCATGGAGATCCTGAACCAGTTCCACGCTCGTTTGGTCCAGGTGCAGCCCTACACGCTGCTCGGCAACTTCATGCCGCTCTATGCGTGGCGGAAGAACGTCGACGGCGTCGTGAAAGGCGCCATCCTCGCCTACTGGAACATCGGCAAGAGTTGAATCCTCCGACTCTCCCCCGCTCCGGCGGGGGAGAGAGTCGATCAGCCCGTGCCGCCGACGGTGATGCCGTCCATCAAGAGCGTCGGCTGGCCGACGCCGACCGGCACGCTCTGGCCTTCCTTGCCGCAGGTGCCGACGCCGCCATCCATGCGCATGTCGTTGCCGACCATGCGGACCTTGGTCATGGCGTCGGGGCCGTTGCCGGTCAGCATCGCGCCCTTCACGGCGGGGCCAATCTTGCCGTCCTCGATCAGATAGGCCTCGGAGGCGGCGAAGACGAACTTGCCCGAGGTGATGTCGACCTGGCCGCCGGAGAAGTCGACGGCATAGAGGCCGCGCTTCACCGACTTGATGATCTCCTCCGGCGAATGCGGGCCGGCGAGCATCAGCGTGTTGGTCATGCGCGGCATCGGCGAGGCGGCAAAGGATTCCCGCCGGCCGTTGCCGGTCGGCTTCATGCCCATCAGGCGCGCGTTCTGGCGGTCCTGCATGTAGCCGCGGAGGATGCCGTCCTCAATCAGGAGCGTGCGGCCCGAGGGCGTGCCTTCGTCATCGACGGTGATCGAGCCGCGGCGGTCCTGCAGCGTGCCGTCATCGACGACGGTAACGCCGGGCGAGGCCACGTGCTGGCCGATGCGGTCGGAGAAGGTGGAAGTCTTCTTGCGGTTGAAGTCGCCCTCGAGCCCGTGGCCGACCGCTTCGTGAAGCATCACGCCGGTCCAGCCGGGGCCGAGCACGACCGGCATCTCGCCAGCCGGCGCCGCGACCGCGCCGAGATTGACCGCGGCGGCGCGGATCGCCTCGTCGACGATGCTCTGCCAGCCTTCGGGCTTGAGGTAGATGTCGTAGGGGATGCGCCCGCCCGCGGATTCCGAGCCGGCTTCCTGGCGGTCGCCTTCGCCGAGGATCAGGCTGACGGTGAGGCGGACCATCGGCCTTATGTCTCCGACGGAGTAGCCGCCGGAACGCAGGATGCGGACGGCCTGCCAGGAGCCGGCGATGCTTGCCGAGACCTGGCGCACGCGCGGATCCTTCTTCCGCGCATAGGCGTCGATGTCCTGAAGGAGCTTCACCTTGGTCGAGAAATCGACCTCGGACAGCGGGTTGAAGTCGCCATAGAGGCGCCGGTTGGTGCCCGAGGGTGGCTCGGCATAGGTGCCGGCATGGCCGCGGCGCACCGCCTTCACCGTATCGGCGGCACGGCGGATCGCCGGCTCGCTGATCTCGGAGGCATGTGCATAGCCGGCCGACTCGCCGGCCACCGCGCGCAGGCCGAAGCCCTGGGTCGTGTCGAAGCTGGCGTTCTTGAGCCGGCCGTCGTCGAAGGTCAGGCTCTCGGACTGGCGGTACTCGAAGAAGAGCTCGCCGTCGTCCGTGCCCTTGAGCGCCTCGTCGACTACGCCCTCGACACGCTTCTTATCGAGGTCCTGGCGGTTGAAGAACAGGTCGTCGGTGGTCTGGATCGCGGACATGCTTAGATCTCCTCAGACCTGGATATAGGTAGCTCGATGAGATCTGCCATCACCAGGCCAGCGTCGCCAGCGCCGCGGTCGGACGCTCGCGGTAGCTTTCGCAGAGCCGGTTCAACGCCCCGGACTCCGGTTTCGCTCCTGGGGGAATGCTCATCTCGCCCGAAGGCAGGCCGGCACAGATCAGAAGAGAGTCGATGCCGGCGGCACGCGCACCGGGAATGTCGGTCAGCAGGCCGTCGCCGCACATGGCGACGCGCTTGCGATCGACGCCCTGGATGAGCTCGAAGCAGCGCTCGTAGATCTCCTTGTGCGGCTTGCCGTGATAGCGGATGTCGCCGCCGAGCTCGGCATATCGCCTGGCAAGCCCGCCGGCGCAGACAGTCAGCCTGCCGTCCATCACCACCTCGAGATCCGGGTTGGCGCAGATCATCGGCAGCTTCCGGCGGATCGCCGCCTGCATCATCTCCTCGTAATGCGCGACCTTGTCGTCGAGCCCGTTGGGGCCGGTGTTGAGCACGAGATCGGCCGCCTCGACGTCGGTCGTCAGCGTGAACTCGGTTTCCTCGACGAGGCCGGAGAAGCGGGCCGGTCCGGTGTCGATCGCCACATTGCCGAGCTTGCGATACCAGGGATCGGGACGATGCTTGAGATGGCGATGTGTCTCCTCGCCCGAGGTGACCAGGTGGTCGTAGAGATGACGGTCCACCTTGATCGAGTCGAGGCGCTCGCCGACGATGCTGCTTCGCCGCGGCGAGTTCGACAGCACGACGATCTGCGCGCCGCGCTTCTTCAGGCGTTCCAGGCAGTCGACGACGCCGGGGAAGGCGCTATTGCCGCCGTCGTAGAGGACGCCCCAGACATCGACGATATACGCGTCATAGCGATCCGCAACCTCGCGGACGCCGTCGAGAACGGGAATGGTCACGTAGCCTCTGCGCTCAGTCTGGGTTCGCCGAAGAGAAAGCCCTGGCCAAAGTCGGGCCGGCAGTCGAGGGCTTCAAGAAGCTGGTCTTCGGATTCGACCTTTTCAATGATCAGGTCGACGGCCGCTCGGTCGAGGGCGAGCCTGAAGTCGCCCATGTCGATGTCGCCGGTCCTGACTGCGCTCAGCAGATGCTGCGCATCGACCTTCAGGAACTTGAAGCCGAGCGAGGCCAGGTCGCCGATATCCATGTCGAGATTGGTCACCTGGTCGAGCGACAGCTTGAAGCCGAGATTGGCGAGCTTTCTCAGCGAGTCGCGGTGATCGAGTCCAGTGGTGAGGTCTTTCTGGCTGAACTCGAAGAACAGCGCCTGCGCCAGCTCCGGGTACTCGCTGAGGAACTCGAGGAAATCGCGGAAGAAGCTGTCATCGGCGAGCGAGTATCCTGAGATGTTGCAGAAGAAGCCGAGATCGAGCTTGCCCTTGCGCGCACGGCGGGTGAGCTGGATGCAGCGGAACAGCAGCATGTTGTCGATTGCGCCCATCAGCCCGGCACGCTTCGCCACGTCGAGATATTGCTCGGGCAGGATCCAGCTGCCATCCGGCGCGCGGATGCGGCTGAAGCACTCGAAGTAGCGCCGTCGGCGCTGCGGCAGGCTGACGATCGGCTGCAGGAAGAGATCGACCTTCTCCTGGTTGAGCGCGTCGCGCACGACCTCGAGCACCTGGTTCGCGGCCATCACCGGTCTCGGCGCCACGGCGACCGGCATCTTGGCGTCCACGGCCGCCGCGGCTCCGGGAGCCGCCTGCTGCGCGCGCTGGGCCGAGAGTTGCACGAGCAGCTTCTGCAGCACGCGCATCTCGGAGGCGACCTTCTCGCCCGAACCGGCGGCTCGCTTGCCGAGTTCCGACTGCTCTTCGGCGAGGCCTTCGAGACGCGCTTCGATCAGGCGCAGGCGCCGCTTCACCTTGCGGTTGGAAAGGGCAAGGAAGAGGACTAACAGCAGCGCCAGTGCCGAGACCGCGAGCGAAGCGAGAAGGATCAGAAAGGAATCCGGAATGAGCAGGTCTCCTGGGCCGCGCGGCGCATTGTGCCCGGCTCAGCCGGGGGAGGGAAGGCCTGCACCGACCGCGCCGCCGAGCGTGGCGAATCCGTCACGCTCGAGCAGCGATTCGAGCTCGTCGAGCAGGCGCGGAATCAGCCCCGGCCCCTGATAAACGAGTGCGCTGTAGACCTGAACCAGCGAAGCGCCAGCGCGAATCCGCCGATACGCATCGATCCCCGACTCGATGCCGCCGACGCCAATCAGGACCAGCTTGCCTTGGGTGAGGCGGTGGAAGTCGGCGAGCGCAGCGAGCGCCAGGTCGCGGAGCGGCCGGCCGGAGAGGCCGCCGGTCTCGGCGCGATGGGCGCTTCGCAGGCTTTGCGGTCGAGAGATCGTCGTGTTGGAGACGATCAGGCCGTCGAGCCGATGGTCGATCGCGACCTCGGCGACCGCCTGCCTTTCTTCTTCCGAGAGATCGGGGGCGACCTTGACCAGGATCGGCGGCGGATCGGCGAGACCGAGGCGGTTGCGTTCTGCTTTCACCGCCTCGACCAGCTCGATCAGCGGCGCCTTCGCCTGGAGCGCACGCAGGCCAGGCGTGTTCGGCGAGGAGACATTGACGGTGAGATAATCGGCAAGCGGGCCGAAGGTGGCTACGCCCGCGGCGTAGTCGGCGACGGCATCGGCCTGGTCCTTGTTCTTGCCGATATTGATGCCGACGATCCCGGCGTGCCGGTCGCGCTCCGCGAGGCGCGCCTGCGCCTCGGCGTGGCCGCGGTTGTTGAAGCCCATGCGATTGATGAGCGCCGCATCCTCGGTCAAGCGGAAGAGGCGCGGCGGCGGGTTGCCGATCTGCGCCTTGGGCGTCAGCGTGCCGACCTCGACGAAGCCGAACCCGGCGGCGAGGAAGCCGGCGGGCGCCACCGCATCCTTGTCGAGGCCGGCCGCGAGGCCGAGCGGGTTGGGGAACCGCCGTCCCCACAGCGTCTGCGCCAATCGGGGTCGTTCCGGCGAGCGGCGCGGCCCGAGCCCGAGCGCCATGGCCCGAAGCGCGAGATGGTGGGCGGTTTCCGGCGGCAGCAGGCGGAGCGCCGCGGTCGCGAGATCGAACATGGGCGCGCTCATAACAGGTTTTTGCGCGGGTCGCATGGAAACCGACGCCGAGGACCGCTATCTATCGATCATGAGGCGCGCTCTTCTCGCCCTGACCTTGGTGGCTGCCGGCTGTACGCCGATGGCCTATACGCGGCCGGGCGTAACGGCCGAGCAGGCGGAAGTCGAGGAGCGCGAGTGCCGGAGCCTTGCCGCCCGCGAGAGCTTCTTCAACTACCCATATCCCTATCTGGGGTATCCCCATCACCGGCGGCATCGTGGAGGAGGCGCCTTCCTCGATCGCATGATGAGTGAAAGCAACCTCTCCGACTTCTGCATGCGCTCGCGCGGCTACTCGCTGCAGCCGGTTCCGCCTAACCCTTTCTGAACAGGAAGAGCAGGCCTTCGACAGGCGTGTCGCTCTGGCGGCGTAGCACCGCCGGTTCGGCCGCTAGCTCGGTCCATCCGCGTGCCGTGGCAAGAGCTCGCACGTGTTCGGGCACGTGCGCATAGCGAAGATCCGAGGTCAGGCGATAAGTACCGGCCTCGCTCAGCGTCTCGATCGAGAAGGCAAGCGCGCCGCCCGGTGACAGCGCGGCGTCGATCGACGCGAAGGCCGGCGCGAGGTTGCCGAGATAGTTCAGCACGTCGGCGGCGACGACGAGGTCGAAAGGCTGCGGGAAACGCGCGGTCACCAGATCGGCTTCCGTGAGCTCGGCATAGAGCCCGCGCCGCTTCGCCTGGGTCAGCATGCCAGGGGAGAGATCGAGCCCCGTCATGGCGCGCGCAATCGGCGCCAGGGCCACGCCCGCAAGGCCGGTGCCGCAGCCGAGATCGAGAATGGTGAGGCTCTTCGGCGCCGGCGCCAGGTGACGCGCGATCAGCGCGGAAAGCGCTTCGGGTGTCCGGTAGTCGAGGCGCTCGACGAGATCGCGGTCGAAATGCGGCGCGAACTTGTCGAAGAGCCCGCGAACATAGCCGGCTGGCGGCCGGTCGGGATCGCCCTCCAGGCTGGCGAGGAGGAACCGCGCTTCGTCCTGGCCGGCGTCGAGCGCGATCGCGCGTCGGCAGGCCTCGGCCGATTCTTGTCTCTGATCGCGCTTCCGCGCCGCGTGCGCGCGCGCGGTCCAGGCGACCGGATCGCGCGCATCGAGCAGCGACGCGCGCCTGGATGCGGCAAGTGCCATGTCCGGCTGGTCGAGGCTGATGGCGGCGGTCGCCAGATTGCGGAAGGCGAGCGAATCGCCTGGCCGTGCGACAAGGCTGCGCCGGAAGGAAGCGGCGGCGGCGGCGGTGTGGCCAAGCGTCGCGAGCACGGCGCCGCGGCTCAGGTGGTAGGCGGCCGATTGCGGCGCGCGCCTGATCGCCTGGTCGATCGCACGCAGACCGTCGCCCGAGCGGCCCTGCTGATGCAGGACCGCGCCGAGCAGGTGGTGGGCATCCGCGAGCCGATTGTCGGCGGCGATTGCCTTGCGATAGGCATGCTCGGCGTCCTCGAGCTGGCCGAGCTGGTGCAGCGCAAGCCCCTGATTCAACTGCTTGGCCGCAGGACTTATCCCCAGGCCGCCGGGAATGCTTGCAGTCCGTCCAGAATCACGGTTTGATTTCATAAAATTTGAATTAAATCCGTATCCGGATTTTCGTCTCAAGGGGCCAGCCGCGAATGTACACCGACGACGATCTCCGCGACGTGCTCAGCGACATCGACGATACGCTGGACAGCACCAGCGCATGGTTAACGCCGCGCTCGCGCGGCAGCCTGCTGATGGCGCGCGAGGTCGTCGAGCGTGTCCTGGCGCGTCGCCGCATGCCCTGGCCGCCGCTGGTGATGGACGCGGCCGACTGACGCTCAGACGTCGATGGTGACGCCGTCGCGCTTGCGCGGGCGCTGCGCCTGACGAACATCGGCCGCCTTCTCCTCGGTGCCGGCGGCGGCGCTCCGCTTCTCTTCGGACTTGGCTCCCTCGCTGCCGCGCCCGCGGCTCGGGCCGGCGACGGCACGGACAGTCTGGGTCGCGATCGGCCGCAGCTGGGCAAGCTGGACCACATCGGCCCGCGCCTGCGTCGAGGGCTGCGGCTGGACCGCCTGCGGCATGTGGATACTCGGCGGAATGACAATCGCCATAAGACAAAGTTGGGGCTCGCGATTCTCGCCGTCAAGGCCGGTTGAAATACCTAAAACGCCGCCTATCTCACTGTTGTCGGGCGCCGCTTAGCGGGTTCGACGTATCGTTAACCAGACGGGTATCCGGCCCTCGGGCGGATACCCGGACCCAAGTTGCTCAGCAAAGGAGAACTCGGATATGTCCACCTTCGATCTCAGCCCCTTGTTCCGTTCCACCGTCGGCTTCGACCGAATGATGTCGCTGCTCGACGCAGCCGGCCGTTCGGATGAGCAGGCCTATCCGCCGTACAACATCGAGAAGGTCAGCGAGGACGCCTACCGAATCACCATGGCCGTCGCCGGATTCGGCGAGGAGGATCTCTCCATCGTCGCCCAGGGCAACAGCCTGGTCATCACCGGCAAGCAGAATCGCGAGGAGAAGAAGGGCTCCGACTACCTCTACCGGGGTATCGCCGGCCGCGCCTTCGAGCGTCGCTTCCAGCTTGCCGACCATATCAAGGTGACCGGTGCGGAGCTCGCCAACGGCCTCCTGAACGTCGACCTCGTGCGCGAGGTGCCGGAGGCGATGAAGCCGCGGACCATCAAGGTCGGCACGGCTTCGCCCAAGCAGGTCGTCGACCAGAAGGTCGCTGCCTAAGGAACGTATCCTTGCAGTGAGGATCGAAGGGCCGCCCCTCGGGGCGGCCCTTTTGCCTTGCGGCTATTCGGCCGCGGCAGCGGTCGGGAGGGGAGCGGCTTCGAGTTCGATCTTGTCGTCATGCAGCACGTCCAGGCTGGAGCGATGGCCGATGCTGACGATGCCGACCTCCGGCAGATGCTTGCGGAGCAGCTTGTAGAGCCTTGCCTCGCTCTCCTCGTCGAGCGCGGCGGTGCCCTCGTCGATGAAGATGAAGTCCGGCTTGTGCAGGATGGCGCGTGCGAAGGCGACGCGCTGCTGCTCGCCGCCGGAAAGAAAGAGCTGCCAGTTCTCGTCGCGGTCGAGCTGGCCGGCCAGGCGCGGCAGGCCGCATTCCTCGAGCAGCCTTTCCAGCGTGTCGTCGTCGACCTCGATCATTTCGGGAAAGATCAAGGCGTCCCTTAGCTTGCCGATCGGCAGGTAAGGGCGCTGCGGCATGAAGAGCACGTGCTTGCCGGCGGGAATGCGGACGAAGCCTTCGCCGAAGGGCCAGATGCCCGAGATGGTGCGCAGCAGGCTCGACTTCCCCGAGCCGGTTGGCCCGGTCACCAGGACCGACCGGCTCGGCGGGAATTCGAGGCTGAGATCCTTGAACAGGCTGCGGCCGCCGGGCAGCGCGATGGTGAGCCCGTGAACCGCGACCTGCGCCTGGTCGGTCTCCTCGACCGTCACCGAGGATTTGTGCGCCTCGACATCGACCTCGCCGAGCGCATCGGTGAAGCCGGTCAGGCGGCGCACTACCGCGTTCCACTCGGCGATCAGGTAGAACGAGTCGACGAGGAAGGAGAGCGCGTTCTGCACCTGGCCGAAAGCCGAGGCGATCTGCATCAGCCCGCCGAGCTGGATCTCGCGGGCGAAGAAGCGCGGCGCGGCGACGACCAGCGGAAAGATGATCGCGAGCTGGTTATAGGCGGCAGTGAACCATTGCAGGTTCTTCCGCCGATACATAATCGAGTGGAAGTTCCTGACCACGTGATCGAAGGCGTTGGAGAGCGAGACTCGCTCCGCCTCCTCGCCCTTCCATAGGGCGACAGCCTCGGCGTTCTCGCGCAGGCGTGACATACGGAAGCGGAAATCCGCCTCGACGCGCTGCTGGACGAAATTGAGCGGAACGAGCCGGGCGCCGATCCGCGCCGTGAGCCAGCTCCCGAACAGCGCATAGATGAGCGCCGCCCAGCACATATAGCCCGGGATTTCCCAGGTGCCGCCGCCCGGCAAAGGTACGCGGAGGATGCCCGAGAGCGTCCACAAGATGGTGACGAAAGAGATAAGCGTCACCACCGAGTTCATGAACCCCAAGCCTAGGGTCAGCGTTTTCTCGACGAAGAGGTTGATATCTTCGCCGATGCGCTGGTCGGGGTTGTCGGTTTCGCCCTTGGTGACCTGGAGCCGGTAGAAGCGCTGCTCGCCGAGCCAGGCGGCGAGATACTCGCGCGTGAGCCAGCGCCGCCAGCGGATCTGGAGCATCTGGTTGAGGTAGAGCTGGTAGACCGAGACCAGCACGAAGACGAGGGCTAAGCCCGCGAAGATCGCGAGCTGCTTGTAGAACTCGCCTTCGTTGAACTCCTGGACCGCGTTGTAGAAGTCGGCGTTCCAGGTGTTGAAGCGGACGTTGATTGCGATCAGGCCGAGATTGAGGCCGATCACCGCGGCGAGCAGCCCGCGTCCCGCCCATCGGTCCTCCGACGACCAATAAGGACCGGTCAGGCGCCAGAGCGCCTTGAAGAAGACGAGACCAGGCCAAGCCATCCGCAGCTCCCAGGCACCCGGCGGCGGTGCCGGCCCTGAGAGAAACGCCGTCCCCCTAGGGGAGGTTCATGAACGGATCTTCGGTTCTCACGCAGGCGCCGCGCTCGGCACTAGCTTGATCTCCTCATCGTGAAGAGCCTTCAGCGTCGTGCGGTGGCCGATGCTGACGATCCCCGCCTCGGGCAGGCGTTCGCGGATCAACTCATAGAGCTTGCGCTCGCTGTCCTCGTCGAGCGCCGCGGTTGCCTCGTCGAGGAAGAGGAAATCGCCGCCATGGAGGAGGGCGCGGGCGATCGCGACGCGCTGCTGCTCGCCGCCGGAAAGGAAGAGCTGCCAATTCTCGCTGCGATCCAGCTGGTCCGCGAGGCGGGAAAGGCCGGCATCGGTCAGCGCCTTAGACAGGGTTGCGTCGTCGGCCTGCACGCCACCCGGGAAGAGGAGGGCCTGGCGCAGCGTGCCGATCGGCAGATAAGGCTTCTGCGGCAGGAACAGCATCCGCTTACCCTGCGGCAGATGGACCTTGCCCTGGCCGAAGGGCCAGATGCCGGCTATCGCCCGCATGAGGCTTGACTTGCCCGAACCCGTGGGTCCGGTCACCAGGACCGACTTCTTCTGCGGGAAAGCGAGGCTCAGCTTGTCGAAGAGGCGTCGTCCGCCGGGAATATCGATGGCAAGGTCGTCGACGGCCACTTCCGGCTTGGCCTGCTCGTCGCGGACGATTCCGGTCTCGGTCGCCATCTCGTCGACCCGATCGAGAGCATGGGTGAAGGTGGTCAGGCGGTCGACCACCGCCTTCCACTCGGCGATCGTCGCGTAGGAGCTGACGAAGAACGAGAGCGCGTTCTGCACCTGGCCGAATGCGGAGTTGATCTGCATCAGTCCGCCGAGCTGGATCTCGCCGGCGAAATAGCGGGGCGCCGCCACGACAAAGGGGAAGATGATGGCGGCCTGCGCGTAGAAGGTGGTGAACCAGGTGAGGTCTTTCTGCTTCTTCATGATGGCGAAGAAGTTGCCGACGACCAGGTGGAAGGATTCCTTGAGCGAAAGCCGCTCGGCGTCATCGCCGCGCCAGAGAGCGACCGCTTCCGAGTTCTCCCGAAGCCGCGCCATGCGGAATCGAAAGTCGGCCTCGAAACGTTGCTGGTTGAAGTTCAGTCCGACGAGCGGCACGCCGATCTTGTGCGTGAGCCAGGTGCCGATGACGGCATAGACGAGCGCCGCCCAGCACATGTAGCCGGGGATCTCGAAGCTGCCGCCCCAAGGCAGGGGAACTTCGAGGTCGCCTGAGATCGTCCACAGCAGCGCAATAAACGACACCAGCGTGACGACCGAGTTCATGATGCCGAGCCCGATCCCCAGCGTCTTCTGCACGAACTGCTGAATATCCTCGCTGATGCGTTGATCGGGGTTGTCCGTGCCGGTGGCGTTGATCTGCATACGATAGAAGCGGTTCTCGCTGACCCAGGTGTCGAGGTAGCGGTCGGTCAGCCATCTGCGCCAGCGGATCTGCAGCATCTGATTGAGATAGAGCTGGTAGACGCCGACGCAGATATAGGCGACGGCGAGTCCGCTGAAGATCATGATTTGCCGGTAGAACTCGGGAGCGTCCTTGTTCTGCAGCGTGTTGTAGAAATCGTTGTACCAATTGGTGAACATGACGCTGAGCCCGACCGTGCCGAGATTGAGCCCGATCACCACCGCAAGGAGTCCTCGCCCAGCCCAGCGGTCCTCCGACCACCAGTAAGGCGCGGCCAGGCGCCAAAAGTCGGCGAAGAAGCTCTTCGGGGCGTCGGCCATGACAGGCTCCGTCGGATGAGGCGAAAGGGCAGGCGTGGGGCGCGGGAGACTTCAGCTCCGCAATCGGACATTCATATGGCGAATTGAACGCGGGAAGACGGCGTCAGGCCTCGACGTCGAGGAACTCGCCGCGGCGGAGCTCGCGCTCGGCCGCGGGCTGGCCGGTCAGGGCGAGCTTGCGGAACTCGGGCGGCTCGCTCTTGGGCTCGGGCGCCGCCGGCTTCTCCGCCTCGTTGGGAGCGCGCGTTCGGACCTCGACGCGGTCGATAGTGGTGAAAGGCTTGGGCTCGCGCCGCTCAATGAAGCGGGCTTCGCGCCGGATGGTCTGGTTGGTGTCGACCGCGCCGCCGACAATGGCCAGGGCTTGGCGCACGCCCGACCCGACCCCGCTGTAGCTCGGCGTCGGAGCCGGGGTGGCGATCTGGGTCAGTCCGGTTACGGTCACAGCCATGCCAAGGGCCCCTGGAGTCTCCAGAGATACCTAAAACACAAGATAATACCGCGAAGTTCCCCCAATCAAGGGGGAGGGACGAAGGCATCGGTCAGTCCTTGGCGCGCTCGAGGTAGCTGCCGTCCTCGGTGTTCACCACGATCTTGGTCCCCGCCGTGATGAAGGGGGGCACCATGACGCGAACGCCGTTCGACATGATGGCCGGCTTGTAGGAGGAGGCCGCGGTTTGGCCCTTCACCACCGGATCGGCCTCGACCACCTCCAGGACGACTTTCTGCGGCAGGGAGAGCGAGACCGGCTTTCCCTCGTGCATCTTCATGTCGACCTTCATCCCGTCCTGAAGGAAGACGGCTGGGTCGCCGATGATGTCCTTCGGCACCTGGATCTGGTCGTAGGTCTCGATGTCCATGAAGGTGTAATTGTCGCCGTCCTGGAACAGGTACTGGAACTCGCGCTCGTCGATATAGGCGCGCTCCACCGTCTCCTGGGTGCGGAACCGCTCGGTCACCTTGATGCCGTCGGAAAGCCGGCGGAGATCGACCTGGGTCACGGGCGTGCCCTTGCCGGGCTGGATATTCTCGGCCCGGATGACCGCGAACAGATGGCCGTTATGCTCGATCACATGGCCCGAGCGGAGCGTGTTGGCGTTGACTTTCACGGCACATCCCGAGAGGTTGCCTGGACTTGCGGCGCGTGCTCGTAGCAGGTCGCCCCGCCCCTTGCAACGCTCCCCGGCTCAAAATCCCTGAAGGCGATGCCGCGTTCCCCGATCCCTGCCTGGCACGCCGCCACCTACGCCCGCCGCCGCCCGTTCCTCCTCCAGCGCGCCCGGATCCTGGCCGCGATCAGGGCTTGGTTCCTGGATCACGGCTTCGTCGAGGTCGAGACGCCGGCCTTGCAGGTCTCGCCTGGACTGGAGCCGCATCTGAAGGCCTTTCCGACGGTGCTGGAGGCGCCGGACGGGACCACGTCGCGCCTCTATCTCCATACCTCGCCCGAATTCGCGATGAAGAAGCTGCTGGTGGCCGGGGAGCCCCGCATCTTCCAGATGGCGCGGGTCTTCCGGAACGGCGAGCGCTCGGCGACCCATCACCCGGAATTCACCATGCTGGAGTGGTACCGCGCCGGAGAGGGCTATGAGCGGCTGATGGCCGATTGCGAAGGCCTGGTCGAGGCGGCGGCGAAGGCGGCGGGATCGTCAGAGCTGCTCTGGCGCGGACGCCGGGCCGTGCCGGCAGCACCCTTCGAGCGCCTGACCGTCGCCGAGGCCTTCCGGCGCCATACCGGCATCGATCCCTTCGTCTTCCTGCCGGCGCCGGGCAGCTTCGATGTGGCGGGCTTCGCCCGCGCGGCGCGTTCGCTCGGCGTCACCATCGCCGCTGATGACGGCTGGGACGATATCTTCTTCAAGCTCTTCCTCGACCGCATCGAGCCGAAGCTGGGTCACCCCGAGCCGACGCTGCTCGCCGACTACCCGATCCACATGGCTGCGCTCTCGCGGCCGAAGGCGGAAGCGCCGCATCTTGCCGAACGCTTCGAGCTCTACATCGCCGGCCTCGAGCTCGCGAACGCCTTCGGCGAGCTGACCGACGTGCCTGAGCAGCGCCGCCGCTTCGAAGCCGATATGGAATTGAAGCAGCGCCTCTACGACCTCCGCTACCCGATCGACGAGGACTTCCTCGCCGCGCTCGCGTCGATGCCGGAGGCTTCCGGCATCGCGCTCGGCCTCGACCGTCTGGTCATGCTCGCGACGGGTGCGGAGAAGATCGACGACGTGCTCTGGCTGCCGGTTTCCGAGACGGGTTCCTGATGCAGCAGAACATTCTCCGCGGCATCCTCTTCATGTGCGCGGCGTCGGCGATCTTCCCGATCATGAATGCGATGGTGAAGCATCTCTCAGCCGAGCTGCCGACCTTCGAGATCGTTTGGGCGCGGAACCTGAGCCACCTCGTCTTCGTCATCCTGCTCTTCGGGCCGCGCTATGGCTGGCGGCTCGCGGCGACGAACCGGCTCGGCAGTCAGATCCTGCGCTCCTCCTTCTTCCTCGGATCGAACATCTTCTACTTCGCCGCGATCTCCGTCGTGCCGCTGGCCGAGGCCTCGGCGATCTCCTTCGTCTCGCCCTTTCTGGTCGCGATCTTCGCCGCCTTCGTGCTCGGCGAGCGCGTCGGCATCGGGCATTGGATCGCGATCATGGTCAGTTTCGTCGGCGCGCTGATCATCATCCAGCCGGGATCGGGGCACCTGCCGTGGCAGGCGGTCTTCGTGCTGTGCAGCTCCACCTGCTACGCGATCTACCAGGTCATGACGCGCGGTGTCGCCGGCGACGACTCGCCGGAGACCTCGGTCTTCTATGCCGCGCTGGTCGGGTCGGTGATCATGTCGCTCGCCGTTCCCTTCATCTGGGTGACGCCGTCAGGCCTGATCACCGTTATCGAGCTCTCGATCCTCGGCGTCTTCGGCGGGCTCGGCCATTATTGCGTCGCGCGTGCGCTGATGTGGGGGCCGGCACCGGTGATCGCGCCGTTTCAGTATTTCCAGCTTCTGGCGGCGAGCCTGTTCGGCTTCTTCATCTTTGGCGACATGCCGAGCATCTGGACCGGCGTCGGCGCGGTCATCATCATTGCGGCCGGTGTCACCATCATGGTTCGCGCGCGTCGCGAGGAACGCGCGAAGACGGAGAGCGGGGAGCACGCGGCATGAGTTCCTGGCCTGCGCTGGTCGTCGATCTCGGCGGCACCAATGTTCGGCTCGGCCTGGTAGACGGCCCGGATGCCGAGCCGCGCGCGATCACGGAGCGGCTGCTCGCCGATGGCGGCGATTTCGAGCAGACGATCGCCGAGTACCTGAAGGGCGTCGGGGCGCGCGTTCCCGCAGCCGCGCTCGCCGTCAACGGCCCGGTGACGGAGGATGAGGTCAAGCCGAGCAACTCGCCCTGGCACTTCTCGATCTCGCACCTCAAGCGCGCCCTCGGCTTCGATCACCTGCTCGTGATCAACGACTTCCACGCACTTGCCCTGGCGCTGCCGAGGCTCGGCGCCGGCGACCTCGCGCCGCTCGGCGGTGGGAAGGCGCAGCCTGAGGGCACCCGCGTCGTCCTCGGCCCGGGCACCGGCTTGGGCGTCGCCGCCCTCATCCGTCATCGCGGAGCGTGGGTGCCGGTCCCGAGCGAAGCCGGACAGATGAGCTTCGCGCCGCTCGACGAGCGGGAGGCCCGCGTCGCCGCGATTCTCGCGCGCTCCGGCCGCGTGACGATCGAGCGCGTCGTCTGCGGGCCCGGCCTGCTCGAGATCGATCACGCGCTGGCGGAAATCGCCGGGACCACCTCGACGCGGACGCGTCCTGAGGAAGTGGCGGAGGGAGCACTCGCGGGCGACGCACGCGGCGCCCGGGCGCTCGACATGTTCTTTTCCGCCCTCGGCTCGGTCGCCGGGGATGCGGCTCTCAGCTTCTGTGCCACCGGAGGTGTCTTCCTCGCCGGCGGCATCCTGCCGAAGCTGCTGATACCGCTCGGCGCCAGCCATTTCCGCACCCGCTTCGAGGACAAGGCACCGCTCGCCGAGCTGGTTCGGGCGATTCCTACTTCTGTCATAACCCGCGCTTATTCTGGGCTCTTTGGTGCTGCCCAGGCTTTGGCCGAAGACAACGAACATTCATGACAAATTTTTGACAGAGGTCGGGGGCTGGGGCATCGTCCTGAGATCAATGAGAAGCCGTGGGAGGACCAAGATGGCGCGCAAGTTTCTGATGTTCGGATTGGCGATGGGAGCGGCGGTGCTGTTCGGCCCGGCCGACGCCCGCGCCCAACTCAATCTCTACTGCACCGTCCAGGAGGAGTGGTGCCGCGAGATGGTGACGGCCTTCGAAAAGGAGACCGGCGCCAAGGTCAACATGACCCGCAAGAGCTCCGGCGAGCTCTACGCGACGATCAAGGCCGAGGCCTCGAACCCGAAGGGCGACGTGTGGTGGGGCGGCACCGGCGACCCGCATCTGCAGGCCGCCGAAGAAGGCCTCACCGAGGAGTACAAATCGCCGAAGCTGGCCGAGCTCCAGGACTGGGCCGTTCGCCAGTGGGAGCAGTCCAAGGGCCGCACGGTCGGCATTTATGCCGGCGCGCTGGGCTACGGCTTCAACACCCAGCTGATCGCCAAGAAGGGCATTCCCGAGCCGAAGTGCTGGGCCGACCTTCTGAACCCGAAGCTCAAGGATGATGTGCAGGTCGCCGACCCGAACTCGTCCGGCACCTCCTACACCATGCTCGCCACCATGGTGCAGCTGATGGGCGAGGAGAAGGGCTTCGACTATCTGAAGCAGCTTCACAAGAACATCAACCAGTACACCCGCTCCGGCGCGGCGCCGGCCAAGGCGACGAGCCTCGGCGAGACCGCGGTCGGCATCGTCTTCCAGCACGACATGGTGACGATGGTCGTCGATGGCGGCCCGATCAAGGTCGTCGCTCCCTGCGAGGGCACGGGCTACGAGATCGGCTCGATGAGCCTGATCAAGGGCGCCAAGAACATGGAGCTGGCGAAGAAATGGTACGACTGGGCGCTGACCCCGGCCGCCCAGGAGCTCGGCGCCAAGGCCAAGGCCTATCAGGTGCCGTCGAACAAGGCCGCCAAGGCCCCGCCGCAGGCGCCTGACCTCAAGACCATCAAGCTGATCAATTACGACTTCGCCAAGTACGGCTCCTCGGCCGAGCGCACGCGTCTGCTCGCCAAGTGGGACAAAGAGGTGAAGAACCTGCCGAAGTAAGACCCTCCGTCTCTCGGGGGAACGGTCGTCGTGACCGATCGCATCGCCGCGCCCTGGCTGGCCGTAGGCTGGCTGGGCGCGGTTCTTCTTCCCTGGTACATGATCGACGCGGGCTTCTTCGCGTTCGGGTGGGTCGGTACCTATCCGGACGCGGCGAGCGGCCCCGGCGTATGGCAGATTGTTGCCCAGAACCGCTGGTGGATCGCACCGACGCTGCTGCCTCTTCTCGCCGCTACCTACGCGGTGTGGAAGAACGACGAGAGTACGGCGCGGGTTCTCGTCGCCTCCGGCGTGCTCGGCATCGCGCTGATCCTGCTCCAGGGCTTCGCCATCGACCATCGCGGCTGGACCATCCCAGCTTTCGGTCCCGGCGGGCCGAAGCAGACCGGTCTCGGGTATGGCGCGCTGTTCCTTTCGCTCTCCTATCTGATGCTGATGTGCCGCGGCCTCGCAATGCGGGGCTACTGTCGCGGCGACACCTTCGTCGTCGGCGCGATCGCGCTGGTCGTGGCACTGATCACGCTGTTCGTGCTGTTCCCGGTGCTGACCATCCTGACCAGTGCGGTCAAGGACAACCAGGGTAACGTCAACCTCGCGGTCTTCTGGGAAAAGCTCTCCGATCATTCGATCTGGGGGCTCGACTGCGTCTACTCCAACCTTCGCTGTGGCGTCGCCTGGAACACGCTCTTCCTCGCCATCCTGACCGGCGCCGGCACGACGCTGCTCGGCCTCGCCTTCGCCTTGATCGCGGTACGTTCGGGCTTCCGCTTCAAGCGCCTCCTGCGCGTCATGAGCGTGCTGCCGATCATCACGCCGCCCTTTGTCATCGGGCTCGCGGTGATCCTGCTCTTCGGCCGCGCCGGCCTCGTCTCGACCATCCTCTTCGAATATTTCGACGTGTCGCGGAGCCGCTGGATCTACGGCCTCACCGGCGTCTTCCTGGCGCAGCTGCTCGCCTTCACGCCGATCGCCTTCCTGGTGCTGATCGGCGTCGTCCAGGGCATCGCGCCCTCGCTCGAGGAGGCGGCGCAGACGCTGCGCGCCAGCCGCTGGACCACCTTCCGCACCGTGACCTGGCCGCTGCTGCGCCCGGGCCTCGCCAATGCCTTCCTGCTGGGCTTTGTCGAAAGCCTCGCCGACTTCGGCAACCCCCTGGTGCTCGCCGGCAATTACGAGCTGCTCTCGATCAAGGTGTTCTTCGCCGTGGTCGGCGCCGCGCATGACCAGGGCCGTGCGGCGGTCTTCGCGCTTGTGCTGCTGGTCTTCACCCTCGGCGCCTTCTACGCCCAGCACCGCTGGCTCGGCCGCGTCTCCTACACGACGGTGACCGGCAAGGGCGATTCCGGCCTGCCGCTGCCGCTGCCGAAATGGGTGGAGCGCATCTGCTACGCCGTCGTCATCCCGTGGTCGATCTTCACCGCCATCATCTACGGCATGATTCTCGCCGGCGGGCTGGTGAAGGCGATGGGCCGCGATCACACCCCGACGCTCGAGCACTTCCTTACCGGCTTCCGCATCGACCTCACGAGCCCGCAGATCTTCGCCGGCTCGGCCTGGACATCGTTCTGGACCACGCTCGAGATCTCGATCCTGGCGGCGCCGCTGACCGGCGCGATCGGCCTGCTGACCGCCTATCTGCTCACGCGCCAGAACTTCGCCGGCAAGCGTGCCTTCGAGTTCGGCACCATGCTGAGCTTCGCCATTCCCGGCACCGTAATCGGCGTCAGCTACATCCTGGCCTTCAACGTGCCGCCGGTGGAGCTCACGGGCACCGGCATCATCCTCGTCATCTGCTTCATCTTCCGGAACATGCCGGTCGGCGTGCGCGCCGGCATCGCCACCTTGAGCCAGATCGACAAGTCGCTCGACGAGGCCTCGCTGACGCTCGGCGCGCGCACCGCGACGACGGTGAGGCGCGTCGTGCTGCCGCTGCTGAGGCCGGCACTGGTGGCATCCATGGTCTACAGCTTCGTCCGCGCCATGACCGCTGTCTCGGCGGTGATCTTCCTGGTCACGGCGCAATACAACATGGCGACCGCCTACATCGTTGGCCGCGTCGAGGCCGGCGAGTTCGGCCTCGCCATCGCCTATTCGTCGGTCCTGATCGTGGTGATGATCGGCGCCATCCTGCTGATCCAGATTCTGGTCGGCGAGCGCAAGCTCGGCCGTCGCCAGGCTGGCGATGTCGGCGTGCCGGCCGGCGCCGGCTGAGGCCTCAAGGAGACTCCCATGCGTATTCTGCTCGCTTCCGCCTTCGCGCTCTCGCTCTTCGCCGGCCCTGCCGAGGCGCAGCCGTTGAACGTCTATTGCAGCGTGATCCAGGACTGGTGCGCGCTGATGACCCAGGAGTTCGAGAAGAAGACCGGCATCAAGGTCAACCTGGTGCAGAAGGGCTCGGGCGAGACGCTGGCGCAGCTCCGCGCCGAGAAGACCAACCCGAAGGCCGATATCTGGTGGGGCGGCACTGGCGATCCGCATCTCGCTGCCGCCGAGGAGGACCTGACCGAGGCGTATCAGTCGCCGATGCTGCCGAAGCTGCATGACTGGGCCCGCCGCCAGGCCGAGCAGTCGAAGTTCAAGACCGTCGGCATCTACGCCGGCGCGCTTGGCATGGCCTACAACACCGAGCTTTTGGCGAAGAAGAAGCTGGCGGTGCCGGCTTGCTGGAAGGACCTGACCAAGCCCGAATACAAGGACGAGGTGCAGATCTCCAACCCTGCCTCCTCGGGCACGGCCTACACGGCGGTCGCGACGCTGGTTCAGGTGTTCGGCGAGGAACCGGCCTTCGACTACCTGAAGCAGCTCCACAAGAACGTGAACCAGTACACGCGCTCCGGCCCGGCGCCGGCACGCGGCACCGCGCGCGGCGAGACCACGATCGGCATCATGTTCCTGCACGACGCGGTCGCCGAGGCGATCGAGGGCTTCCCGGTCAAGGTCGTCAGCCCCTGCGAGGGCACCGGCTACGAGATCGGCTCGATGAGCCTGGTCAAGGGCTCGAAGAACCTGGACGCGGCGAAGAAGTGGTACGACTTCGCGCTGACCGCGGAGGCGCAGGCACTGGCGTCGCGGGCCAAGTCCTACCAGACGCCCTCGAATGTCGACGCGGCGATCCCGGAAAAGGCGCCGAAGCTCTCCGAGATGAAGCTGATCGCCTATGACTTCGCTAAGTACGGCGGCGCCGACGAGCGCAAGCGCCTGATCGCGCGCTGGGAGAAGGACGTGGGGAGCCTGCCGAAATGATGAAGCGCTCGGCGCCGGCCTCGGTCCAGTTCCGCTCGGTCGTCAAGCGATACGGCACGGTCGTCGCCGTCGACGACGTGTCCTTCACGATCGAGCCTTCGACCCTGGTGACGCTGCTGGGGCCTTCGGGCTGCGGCAAGACCACGACGCTGCGGTTGATCGCCGGCCTCGAGATGGCGAGCGAAGGGCAGATCCTGATCGGCGACAAGGACGTGACCAATCTCTCGGCCGCCGAGCGCGACGTCAGCATGGTCTTCCAGTCCTACGCGCTCTTCCCACATATGAACGTGATCGAGAACGTCTCCTACGGGCCGAGCGTCTCGGGTCTCGGTAAGGCCGAAGCCGAGGGGCTGGCGCGCGAGAAGCTGAAGCTGGTCGGGCTCGAGGGTTATGACAAGCGCCTGCCCTCGGAGCTCTCGGGCGGCCAGCAGCAGCGCGTCGCCGTTGCCCGCGCGCTCGTGCTGGAGCCGCAAGTGCTGCTCTTCGACGAGCCGCTCTCCAACCTCGATGCCAAGCTCCGCCGGCGCGTGCGCGAGGACATCCGCGAGCTGCAGCGCTCGCTCAACCTGACCGTCGTCTATGTGACGCACGACCAGCAGGAAGCGCTGGCCGTCTCCGACCGCGTCATCGTCATGTCGAATGCGCGCATCGCCCAGTCGGGCGCCCCGCGCGATCTCTACGAGTCGCCGGCCAACCGCTTCGTCGCCGACTTCATCGGCGACGCCAATCTGGTCTCGGGCGAGCTGCAGTCCAAGGCCGGCGACAAGGCGATCGTGCGGGTCGGCGGCGTGTCGCTGAACCTGCCGCATCGCGACCAGCCGCCGGGCGAGGTCAAGCTTGCGATCCGGCCGGAGGCGATCACGCTGGAGCCGGTCAAGCCGGGGCGTCCGGTCATTCCCGGCACCGTTGCCAAGGCCGCCTATCTCGGCACGCATATGGAGTACACCGTGACGACGGAGGCCGGCGAGTTCTTCGTCGTCGACCGCCATGTCGCGCGCCCTGTCGCGGTCGGCGCCGATGTCTGGCTGTCGCTGGCCGATCACGGCATCACGGTCGTGCCCGCGGCCTGACGTGAAAAGCATCGGCGTCGGCGTCATCGGCACGGGATTCATGGGCAAGGCCCATGCGCTCGCCTTCGCCGCCGCTTCCCAGGTTTTCGACCTCGACCGCCGCCCGCACCTCACGGCTCTTGCCGATGCGGACGAGGCGCGCGCGCGCCATTGCGCCGAGCATTGGGGCTTCTCGCGCGCCACGGCCGACTGGCGGGCGCTGATCGCCGATCCCGAGATCGAGGTCGTCGCGGTCGCCACGCCCAACTACCTGCACGAGGAGATGGCGCTGGCGGCGCTCGCGGCCGGCAAGGCCGTCTATTGCGAGAAACCGATGGCGACCGGCCTCGACGGCGCCCGGCGCATGGCGGAGCGTGCCAAGGGCCGGCCGACGCTGCTGGGCTACAACTACCTGCGCGGCCCGGCCGTCGGCCTGATGAAATCGATGATCGCGGCCGGCGAGATCGGCGAGATCGTCGCCTTCAAGGGCCGCTTCGCCGAGGACTACATGGCCGATCCGGCGGTGCCGCATTCCTGGCGCTGCGTCCGCGCGCTGGCCGGCTCTGGCGCGCTCGGCGACCTCGGCTCGCACCTGATCGGCTTCGCCCTCCACCTCGCCGGCGATGTGCAGGCGGTTGCTGGCGAGGTCGCGACGATCATCGGGCAGCGTCGAACGGCCGATGGCATGACGCCGGTCGAGAACGACGACCAGGTCCATGCCGTGCTCCGCTTCGCAAACGGCGCGCGGGGCGTGATCGACATCAGCCGCGTCGCCTGGGGCTACAAGAACCACCTCGCGGTCGAGATCACCGGCAGCAAGGGCACGCTCGCCTTCGACCAGGAGCGGCTGAACGAGCTCAGGCTGTTCCGGCCCGGCGATAGCGGCTTCACGACCGTCCTCGCCGGACCGCGGCATCCGCCCTATGGCGCCTTCAGCCCGGCGGCGGGTCATCAACTGGGATATGGCGACCTCAAGACTGCCGAAATCGGCCATCTGCTGCGAGGCATCGCCGGGCGAGAGGCGCTCTATCCGGACTTCGCCGCCGGCCTCGTCATCGAACGCATCGCCGCGGCCATCGAGCGCGCCTCGGCCGAGCGCTGCTGGGTCGATCTCGCCGAGCTCTAGCTCGTCGCCAGCCGGCTGCGCTTGAGCTCGCCGGTCGCTTCCAGGATCGGATAGGCGACCGAGGTCAGGTGCGAATGGATACGCTTCAGGTCGCGGAGGATGTCGAGATGCAACGAGGAGGTCTCGATGCTCTCCGGCCGGCCGCTCTTGAGGCGCTCCAGATGGTGCTCGGCGGCGCGGCGCTCGCGGTCTCGCATCGCGTCCTTGTGCTCGATCAGGCGGCGCGCCTGCGCCGCGTCGCCCTGCATGAAGACGGCGAGCGAGAGCTTGAGCGTGTCGAGCACGCTCGCATGGATGTCGCCGATCTCGGCAAAGCCTTCCTCGGAGAAGCGCAGCCGGTTCTTGATCTTCTTGATCGCGATCTCGATCAGGTTCTTGTCAATGATGTCGCCGACATGCTCAAGGTTAGTCGTATAGGCGATGATCTCCATGCAGCGCTTGCTGTCGGCCTCGCCCAGCGCCTCGCGGCTCACCTGGGTGAGATAGAGCTTGATCGCCTCATGCAGGCGGTCGACGACGTTGTCGCGCTGGCAGATGTCGTCGGCGAGCTTGCGGTCGTCGGTCCGGAGCACCGTCAGCACGTCGCGCAGCATGGTCTCGAGCGCGTCGCCCATCCGCAGCGTCTCGCGTGACGCGGCGGCGATGGCGAGCGCCGGCGAGTCGATGACGGCCTGGTCGAGATAGCGCGGCTTCATCGGATCGTCGCCGGTTCGCTGCTCCGGCAGCAGCTTCTCGGCGAGGGTGGCCGCGGGGCCGATCAGCGCCAGGAACACGATGGCGAGCGTCAGGTTGAAGCCCAGGTGGAAGTTGACGACCTGCCGGCCGATCTCGCCGCCGAGCGCGGGTAGCGCCGAGGCGATCATCCCGAGCAGCGGCAGCGCCACGATGACGCCGATGAAGCGGAAGGAGAGATTGCCGAGCGTCACCCGGCGCGCTGCCGCATCGCCGCTCCAGGTGGCGCTCACGGCCGGTAGCCCGCCGCCGAGATTGGCGCCGAGGACGATGGCGAGAGCGAGCGGCAGCGGCACGATGCCGATCGTCGCCATCGACATCACCATCAGGATGATGGCGAGGCTCGAATGCGCGAGCCAGGTGAGGCCGGCGCCGATCAGGACCGCGATCAGCGGCTCGCCGGCCAGCGCCGCCATGACCTCCTGGAGCACGACAGAGTGCTGAAGCGGCTGCGAGGATTCGACGATGAGCCGGAGCGCCAGCAGCATCAGGCCGAGGCCGACCACCGCGCGGCCGGCATCGCGCCAGCGCGTCGTCGTGATCGCCATGAAGGAGACGACGCCGATCAGGATCAGCGCTGGGGAGAGCCAGGTCACGTCGAATGAGAGGGCCTGCGCCACCAGCGCCGTGCCGACATCGGCGCCCAGCATCACCGCGAGCGCTGGCGCGGTCGCCATCAGCCCGCGCTCGGCGAAGGACGCGGTCATCAGCGCGGTCGCGGTCGAGCTCTGCACCGCGCCGGTGACGCCTAGCCCGATCAGGAAGGAAGAGAAGCGGTTGCGGAGCCCGATACCGATCGCCCGCCGGAGGTCGCCGCCGAAGGCGCGCATGACACCGGTGCGGACCATGCGCAGGCCCCAGAGCAGCAGGGCCACGCCGCCCATGAGGTGGAGAAGAACCGTCGTAGCCAACGCCTGGAGACCTCACGCGAATTGTCACAAAATTGTAAAACATCATCGCCCCCATCCGCCGAGGATGGCAAGACGAAGTTTTCTGCCCATCTATGGCGTCTTTGAGGAATTGTCCCGGATGCGTCCCGAGACCTGGGTGAGACCGACGCCCGCAGGGCTGTTTGTCGAACCCGGCAGCTTCTACATCGATCCCTCCTCGCCGGTAGACCGCGCCGTCGTCACCCATGGGCATTCGGACCATGCGCGTGGCGGCAATCGACGCGTGCTGGCGACGGCCGAGACGCTGGCGATCATGAAAAGCCGCTTCGGCCACGACGCTATCGGCGCGATCCAGGCGCTCGCCTATGGCGAGAGGATAGAGATCAACGGCGTCGGCGTGAGCTTGGCGCCGGCTGGCCACATCCTGGGCTCGGCCCAGGTGGTGCTGGATTGGCAAGGCAGCCGCATCGTCGTCTCTGGCGACTACAAGCGCCGGCGGGACCCGACCTGCCCGCCCTTCGAGCCGATCAGGTGCGACGTGTTCATCACCGAGGCGACTTTCGCGCTGCCGGTTTTCTGCCATCCCGACGACAAGGAAGAGGTCGCCAGGCTCCTCCACTCGATGGCGGTCTTTCCCGAGCGCACGCATCTGGTCGGCGTCTATGCACTCGGCAAGTGTCAGCGTCTGATCCGCCTCCTGCGCGAGGCCGGATACGACCAGCCGATCTACCTGCACGGCGCCCTGGTCGGGCTTTGTGATCTCTATCGCGAGCACGGCGTCGATCTCGGCGATCTCCGGCCGGCGACCGAGGCTCCGCCCGGCATGTTCGCCGGCGTCCTGGTGCTGGCGCCGCCGTCTTCCCTCGGCGACCGCTGGTCGCGCCGCATGGCCGATTCCGTGCTTTCCTTCGCCTCGGGCTGGATGCGGATCAAGCAGCGCGCCAAGCAGCGCGGCGTCGAGCTGCCTCTGGTGATCTCGGATCACGCCGATTGGGGCGAGCTGACGCAGACGCTCGACGAGGTGGGCGCGCCCGAAGTGTGGGTCACCCATGGCCGCGAGGATGCGCTGGTCCATCACGCGACGACCCGCGGCATACGTGCCCGTGCTCTGTCGCTGCTCGGCTTCGAGGAGGAGGGGAGTTGAAAGCCTTCTCCCGTCTGCTCGCGAGCCTGCTCTATTCCCCGGCACGTAATACCAAGCTGCGCTTGCTGCGCGTCTATCTCGCCGAGACGCCGGACCCGGATCGCGGATATGCGCTGGCGGCGCTGACCGGCACCCTGGCCTTCGCCGAGGCGAAGCCGGCGGCGGTACGCGAGGTCGCGCGGCAGCGCCTCGATCCGGTGCTCTTCGATCTCTCCTACGACTATGTCGGCGATCTCGCCGAGACTGTGGCCCTGATCTGGCCGGCATCGGACCAGAGCCATGACCTCCGCCTGGGCGAGGTGGTCGAGACCCTGACCTTGGCGGCGCGCGCCAAAGTGCCGGAGCTGCTGGAGGGCTGGCTCGACCGGCTCGATGCCGATGCGCGCTGGGCATTGATCAAGCTGCTGACCGGCGGACTTCGCGTCGGCGTCTCCGAGCGCCTCGCCAAGTCCGCGCTGGCGGAGCACGGCAAGGTCGAGCTCGCTGAGGTCGAGGAAGTCTGGCACGGGCTCGATCCGCCCTATCGGAGCCTGTTCGACTGGCTCGATCGCAAGGCGACGAGGCCGCAGATCGACACCAGCCGCCTCTTCCGCCCGCTGATGCTGGCGCAGGCGCTGGAGGAGAGCGACCTGATCTCGCTCGATCCCAGTGACTTCCGTGCCGAATGGAAATGGGACGGTATCCGCGTGCAGATCGTCTCCGGCCCGGACGGCGCACGCCTCTTCTCGCGCGGCGGGGAGGAGGTCGGGCCGGCCTTTCCCGATCTGGTCGACCGCATGAGCTTCTCCGCCGTCGTCGATGGCGAACTGCTGGTCCGACGCGGCGAAGAGGTCGCACCTTTCAACGACCTGCAACAGCGCCTCAACCGCAAGAAAGCGACCGAGAAGCACCTTGCCGACTACCCGGCCTTCGTCCGCGTCTACGATCTGCTTTTCGAGGGCGAGGAGGATCTTCGCCATCTGGGCTTCGATGCCCGCCGCGCCCGGCTCGAGGCCTGGGTCGCCAGGACCGGCCTTGCCACGGGCGTCATCGATCTCTCGCCGTTGGTGCCCTTCGCGGATTGGGAAGAACTCGGCCGCCATCGCCTCGGCGCCGGCGCGCTCAACGCCGAAGGCCTGATGCTCAAGCGCGCCGACAGCCCCTATGTCCCCGGCCGGCCGAAGGGCCTCTGGTTCAAATGGAAGCGTGCCGCCGACACCATCGATGCCGTGCTGATGTATGCGCAGCGCGGTCACGGCAAGCGCTCGTCCTTCTACTCCGACTACACCTTCGGCCTCTGGACCTCGCCAGGCGGCGAGCTGGTGCCGATCGGAAAGGCGTATTTCGGCTTCACCAATACGGAGCTGATGGAACTCGACAAATGGGTACGCAACCACACGACCGACCGCTTCGGCCCGGTGCGCCAGGTCGAGCCCGGCCTCGTGCTGGAGATCGCCTTCGACTCCGCCCAGCGCTCGACGCGGCACAAATCCGGCGTGGCGCTCCGCTTCCCGCGCGTCGCCCGCATCCGCTGGGACAAGCCGGCCGGCGAGGCGGATATCCTCGAAACCCTGGTGAAGCGCATCCCGGCCTGATGAGCTAGGATTGGCGCATGACCGATCCCTTCGCCCATCCGCCGCGCGACCTGGTCAACCTGGAGCGCTATCCTCTGGATGATGCACGCCGCCGCGCCGAGCTGGCCGAACGCTGTCGCCGCGAGCTGGCGGCGGACAGCTGCGTCATGCTTCCGGGCTTCGTCACCGAGGAAGCGACCCGCCGCATGGTTGACGAGGCGATGGCGACGTTGCCGCGCGCCAACCGCCGCGACCATCACCTGACGCCCTACGGACCGCCGCGCACCGATCTTCCGGCCGGCGACCCGCGAACGATCACCTCGCGCAACACGATGCATGCCGTCGCCGGCGACGATATAGCCGACTCGACCGGTGTGCAGCGCCTCTATCGCTGGGACGGGCTCACTCGCTTCATCGCCGAGGTGGTGAAGGCCGACGAGCTCCATCGGGTGCTTGACCCGATCTTCAATTGCAACCTCAGCATCATCGGCGAGGGCGAAAGCCACCACTGGCATTTCGACTCGAATGACTTCGTCGTCACCCTGCTGCTCCAGCGGGCCGAGGCCGGCGGCGATTTCGAGTTCGCGCCCTATATCCGCAGCGAGACCGATGAGAACTACAGCGGCGTCGCCGAGGTGCTGCGCGGGGGGAAGCGTGGCGTGAAGACCGTCCGGGTCGAGCCCGGCACGCTGGTGCTTTTCTGCGGCAAGTACTCGCTACACCGCGTGAGCCCGGTCGACGGCAAGCAGAAGCGGATCATTGCGCTCTACAGCTACGACAAGCGCCCGGACAAGATGTTCTCCGATGAGAACGCGCTGCGCGTCTTCAACCGCAGGCGCGTGACCCGGGCAGCCGCCGACTAGGCTTTCAGCAGCCCCTCGACGCAGCGCTGGACTGTCAGACCTTCGGCCAGCGTCGGCAGGCGATGGGCGCGGCCGGCGAGCATGGCGGCGAGCGCATCGAGCTGGCCGACCTGGGCGCGCTGGCGCAGCTCTTCCGATGAATTTCCGGGCGGCCGCCAGTTGTTGCCTTCGCGGATCTCAACATTCATCCAGTCAACCAGACGGACGCCGCCGTGCTCGAACTCGACCGTGGTGACGTTGCGGTCGGCGACCGTGGTGCCGCCGACTCGGCCCGAGATCGCCGCGTGCACGGAGCCGAAGATCACGCGGGCATCGAGCGCGGTCTCGGCGCCGTCGCCGGCCGGATAGGTCGGTCGCGTCTCGACGATCTCCGGCGTGCCCAGAACGCGCTGAAGCGCAAAGACGAAATGCGAGATCACCTCGCGGGTGAAGCCGCCTTCGGCGCTCTTCGAAAGCCATGACGCTGCGCCCGTCTGCCAGGGGCGCGGCCAAGCGGCGAACTGGACCTCGACCGAAGCGGTGACCGGATTGCCGAAGCAGCCCGATTGCACCGTGTCTTCCAGGGCGATCAAGCCCGGCGCATGGGCGAGCGAGAAGTTGATCGCGGCCAACCGCTTCTCGCGCGTCGCCCGCTCGACGATCGCCTCCGCCTCCTTGAGATCGGTCGCCAGCGGCTTCTCGACGAAGACCGGCTTGCCGGCATCGAAGGCTGCGAAGGAGTGCGCGATATGGCTCGACGGCGGCGAGGCAATGTAGACGCAGGCGATGTCGCCGCGGCGGCAGAGCGCCTCGGCCGATGCATCGAGGTCGAGCGTCGGATGCGCCTTCTTCGTGCGCTCGCGCGCCTCGGCGCTCGGATCCCAACCGGCGGTGGCTTGGAGATCCGGATGCTGCGCGAGGCGGTCGAGCATCCGGTTGCCCATGATGCCGAGGCCGATGACGCCGACGCGATAGGCCATTGTTGTCCTCAGTAGCTCTTGGGCAGGCCCAGCACGTGCTGGGCGATATGGGCGAGCACGAGATTGGTCGAGATCGGCGCGGTCTGGAAGAGCCGCGTCTCGCGCCATTTGCGCTCGACATCGTATTCGCGCGCGAAGCCGAAGCCGCCGAAGGTCTGCATGCAGGCCTCAGCCGCGTGCCACGAGGCCTCCGAAGCCAGCAGCTTCGCCATATTGGCATCGGCGCCGCAATCCTGGCCCGCATCGAAGAGGGCGGCGGCGCGGCGATTGACCAGATCGGCCGCCTCCGTCTCGGCATGGGCGCGGGCGAGCGGGAACTGGATACCCTGGTTCTGGCCGATCGGGCGGCCGAAAACGTGCCGTTCGCGCGCATAGGCGCTGGCGGTCTTGATGAACCAGCGCGCATCGCCGATTGCCTCGCCCGAGAGCAGGATGCGCTCGGCATTCATGCCGTCGAGGATATAGCGGAAACCCTTGCCTTCCTCGCCGATCAGGTTCGCGACCGGCACCTCGAGCCCGTCGAAGAACACCTCGGTCGTGTTGTGGTTGATCATCGCCTTGAGCGGGCGGATGTCGACGCCCTTGCCCTGGCTTTCGCGGAGATCGACGAGGAAGACCGAGAGCCCGTCGCTCCGGCGCTTGACCTGGTCGAGCGGCGTGGTGCGCGCGATCAGCAGCATCATGTCCGAGGCGAGCGCGCGGCTGGTCCAGACCTTCTGGCCGTGCACGATATAGCGGTCGCCCTGGCGAATCGCGCGGGTCTTGAGCGCCGGGGTATCGGAACCGGATGTCGGTTCGGTCACGCCGAAGGCCTGCAGGCGGAGCCGGCCGGCGGCGATCTCGGGCAAATAGCGCTGCTTCTGCTCGGCGCTGCCGTGCCGCAGCAGCGTCCCCATGATGTACATCTGCGCATGGCAGGCGCCGGCGTTGCATCCCTCGCGATGGATCGTCTCCAGGATCACCACGCCGGCGCGGAGCGGCAGGCCGGCACCGCCGAACTCCTCCGGGATCAGGGCACCCAGATACCCGGACTCGGTGAGCGCGCGGACGAAGGCCTCCGGATAGGCCTGCGCCTCCTCGAGTTCACGCCAATAGGCACCGGGAAAGCCGGCGCTGATCTTGGCGACTTCGACCCGGATCTCCGGGTAATCGTCGCCGATGGCGAGGCCTAGCGTGTCCATGCCTGATTCCTTCTCGCACGAGGGCGCATGACACAGAAGCGGAGGCCGCACGCACCATCGTTCCGGCCGACGAAGGACGAGATCACGGCGTGAGCCGCCGCATCTGATCCAACGCTTCGACGAAGGCGGCAGCGAAGCGGGCCTGGTCGAAAAGCGGCGAAGCCCGCATCCGCTCCCTGAGTCCGGCGCGCACCTCGCTCAGTTGGTCGGTGCGCTGCGCCCATGTCAGCGCCGTCTCGACATACGCCTCGGAGCTGGCGGTAATGAAATCGGGTAGTCCCACATTGTGCAAATGGCTGGCTGCATGGCGGCCGACCGGACGGTCGCTGGGCAACGTCACAACCGGAACGCCCATCCACAGCGCCTCGCAGCCTGTCGTGCCGACGCCGCAAGGCGAGGTATCAAGGATGAGGTCGACGTCGGAGTAGTTGGCGAGCCACTGCAGATGGTTGCTTTGTGGCCGAAGCTCGATGCGCTCTGCCGGCAGGCCATGCTGGGCGAAGCGAGCGGCGAGGCCGGCTCGAACAGTCGAGCGCTCGAGCCCGGGAGCGGCAATGATCAGCCTTGCGTCGCTCGCCCGCCTCATCAGCTCGGCCCAGCGGAGCAGCACCTCGTCCGTGATCTTGAGCAGCTGGCCGAAGCAGCCGAAGGTAGGAAAGCCATGCGTTGCCGCGGGCGGCAGGCCGACGGGCGGCGCGTAGTCGGGAGGCGAGTAGCATTTGAAGCTGTCACGCAGTCGGATCACGCGCTCGGTGTAGAGCGGATCGTCCTGCTCGGGAGCGATGATCCGGTCCGTCAGGATGAAATCCATCTCCGGCACGCCGGTCGTGTCGTTGTAGTTCAGCCAAGTGACCTGAATCGGCGCTACCCGTCCCGCGAAGAGCGATAGCCGTGATGCGGCGGCGTGGCCGGCAAGATCGAAGAGAATGTCGATCCGGTCCTCGGCGACGGCTGCGGCCAGCCGGTCGTCGCTCCAACCCGATATGGAGCGCCAGCCATCCGCATTTGCTTGCATGCGTGCCGTCATCGCGTCGGGGCGGGCGACGTCGCTGTAACAAACCGCGTGCCAGGCCGAGCGAACGCGGCCGATGAGGGTCGGCAGAATGAACCACGCGGCGGGCGTCGCCCTGAAATCAGGGGAGACGAAGCCGACTCTCAGCGGCGCGCTCGTGACGGTCGGTCGTCTCGAACGAGGTTGGAAGGACGCCTTGATCCGAGGTCCGAGCGTTCGGTGAGCGGTGGCTATGTCTGCGACATTAGCCTTCGGATCAAGCCTCATCACGAAAAGATAAGCGCTGATCACGACGGAATCGTCTGGCGTGCAAGCGATGGCGCGTCTGGCCGCGACGATCGCAGTCTCGAGGTTTCCACCTTGCGCTGCGACACTGCCCCAGCCGCTGTGTCCCGCCGACATGCCCGGATCGAGCACCAGCGCGAGCCGAGCCTGCTGCGCCGCGTCGTCCAGGCGCCACTGATCGCGCAGCACGCCAAGAAGACCGACTCGTGCCACAGACAAGGAAGGATCGGAGGATATAGCGAGACGAAAGTGCCTTTCCGCTACGACCGGATCGAGCAGTGCGGCATAGGCGTTGCCGAGATTTGCGTGGGAAGCGGCGTAGCCCGGCCTCAGGTCGAGCGCCTTCTGCAACGTCCGTATGCCGCTCGATAGATCCCCGCTCCGCAACTGCGCGGTTCCGAGCATGAGGTGCAGGACGGGACTCGTCGCGTCGAGGACAAGGCCGCGGCGGTAGTGAGCCAGCGCATTCGCCCAGTCCCGTCGCCACGACGCGACATTGCCAAGATTGCCGTGAGGATTGAGAGCGCTCGGAGTCAGCGCGAGCGCTTGCCGCAGCAGCACGGCCGCTGCCTCGTACCGGCCGCTATTCATCGCTTGCACGGCAAGGCGATTGAGTTCGTCGGCCGTCGAGACCATTTGCACGCCGGGCCTTCAAGCGAGAGAAGGCCATGCTATAACGCGACCCCTCTCGAAGTGTCGAGGACGATCTTGGTCAACCTGAGCTACCCATTCGCCGGTCGACCGGCTGCGGGCGAGACCATCGAAGTCGCGCCCGGTGTCCTCTGGATCCGCATGCCGCTGCCCTTCGCGCTCAATCACATCAATCTCTGGGCGCTCGAGGACGAGGGCGGCTGGACGCTGGTCGATACCGGCATCTTCGACGACACCACGCGCGGCCTCTGGGACCAGCTCTTCGCGGGTCCGCTCGCCGGCCGCAAGGTCGTCCGTCTGATCGTCACGCATTTCCATCCCGACCATGCCGGGCTTGCCGGCTGGCTGACCGAGCGCTTCGGCGTCGAGCTGTGGATGACCCGCGCCGAGTGGCTGCATGCCCGTATGCTGCAACAGGACACCGGCCCCGAGATGATGGCGCAGCAGGTCGCCTTCTACGAGCAGGCTGGCGCGCCCGCCGAGTACCTGGAAGGCGTGCGTAAGGCCGGCCCCAGCTACGCCAAGCGGGTCGGGCCGGTACCGCGCGCCTATCGCCGGATCCACGGCGGCGAGGAGATCGCGATCGGCGGCCGCAGATGGCGCGTGGTGATCGGCCTCGGCCATGCCCCGGAGCATGCCTGCCTCTTCTGCGAGGAGGAGAAGCTGCTGATCGCTGGTGACATGGTGCTGCCGCGCATCTCGCCCAACGTCAGCGTCTGGCCGAACGAGCCGGACGCCAATCCGCTCGCCGAGTTCCTGAGCTCGCTCGGTCCGATCCGCGCGCTCCCCGGCGAGACGCTTGTGCTCCCGTCGCATAACGAGCCGTTCCGCGGCCTGCGCGAGCGTATCGACGAGCTCGGCCATCATCACGAGGAGCGGCTGGAGAAGCTGGTGTCGCTGATGCCCGCGCCGAAGACGGCGATGGAGATCGCCCGCGGCCTCTTCACGCGCCCGCTCGACCAGCACCAGACTGGCTTCGCCATCGGCGAAACCCTCTCGCATATCGGTCTGCTGCGCTCGCGCGGCAGCGCGGTACGCGAGCGCGGTGACGACGGCGCCTGGCGCTATCGCCGCGCCTAGAAGCCGGCCTTATCGAGGAAGGCGCGCAGCCGGTCGTTGAAGAGATCGGGCTGTTCGAGGTTGGGCAGGTGCGCCGTGCCCGCGATGAGAAACGCCTCGCCCTTCGGCGCGGTCGCGGCGATCTCCGCCGAGCGGCGCTGGATGTGCTCGAAGTCGAGGTCACCCCAGATCGTCAGCACCGGCATTCCGAGCTGACCGATGCGCGGCAGTGCCGCCGGTCGCGAACGCTCCTCACCGATCTCCGGGTGATGGAGGGCGATGCTGTTCATGTCGAGGAAGAGATCGCGGAGCGGACCCTGAACGCGCCCTTCCTGGCTCGACGGACCGTCGAGCCAGAACCAAGCCTCGAGCTCGTTCACGCGATCGAGGTCCTGATCCTCCTCGGCACTCTCCAGCTCTTCGATATGTGCGGCGATCGAAGGAGGGTAGGTGGCGGGACTCGGTGCCCCGGTGACAGCGGGAGCGACCAGCACGAGCGCCGAGACCCGCTCGGGATGCATCAGCGCAAGATCGATCGCGATGCGGCCGCCTTGTGAGCAGCCGACCAGCACGGCCCTCTCGGCGCGATTGTGATCGAGAACCGCGATGAGATCGTCGACATGCGAGAAGGACCGTTCCCTCGCCTCGGATTTCCCGAAGCCACGACGGCCATAGGCGATCACGCGATGATCGATCGACAGACGATCCATCTCGGTCCGCCACATGCGTCGGTCGGCGATGCCGGCATGGAGGAAGACGACGACCGGACCATTGCCTGAGACCTCCCCGGCCAGGCGCGCGCCGGGGACATCGACCACGAAGGTTTGTGTCATGGGCGCGCCTTCTACAGCCGGAGCGCGGGGATTGCTAGCGCCTTGTCTATCGGCCCTTGAAGCTCGGCGGGCGCTTCTCCAGGAAGGCGGCGCGACCCTCGGCATGGTCCTCGGTGCGGAAAAGCGCGCTCTGGCCGTCGACTTCCATCTGTAGCACCGTCTCCAACGTCGCCGGCATGCGCGCAAGCGCTGCCTTGGTCATGGCTAGCGCCACGGGCGGCGCGGCCGCGAACAGGCGTGCGCGTTCGATGGCGGCGGCGAGCACCTTGCCCGGCTCAGCCAGGCGGTCAACGAGGTGGATCGCAAGGGCCTCCCCGGCCTCGACGATCTCGCCCAGCATCAGGAGCTCTCGCGCCTTCCCCATGCCGACGCGGAGCGGCAGCGTGTAGAGCAGGCCGAGATCGGCCATGAGCGCCACCCGGTTGAAGCTGGCGCAGAAGCGGGCGTCGTGGGCGGCGATGACGTGGTCGCAGGCGAGCGCGATCGAGACGCCGGCGCCGAAGGCATAGCCGTCGACAGCGGCGACCACCGGCTTCCGTCCCGTGAGCAGCAATCGTGCGACGCGGTGCAGCCGGCCGATGCGGTCGCGCACATCGACCAGCGGCGCGTTCGGGTCGAAAGATCGGATATCTCCCCCGGAGCAGAAATTGCCGCCGGCCCCGGTGAGCACGATGGCGCGGGCATCGCTGGCGAAAGCCTCGTCCAGAACGTCGGCCAGCTTCTCGCGGAGCGGGATCGACAGCGCGTTCCGCCGCTCAGGCTCGTTGAGGGTGACGATGGCGATCTCTCCCTCGCGGGAGAGCAGGACTGGATCGGTCATTGGCCGAGCTTATCGCGCGGCCGTCGGGCCGGTCCACGCCTCCGCCATCTCGCGCAGCCGATTGCGCTGGACCTTGGTGCCGTTCGGACCGGTCGTGGTCGGGAAGGCGTCGAGAAGGAAGATCCGGACCGGCACCTTGAAGCCGGCGAGCGAGGCCTTGCAGCGGGCGATCAGGGCGGCTTCGTCGAAGGTTCCGCCGGATCGCAGCGTGACGAAGCCGATGGCCTTGGAGCCGCCGGCATCGGCGATCGAGACGATCTGTGCGCCGTCGACGCCCGGATAGCGCTGAAGCTCGGCCTCTATCTCCTGCGGATTAACCAGGAAGCCGCCGAGGCGGAGCACGTCGCCCATACGCGTCTCGAAGGTGAAGCCACCCCAGGCATCCAACTGCCCGAGATCGCCAGTGCGGAACCAGCCATCCTCGGTGAAGGCGTGTCTCGTCGATCTCTCATCGCCGTCGTAACGCAGCATGAGGCTTGGCCCGCGCAGCTCGATCTCGCCGGACTGGCCCGGCGGAAGCACGCGCCCGGTTTCCGGGTCGCGGATGCGGATCGCGGCATCTGGCGATGTCGCGATCCCGCCGGCGGTCTCGCGCCTTTTTGTCGGTGCATCGGCGGGTTGATAGGCGAAGAGCGCCTGGACCTCGCTCATGCCGTAGAGGCCGCGGAAGCGGATGCCGAGCCGGTCGCCCCGGCGGGCGAGATCGGCGAGCGCGGGGTTGAAGCGGGCATAGCCCACCGTGCGGAGCGACGGGAACGGCCGTTGTCCTGGCGGTGCCGCGTCCAGCAGTCGCGCGGCCATGTCGTCGGTGGCGTTGAAATCCGTCACCCTATGGTGGTTCACGGCGGTCGCCGCGACCGGGGCGTCGAAGGTTGGCAGCAGCACCGATGGCTGAGCGCCGGCGATGCCGGCGAGCGCCTGCGCCAGGCCGAAGGTGCCGCAATAGGGAAGGGCCTGCAGCAGCACGGCATCATCGCGGTCATAACCGAAGACGCGGGCGACGGCGCGGGCATGGTTCGTCAGGGAGCCATGGGAGTGCAGGACGAATTTCGGCGCCTTGGTCGTGCCCGAGGTGGTGAAGATCGCGACCGGTGTCTCGGGCGTCGCCTGGTCGAAGGTCGCGGGTGGTGCGGCCATCACCTCGTCGCCGGTGAAGTGGTCGCGGCCGGGCAGAACACGGTCATCGCTTCCGACCGTCACGACCCAGCGGAGATGGCCGAGCGCCGACGGATCGACCGCCGAGAGGATCCCTGCGAAATCGATCGCGCGAAAGCGGGGCGCGAGGATCAATGCCTTCGCGCGCGTACGGCCGACGATGTCCTGGACCTCCGACGAGCGAAAGCGCGTGTTGACGAGGACTGCGATCGCACCGAGCCGCGCCAGTCCGAAATAGAGTGCGGGCCATTCCGGCAGATTGGGCAGCCAGATCGCGACGCGATCGCCCGGGCGGATGCCCATGGTCGAGAAGCCGAGCGCCGCGCGCCGGCTCTTGTCGTCGAGCCATGCATAGCCATAGGGCTCGTCGCCGGCATAGAAGGCTGCCCGGTCGCCGGCGCGGGTGATGGCATCGACTAACAGTGATGAGAGACTCTCGGACATCTAGAGTTTCGAGACTATGTCCACGGATTCGGGTCCCGTTGTCGCAAGACGCGGCAGGATCCGCTCGCCTTTCCAGGTATTGCCCATATTGGGTACGCGAAGCCAGGTGGTGTGCCGCTCGGGCGATGGGGCGAGGCAATAGATCGCGACCGAGACGTTGGAGGAACCGTCGAGAATGAAATACCTGCATAATGCCGCCGCACCGATGTCGCGCATGACCTCATGCGCGAGATGGTGGTTTCCGGTGGGGCTGGAGAGGCCGAGCTGGATGTTGGCGACGGAACTCGATGTCAGCCGATTGGCGGCATGGCAGAAGATGCGGTCGGCGTAACGTCGGCGGAAAGCGTCGACGGCCGGCTCATAGTCGGTCAGCAGAAAGATCCGTGCGTCCGGTTCGCGTGCGAGGCTCGCATCGATGGCGTCGAAATAATGTTCGATCGCGATGTGTTGCCGCTCGGCGGACTCCGCGATCTTGTGGCTCGATTGCAGGCGATAGTGCACGGCGACGACGGGGAGGCCGTTCGCGTGCTCGCTGAGCCAGTCGGCATATCGCCCGGCGAGGTCGGCCCTGATCTTGATGAAGCGGCCGAAGAGGGATCTGAGGAGTATGAGAGGCTGCTCTTGGCGCCAGGGATGGCTCACCGGAAGCAGCGACAGTACCTCGGGAAGCGAGCTGAAGCGTTCCGCGACGACGACATCCTCGCTACGGCCGAGCAGCGTCTCGTGTGAGGCGCCTTGCTGATTGTGAAACCACGGACGGTTCTGCGAGTCGGCGAGGTTCGTGGGATTGAAGAATGGCGGATGGAACGTGCGCGCCTCTCGCGCGAGATCGGCGATCGTCTGGCTGCCGATCGGCTCGAAGAAGTCGCACCACAGATTCTCCGACCCTAGCCGCCAGTAGGCTGACTCCCTTCCCCAATGCACGATCGGTGATCGCCGTGCCAGCGCGGCGACGACGAGCTGGGTAGCGACGTGAAAAAGATCGGCGGTGAAGCCGGACGAATGCGAGCGGATCAGTAGAACGCCTCGTTCAGGACCAGTGCCGAGCCTCTCGCGATCGATGCCAAGCGTCGCACAGAGCCTTGCCTGGAGTGCCTCGACGTCGCTTCGCGCGACCTTGATGTCGTCCTTGAGCAGAAGCGTCGAGAGAAGCTGCAACGCGCGTTGGAACAGGCCTTCCGCCGCGGCCAGCAACGCCTTGCGGAGGAGACGGGAATCCTCGCTTTCGTCGTTCTCGTCGAAGAAGCGCAGCGTGGGCGGAGCCGACAAGGTGCGACTCCAGTCGGCGTAGCCCGGGATCACGTCGGCGAGGACACGCAAGAGAACGGCATCGGGGCCGGGAGGAAAAGCTGCAGCCAGCGCCGGCAGGCGAGATGTCCAGCGTGCGACCGTCCGCTGATTGCCGGCCTGCGCCGCCGCGAAGATCAGGAGGCGGATCGCGGCGGCGTTGATTAAGCTAGCCGCCGCCGCGCGTTCGAACCACGCGGCGGCGGCGGCATACTCGCGGCGATACAGATGGACTTGTGCGAGGTTTTGGATGTCCTGCCCGGATGTCGGCGCGAGGAGGTGCGCGCCGCAGGCGAAACGGAGAGCCTCGCCCAGGTCGTTCGCTTCAACGGCGCGAGCCAAGTGATCGGTGACGCGCGCATAGGCACGGGCGTCTGTCTCCGGCTCAGCGATGCCGTCCTCCTCGACCTGCGGGATCATGATCCTGAAGCACGAAATCCTAGTCAGCTGCTCTATCCGTTGACAGCGCGAATCGCGTCGCGTACAAACGGCGCATTCCGTGGGGATTTGAGCCGACCGGCTTGCGGCCCACGTTAAAGAAAACCGCTAAAAGGTCGGGTCCGAGTACGCCCCGACCGAAGCCCGGCCGGGGCTTTTTTGTTGCTCGGAGGAAACAGTACATGGTCGACACCGCCAACCCCGCTCTGGACGCCTGGCGTCCTCGTACCCGTCTCGTCCGCGGCGGCCTCAACCGCTCGCAGCACATGGAGACGGCCGAGGCCATGTACATGACCTCCGGCTATGTCTATCGCTCGGCCGAGGAGGCGGAGGCCGCCTTCGCGCAACCGCGCAACGACCGCTACGTCTATTCGCGCTTCCGCAACCCGACCGTCGCCAGCTTCGAGGAGCGCCTTCGCCTGATCGAGGGCGCCGAGGCCTGCCGCGGTACCGCCACCGGCATGTCGGCGGTCTTCGCCTCGCTGATGTGCCAGGTGAAGAGCGGCGACCGCGTCGTCGCGGCGCGCGCGCTGTTCGGCTCGTGTCTGTGGATATGTACCGACTACCTGCCGAAGATGGGTGTCGAGGTCGAAATCGTCGACGGCACCGAGCTTTCGCAGTGGCGCCGCGCACTGTCCAAGCCGACCAAGGCCGTGCTGCTGGAATCGCCCTCCAATCCGATGCTGGAGATCGTCAACCTCCGCGCCGTCGCCGCGCTTGCCCATGATGCGGGCGCCTGCGTCATCGTCGACAACGTCTTCGCCACCGGCCTCCTGCAGCGCCCGCTCGATATGGGCGCCGACATCATCGTCTACTCGACGACCAAGCATATCGACGGCCAGGGCCGCGCGCTCGGCGGTGCCATCCTCTGCACCGAGAAGTTCCTCGCTGACACGCTGGGACCTTATCTCCGCCACACCGGCCCGACGATGAGCCCGTTCAATGCGTGGCTGATGTTGAAGGGACTGGAGACGCTCGATCTCCGCCTGCAGGCCCATTGCGCCAGCGCGCGCAACGTCGCCAAGGCACTGTCGCGGCATCCTGCCGTCGAGCGCGTGCTCTATCCGGGCCTCCTGACCCATCCGCAGCACAAGCTGGCGGCGAGCCAGATGAAGGATTTCGGCTCGGTCGTCACCTTCACCATCCGCGGCGGCAAGGAAGGCGCGTTCAAGGCGTTGAACGGGCTTCGGATCATCGACATCTCGAACAATCTCGGCGACTCCAAGAGCCTGATCTGCCATCCGGCGACGACCACGCATCAGCGGCTTTCGCCCGAGGAGAAGAAGCTTGCCGGTATCGAGCCGGGCGTCGTCCGGCTTTCGGTCGGGCTCGAGGATACCGACGACCTGATCGAGGATCTGACGCGGACCCTGGATACGGTCTAGCCGGTCTATACTCCGGCGCGATGATCGAGGCTTCCGATCCCGCTCGAGTCGCCGCCGTCCGCGAGGCCATGATCGAAGCTGGCGGGATCGCTGCGGCGATCCCGCTGCTCCAGGAATGCGCGATCAAGGGCAATGCCGGCGCGCTCGCAACGGTCGTAGAGGCAGCCTCGGGCCTCGGCGATCTGGGACCGGTGGTCCGCGAGGCGCTCTACCTGCTTCATCAGGTTTTCCCGGTGCCCGTGGCGCTGGAGGCGGTCCGCCGTCTGGCGCCGCTGACACCGCAGACCGAGGCCGTGCAGAACGACCTCGGCTTCCTCCTCAACACCGCCGGCGATCGCGACGGCACCAGCCGCGCCTTCGCCACCGCCGCGCGCGCGCTGGAGGCACGCGTCGCAACCCACCCCTTGGCGGCAAGCGGGCTTCGCATCATCCATCCGAACTGGCTCATCGGTTCGCTCGGTGAGCTGGCGATACGGCTCGGTGCGCTCGCCAAGCTCAAGGCGCTCGGCCTTACGCCGCCCTGGCAGGTCGTGCTGCCGGCGCCGCAAGACAAGATCGTCAACGAGCCCTTCCTGGATCTCTTCGCGCCCTACGTCACGATCGTGAAGGACGGCGACATGCTGGCGAAGTTCCAGGCGCTCGCGCCGGACCTCGCCCTCGACACCACGACGATCCCCCTGCGCGACGGCCGCTTCCTCTATTTGCAGGAGGCGTGGCGCGAGGCGGAGATCCACTGGTCTGCCGCCGGCCGTAGCCCGCTGCTGAGCCTGTCCGCCGACCGCATCGCCGCGGGGCGCGCCCTGCTCACAGCGATCGGTCTTGCCGAGGACGACTGGTTCGTTGCCCTCCATGTCCGCGATCCCGGCTTCCACGGCGCCGCCGATGGTCGCCGCCGTCAGGATATGGCGATGCGCGATTCCGATCTCCTCACCTATCTGCCGGCGCTTGAGCGCGTGGTATCGCGGGGCGGGAAGGTCGTTCGTCTCGGTGCGCCTGCGGCCGTGCCGCTGCCGGCTATGCCGGGCGTCATCGACTACGCGCATTCTTCGGTGCGCTCGGCCGAGCTCGATCTCGTCCTCATCGCCTCGGCGCGGATGATGATCGGCACCATGTCGGGGCCAGCGCATGTCGCCTCCTGCCTCGGCACGCCGACCGTGCACGCCAATGCCTTCGCCGGCACCCTCCATGGGATGGCTGCCGATATCTGGCTGCCCAAGCTCTACCGCGAGCAGGCGAGCGGACGCATCCTGACGCTGGAGGAGTCGATCAGCCCGCCCTTCCGCGGCGAGATGCGCGGCAGCGGCTTCGCCGATCACGGCATCGAGCTGGTCGACAATTCCGCAGAAGACATCGCCGCAGCCACGGACGAGATGCTGGATCGCCTCGACGGCCGCGCGCTTGTCGCCGATCCGGCGGTCGAGGAGATCTATCGCAGGACAGGGACGCTCTACCCCGGCCCGATCTCGGCAAGCTTCCTCGCCCGCCATCGGGCGACACTCCTGGCCCCTCGCTAGCCATGCCTGCTATGTGAAGAACCGATGAGCGAGCCTTCGCCTTTCGCCGGGCCGGGACCGGACGCCGAGTACCGACGTTTACTCGCCGAAGGGCGCTTCTGCATCCAGCGCTGCCGCGAGAGCGGGCGCTATGTCTTCCAGCCGCGCGTGCTGTCGCCCTTCACCGGCGAGCCGACCCTCGACTGGGTCGAGGTCTCCGGCCGGGGCACGGTCTATTCGACCACGGTGATCCGCAGGCGGCCCGAGCAGGGCAGCGACTACAATCTGGTGCTGGTCGATCTCGATGAAGGCTGTCGTCTCATGAGCCGGGTGGAAAAGCTTCAGCCGAGCGAGGTCCGTATCGGGCTCAAGGTCAAGGCGCGGATCGCGCGCGACAAGGACGACGCGCCGATCGTCGTCTTCGATCCGGCGGAGAGCGCATGAGTGGCATCCGCGGCACCTCGGCCGTCGTCGGCGTCGGCCTCTCGACCCGCTGGGAGGCGCCCGGCCGCACGGCGCTGGAGCTGCTCGCCGAGGCAGTGCATGCGGCGCTCGCCGATGCCGGGCTGCGCCTCGATCAGGTCGACGGGCTGCTGACCGGCACCGCCGTTCATTTCATGCCGACCCTGAGCGTCGCCGAGTATCTCGGCATCCGCCCGCGCTTCCTTGACGGCACGATGATCGGCGGCTCCTCCTTCGTCGAGCATCTGATCCCGGCCTCTCTCGCTCTGAATGCCGGTCTCTGCGACGTGGCGCTCATCTGCTACGGCTCGAACCAGCGGACGGCGAGCGGCAGGCTGGTCTCGGGCTCGGAGCCGCAGCCCTACGAGGCGCCCTACGGGCCGCGTAACCCGATCACCGGGTATGCGCTTGCCGCCGCGCGCCACATGCACCAGTACGGCACGATGCGCCGGCACCTGGCGGAAGTCGCGCTCGCGGCCCGTAGCTGGGCGCGGCTCAACCCGGAGGCCTTCGCACGCGAGCCGACCACGATCGAGGAGATCCTGGCCGCACGCATGGTCAACGATCCGCTCAGCGTCCGCGATTGCTGCCTGGTGACCGACGGCGCCGGTGCGGTGGTGATGGTCCGATCCGATCGAGCCACCGACTTTCCGAAGCCGCCCGCCTATCTTCTCGGCGCCGCCGCGGCGACCTGGCATCGGCAGATTTCGGCGATGCCCGATCTCACCGTGACCGCCGCGTCCGAATCCGGCCCGCGCGCCTTCGCCATGGCGGAGGTGGTGCCATCGGACATAGATGTGCTCCAGCTCTACGATGCCTTTACCATCAACACGATCCTGTTCCTGGAAGACCTCGGCTTCTGCCCCAAGGGCGAAGGCGGGCGCTTCGTCGAAGGCGGCACCATCGCGCCGGGCGGCAGGCTGGCGGTGAACACCAATGGCGGCGGGCTCTCCTGCTGCCATCCCGGCATGTACGGGCTCTTCCCGCTGATCGAGTCGGTGCGTCAGCTTCGCGGCGAGGCAGGAGAACGGCAGGTCGTCGAGACCGAGCTCGCGCTCGTTCACGGCAATGGCGGGCAGCTCTCATCACAGGTGACTGCGATCCTTGGAACCGCGGCGACACTCTAGGAGACTGGGCATGGCGAAGATGGTCGACGGCAAGGTCGTCGTGGTCACCGGCTCCGGTGGCGGCATCGGCAAGGCGATGGCGCTGCTGATGGCGGAGCATGGCGCCAAGGTCGTGGTCAACGACATCGGCGCCGCGCTTGACGGCTCCGGCCACGACGAAGGCCCGGCGGCGGCGACGGTGTGCGAGATCAAGGGGAGGGGCGGCGAAGCCGTCGCCAACACCGATTCCGTCGCCGATCCCAAGGGCGCCGAGCGCCTGATCCAGACCGCGCTCGACGCCTTCGGTCGCGTCGACGCGGTGGTCAACAATGCCGGCATCCTGCGCGACCGGATCTTCCACCGCATGAGCCTGGACGAATGGCGCGCGGTCATCGACGTTCATCTGCATGGCTCCTTCCATGTCTCCAAGGCGGTGGCCAACCACTTCAGGGAGCAGGGCTCGGGGGCTTTCGTGCATTTCACCTCGACCTCGGGCCTGGTCGGCAATCTCGGCCAGGCGAACTACTCGGCGGCGAAGATGGGGATCGTCGGCCTTTCGAAGTCGATCGCGCTCGACATGGCGCGCTTCGGCGTGCGCTCGAACGCGATCGCGCCCTTCGCCTGGTCGCGCATGATCGGCTCGATCCCGGTCGAGTCCGAAGAGCAGAAGGCGCGCGTCGCCAAACTGCAGCAGATGACACCGGACAAGATCGCGCCGCTGGTCGTCTATCTGTGCTCGGATGCGGCGAAGGAGGTCACCGGCCAGATCTTCTCGGTCCGCAACAACGAGATTTTCCTGATGAGCCAGCCGAGGCCGATCCGCTCGGTTCAGGCCAGTTCCGGATGGACGCCGGAAGCGATCGCCGAGCATGCGATGCCGGCGCTCAAGGCCTCGTTCTACGACCTCGACGTCTCCGCCGACGTGTTCTCCTGGGCCCCGGTGTGATGGCGGTCGATCCGGCTCGTCTCCTCTCCTACGAGATTCCGGAGATCGTCCAGGATCTGACGACCCGCGACACGATCCTCTACGCGCTCTCGGTCGGCCTCGGCGCCGATCCGCTGGACAAGGATCAGCTCCGCTTTGTCTACGAGGACGCGCTACTGGCGTTGCCGACCATGGCGACCGTGCTGGGCTATGCCGGCTTTTGGCTCAAGCATCCGGATGCCGGCGTCGACTGGGTCAAGGTCGTGCATGCCGAGCAGGGCATTCGCATCCATCAGCCGCTGCCGGTCGAGGGCCGGCTGGTCGGCCGCACGCGCGTCACCGGCCTCGTCGACAAGGGCGCGGGCAAGGGCGCGCTTCTCTACTCGGAGCGTCGGGTGACGGACGTGGCCGGCAACCTGGTGGCTACCCTCGACCAGACGACCTTCCTTCGCGGCGATGGCGGCTGCGGCGGTACCACCGGCCCGGCCAAGGTCCCGCATCCGACGCCCGAGCGCGCGCCGGATCTCATCCTCGACCTTGAAACCTCGCCGTCGCAGGCTCTGATCTATCGCCTGAACGGCGATTACAACCCGCTCCATGCTGATCCCGGAGTCGCGACCAAAGCCGGCTTCCCCCGCCCGATCCTGCACGGGCTCGCGACATACGGCGTCGTCGGCCATGCGCTGCTGAAAGCACTCTGCGGCTACCGCCCCGAGAGTCTGAAAGCGATGGACTGCCGCTTCACCGCGCCGGTCTTCCCGGGCGAGACGATCCGCACCGAGATCTGGCACGAGGATGGCGGCTCTGCCGCGTTCCGCGCTCGAGTCATCGAGCGCGATGCGATCGTGCTCTCGAACGGGCGGGCGGAGGTCGCGTGACTCAGGGTGGCGACGCGGCGTCGCGCCGGCTTGCGACGTCGGTTCTCGGAACCTGTTTCCTCTTCGCGCTGATTGGACGCGGCACCGCCGAGACCTTCGCGCTGTTCGTCCTGCCGCTGCAGGAGGCGTTCGGCTGGGACCGCGCCCAGGTCACCGGCATCTACGCGATGACCTCGCTTTCGATCGCCGTCGTCGCACCGATCCTCGGTCATTACGCCGATCGCATCGGGCCGCAGCTCCTATATGCCTTCGGCGGCGGCGCGCTCATCGTCGCCTATGTCGGAGCCGTCCATGCGACCGAACTCTGGCATCTCTACCTCACGCTCGGCTTCTGCGTCGGAGCGGCCTCCGCCTTCAACAACCTGGCGCAGACGCCGCTGATCGGAATCTGGTTCAAGGGGCGCGTCGGCACCGTCTTCGGCGTGATCGGCGGGGCCGCCGGCATCGGCGGACTGCTCTTCGCGCCCCTGGTGCAGATCGTCATCGACGGCCATGGCTTCCGCGCCGGCTACTGGGCGCTCGTCGGCGTCGCCTCGATTCTCGTGCTGCCCCTGACCCTTTTGCCATGGAGCCGTATCGCCGCCGGCCGGCACGCGGCGCCTCCGGCGGCCGAGCACAGCTGGACCTTCATGCGCGCGGCCCAGGAGCCGGTGATCTGGGCGATGTTCGCGGTCTACTTCCTGACCTCGAACGCCATCGGCGTGATCCAGCCGCAGATGGCCGCCTATCTGATCGAGGTGGGATTCCAGCCGCTGACCGCGGCGACGGCGATCGGCTTCGCCGGCCTCTCGGCCTCGCTCGGCATGGTGCTGTTCGGCTGGATCGCCGATCGCGTCGGCCGGCGCTGGGCGCTGACCTTGAGCTACAGCTCGACCGCGATCGGCCTCGCTGTGCTGGCGCTGATGGCGGTCTGGCCCTCGCCGGTGCTGCTGGCGGCCTATGTGATGACCTTCGGTCTCTCGCTCGGCTCGCGCGGGCCGCTGATCGCCTCGCTGGCGCAACGCCTCTATGCCGGCGCGGCGCTCGGCCGCGTGTTGGGGTTCCTCCTGATCGGCATGGGGACGGGGACGGCGTTCGGCTCGTGGATCGGCGGCGTGCTCCACGACCATTTCGGCAACTATCAGGGCAACTTCGCCGTGTCCTGGGCGTCGATCGCGCTCGCGCTCGCGCCCTGGTGGCTGTCGCGCGACCTACGCCGGCTTTGACCCGCTCTTGAGCGCCGCAACCTCGGCCTCGAGCTTGGCGACGCGCTCGGCCAGCGCCTCCTGCTCGGTTCGGGCCTTCGCCGCCATCTCCTTGACCGCTTCGTGCTCGTCGCGGGCCACCAGGTTCATGTCGAGCAGCAGGCGCTCGAGCTGGGCTTTGAAGCGGGCCTCGACCTCCTGGCGCATGGCCGCGGCGGCGCCGACGGCGTTGGTGGCGAGCTTGGCGAGATCGTCGAGAAGGCGGTTATCGGTCTGCATGGCGATTCTCCTAAGTCCCACTATGACGGCGCTCCGTTGCCGGTCGCAAGCCCAACGCCTATAAACCGCGCATGTTCCTGGTCACGGGCGGCGCCGGCTTCATCGGCTCGAACCTGGTCGCGGCGCTGGAAGCGCGCGGCGGCGAGGTCGCCGTCTGCGACCGGCTCGGCCGTGGCGACAAATGGCAGAACCTCGCCAAGCGAGAACTCGCCGACCTGATCCCGCCCGAGCGCCTGATGGACTGGCTGGACGGGCGCAAGCTGGACGGCATCTACCATATGGGCGCGATCTCGACGACGACCGAGACCGACGCCGACCTGGTCCTGTCGCAGAACTTCAACACATCGCTCGATCTCTGGAACTGGTGCACCAAGGCCAATGTGCCGCTGGTCTATGCCTCGTCGGCCGCCACCTACGGCGATGGCGCCGCAGGCTTCGACGACGACGAGAAGCCGGCGGCGCTGGCGAAGCTGCGGCCGATGAATGCCTATGGCTGGTCGAAGCATCTCTTCGACCGCCGTGCCATCCGGCTCGCGGCCTCCGGTGCGAAGCCGCCGCGCTGGGCCGGCCTCAAATTCTTCAACGTCTATGGACCGAACGAGTATCACAAGGGCGGCCAGCTGTCGGTCGCCTGGCAGATCCATCAGAGGGTCAAATCGGGCGAGCCGGCACGGCTGTTCAAGTCCTACGTGCCGAGATACCCCGATGGCGGCCAGCTCCGCGATTTCGTCTGGGTCGGCGACTGCGTCGATGTGGCGCTTTGGCTCGGCGGCAATGCCGACGGTCTCTTCAATGTCGGCACCGGCGAGGCGCGCAGCTTCGACGATCTGGCGAAGGCCGTGTTCCGCGCCTCGAACCGCGAGCCCAAGATCACCTATGTCGACATGCCGGAAGCGATGCGCGACCGCTACCAGTACTTCACGCGCTCGAATCCGGAGAAGCTGCGCCGCGCGGGCTACACGCGTTCCTTCACGTCGCTTGAGGATGGCGTTCGGCGCTATGTGCAGGACTATCTGATCAAGCCGGACCCTTACCTCTGATGCTCGCCATTGCCTTTCCCATCATCGATCCGGTGGCGATCTCCATCGGTCCCCTGGCCATCCGCTGGTACGCGCTCGCTTATATCGCCGGGCTGGTGCTGGGCTGGCGCTATTGCCGCTCTCTCGCGGCCAGGGGCGGGCCGGTGTCGCCGGATGGCTTCGACGACTTCCTGACCTGGGCGACGCTGGCCGTCGTCATCGGCGGGCGGCTCGGCTATGTGCTGTTCTACCGGCCCGATCACTTCCTCTACCACCCGCTCGAGATCTTCGAGGTATGGCAGGGCGGCATGTCCTATCACGGCGGCATGATCGGCGTGCTGGTGGCGATCTATCTCTATGCGCGCCGGCTGGGCGTCCCGTGGACCGCGCTCGGCGACGTCATCGCCGCGGCGGCGCCGATCGGTCTCTTCTTCGGCCGCATCGCCAATTTCATCAATGGCGAGCTTTGGGGACGCGTCAGCGATGTTCCCTGGGCGATGGCCTTCCCGGCCGGCGGCCCCGAGCCGCGCCATCCGAGCCAGCTCTACGAAGCGGCGCTCGAAGGCATCGTGCTCTTCGTCCTGCTCGCCTGGCTTGCGCGCAAGCCCGAGCTTCGCGCCCGTCACGGCTTCATCGGCGGCGTCTTCCTTGTCGGCTACGGCATCGCACGCAGCATCTCCGAGATCTTCCGCGAGCCCGACACCTTCATCGGTTTCCTCCCCTTCGGCACGACCTGGGGCCAGTGGCTGTCGCTGCCGATGGTGATCGCCGGCATCTACCTGGTCCTGAGGGCGAAGCGCGCGTGAGTCTCGAGGAGCGGCTGAAGCGTCGCATCCGCGCCTTCGGGCCGATCACGCTCGCCGATTATATGACTGCGGCGCTCGCCGATCCGGAGGAGGGCTATTACCGCCGACGCGATCCGCTGGGCGCTGCCGGCGATTTCGTCACCGCGCCCGAGGTCTCGCAGATGTTCGGCGAGCTGATCGGCGCCTGGGCGGCGATCACCTGGCAGCAGATGGGCCGTCCCGATCCCGTGCGCCTGGTCGAGATCGGCCCCGGCCGCGGCACGCTGATGGCGGATGCGCTGCGCGCCACCGCGCGCGTCGAGGGCTTCCATCCCGCGCTACGGCTGCATCTGGTGGAGATCGGCGAGCGTCTGATGGAGCGCCAGCGCGCCACGCTCGGAAAGTGGAACCCGACCTGGCATCCGGAGCTGTCCGACGTGCCGGAAGGCCCTGCGATCGTCATCGCCAACGAGTTCCTCGATACCTTGCCGATCCGCCAGCTCGTCCGCTCCGGCAGCGGCTGGGAAGAGCTCATGGTCGGCCTGCAGGGCGACGAGCTGGCCTATGTCTTCGGGCCGACGGCGCTGGCGCCGCTGGTGCCGCCGATCCTCGAAAGCGCGCTTCCCGGCACGACCGTCGAGGTGTCGCCTGCGCGGATCGCGGTTGCGGATCTTTTGGCGCGGAGAATTCTCGCTCATGGCGGCGCGGCTCTCCTGATCGATTACGGGCCGCCTGAGAGTCGTGCCGGCGGCACCTTTCAGGCGATCCGATCGCATCAGAAATGGCCGCCGCTCGCCGAGCCCGGCACCGCCGACATAACCTCGCATGTCGATTTCGGCGAGCTCGTCCGCGCCGCCCGCCTCGCCGGCGCCGCGACCTACGGTCCGATCGGCCAGGGCGAGTTCCTCGAACGCCTCGGTATCCGGCCACGCGCGGAGCGCCTCTCGGCGCGCGATGCGGGTGTCGCCGAGGCTCTCGGCCGCTTGATCGACCTCGACGAAATGGGCACTTTGTTCCAGGTCATCGTTATCGCCCACCCCGACTTGCCTGCGCCCGCCGGCTTCGAGAGCTGAAATGTCCACGCCTTATCTCGTCGCCGCGACGCTCGGCCACGCCGAAATCGCGCATGGCTTCTTCGGCCGCCAGGGCGGCGTCAGCGAAGGGCCGTTTGACTCTCTCAACTGTGCGCTCACGACCGGCGACCGCCCGGAGGACATCAACGAGAATCGCCGCCGTGCCGCAGCGGCGCTCGGCATCGTCCCGGGCAACCTGGTCAGCACCTATCAGACCCACTCGGCCGATGTGGTCGAGGTCGACACGCCCTGGGCGCTCGATGCGCGGCCGAAAGCCGATGGGATGGTGACGCGCCGGCCAGGGATCATGCTCGGCATCCTGACCGCCGATTGCGCGCCGGTGCTCTTCGCCGATGCCCAGGCGGGCATCATCGGTGCGGCGCATGCCGGCTGGCGCGGGGCCAAGCTCGGTATCGCCGAGGCGACCGTCGCGGCGATGAAGAAGCTCGGCGCCCAGGTCTCGCGGATCGAGGCGGTGATCGGGCCCTGCATCGCTCAGGCGAGCTACGAGGTCGGTCCGGAGTTCCCTGGACCCTTCCTCGCCGAGGATCCGGGCAACGCGCGCTTCTTCCGTCCTGGCATGCGCGAGGAGCGGCACATGTTCGATCTTGCGGGCTATGTCGCGCACCGGCTAACCCGGCTGGGCTTGAGATCCGTCGAGCATCTCGATCGCGACACTTGTGCCGAGGCCGACCGCTTCTTCAGCTACCGGCGCACCTGTCTCGCCGGCGAGAAGAAGTTCGGCTGTGAGCTCTCCGCGATCGCATTGAAAGGCTGAACCGATGGCGCTCCATTTCTCGCGCGAGGAGCTGGCCGACCGAAGGGCTCGCACGATCGCGGAAATGGAAAGAGCCGGCCTCGACGGCCTCCTGATGTTCCGTCAGGAGAGCATGTACTACCTGACCGGCTACGACACCTTCGGCTTCGTCTTCTTCCAGTGCCTCTATCTCGGGGCCGATGGCCGGCTGATGCTGCTGACGCGCTCGGCCGATCTGAGGCAGGCGCAGCTCACCTCGGTGATCGAGGACATCCGCATCTGGGTCGACCGCGACGGCGCCTCGCCGGCGAGCGAGCTGAAGACCATCCTCGACGAGTTCGGCTGCCGCGGGAAAAAGCTCGGCGTCGAATGGGAGGCCTATGGCCTGACCGCGCGCAACGGCCGGCGCCTTTCCGATGCGCTCGACGGATTTGGCCGCCTTGAGGACGCATCCGAGCTCGTGAGTCGGCTCCGTATCCGGAAGAGCTCGGCCGAGATCGCCTATGTACGCAAGGCCGCTGTTCTCGCCGATGACGCGCTCGATGCCGGCATGGCGGCGATCCGCCCCGGTGCCGACGAGGGCGACATCCTGGCGGCGATGCAGGGTGCGGTGTTCAAGGGCGGCGGCGACTACTCCGGCAACCCTTTCATCATCGGCTCGGGTCCCGGCGCGCTGCTCTGCCGTTACTTCGCAGGGCGCAGAAAGCTCGATCCGCAGGACCAGCTCACCCTCGAATTCGCCGGCGCCTACCGGCTCTACCATTCCTGCCTGATGCGCACCGTCCGCATCGGCAAGGCGCCGCCGCGCGAGCTCGAGATGCACGGGGCCTGCCGCGAGGCGCTGCAGACCTGCGAAGAGGCGCTCAGGCCGGGCGAGCCGATCGGCAAGGTCTTCGATGCGCATGCGCGCGTCTTCGATCGCCTGGGTCTTCGCGAGCATCGCCTCAATGCCTGCGGCTACAGCCTGGGTGCGCTGTTCCAGCCGAACTGGATGGACTGGCCGATGCTCTACACCGGCAATCCGGTGATCGCCGAGCCCGGCATGGTCTTCTTCATCCACATGATCCTGATGGATTCGACGAGCGGCCTCGCCATGACCCTGGGTCGCACCAGCCTCGTCGGCGAACGCGGCTCCGAGCCCCTGTCGAAAGCGAGCCTGGAGCCGCTGGTCGTCGCTTAGGCCGCGTTCTCCTTCGCGAACCTCGCGATGTCCGCGTGGGTCGCGAACCACACGCCCTTCTTCGTCTTCATGTGCTGGATCAGCTCGTCGAGCAGCGTCAGCCGCGAGCGATGGCCGATGATGTGCGGGTGCATGGTCAGGATGTACATGCCGCCCTCCTCGTAGGCGACATCGAACTCCTTGGTGAAGATTTCGAGCACGGCCGAGGGCGGCGTGTAGGGCCTGAGGCCGCTGAAGCGGTGCATGTTGAAATAGACCGCGTCGTCGCGGATCCATTCGGGCGGCAGCTCGACCACGCCGGTCGGCTTGCCGTCCTCGTTGAGCTCATAGGCGTCGTCATCGGCCATCAGCGATGAATCGTAGAGCAGGCCGAGCTCGCGGATGATCTGGAGCGTGTTCGGGCTGAAGTCCCAGGACGGCGTCCGGATGCCGACCGGCCGGACGCCCGTGACCTTCTCCAGCGTGTCGCAGGAGCGGAACAGGAGGTCGCGCTCGACCTCGCCGGGAAGGACCGAGTTGAGCTCGTGGATCCAGCCATGGATGCCGACCTCATGGCCGAGATCGACGGCGCGCTTCTGCTCGTCGGGATAGAGCATCGCGACGACCGCCGGGGTGAAGAACGAGGCCGGGACCGAATGCTTCTCCAGCAGCTTCATGATGCGTGGAATGCCGGCGCGGGCGCCGTACTGGCCCATCGACATGCGCCCGAGCGACTTGCCGCCGTCGCGGAGCTCGCCCGATTCGTGGTCGGAGTCGAAGGAGATGCCGACGGCGACGCGGGCTCCGTCCTTCCACGTCCTGGGCCTGAGCGCGCGGCCCGGACGGATCTTGTTGGAGACGGCGCGCCACTTCGCCTCCGGCCATTGCCAGGGCTGCTGATCATCATTTTCGGCGGTCTTGGCAACGATCGGTTTGGCGCGGGCAGTCATGGGATCCTCCACGGGTGGTGAAGGAAGTCTACCCGCCGCCGCCGCGCGGGGCTATGACTGGTCGAGGACCGGCAACGAGGCGCCGATGGAAGACTGGACCAAAGGCTATATCGCCGACGTCGACTACAGCCAGGGCTACTACCGCGAGCTGTCGCCGTCATTCCTCTCCTTCGCGCTGCTCTCGGCCGGTATCCGCCCGCCGAACCTGACAGGGAAGCTCCGCTACTGCGAACTGGGCGCAGGGCACGGCTTCTCCTGCAACGTCGTCGCGGCGACGCATCCCGAGGCCGAGGTCTGGGCGACCGACTTCAACCCGGCCTTCGCCGCCACCGCGCGGCGCATCGCCGATGCCGCCGGCATTCCCAACATCAAGGTCTTCGACTCATCGTTCGAGGAGTTCGCCGCGCTCGACCTTCCGCCCTTCGACATGATCGTGCTGCACGGCATCTATTCCTGGGTCATGGCGGAGCATCGCAAATCGATCGTCGACTTCATCCGCGACAAGCTCGCCTTCGGCGGCGTCGTCTATCTCAGCTACAACTGCCTGCCCGGCTGGTCGCCGATCCTGCCGCTCCGGCGCCTCCTGAGCGAGATGGCCCAGCGAGCGACCGGCTCGACCGAGGAGCGGATCGAGAAGGCCCTCGACGAGGCGGACGAGCTTGCCGCCCTCGGCGCGGGATATCTTCAGGCCAATGAATCGGCACGCGCGCAGCTCGCCAGCATCCGCGGCATGTCGCGCCAGTACATCGCGCACGAGTACTTCAACCGGATCTGGACGCCGCTCTACCACCTCGATGTCGCGCGCCAGATGCACCAGGCGAAGCTGACCTTCGCTGCCTCGGCCGAGCTTCAGCATCATGTCGAGCGCCTCTGCCTGACGCCGGAGCAGCTGGCGAAGATTTCCGGCATCGACGATCCGCCGTTCCGCGAGACCGTCCGTGACCTGATGCTGAACCAGCAGTTCCGGAAGGACATCTTCGTGCGCGGGCCCGAGCGCCTGCTCGCCTCCGAGCGGCGCGAGCTTCTGATGAAGACCCGCTTCGCGCTGGTCTGGCCGCGCAACCAGGTCGAGCTGGGCGCATCATATACGCAAGGCATCTACCCGCTCGACAGCGGGCCGGCGGCCGAGCTGCTGGAGGCGCTGGCGAGCGGCCCGAAGACGCTCGCGGAGATGTCGCCGTCCAACGATCCGGTCGAGTTCGATCGCAGGGTCGAGGCCATGGTGGTGCTCGTCGGCACCGGACGCGTCGAGCCCGGATTGCCCGCCGCCGGCGATGCCGAACGGGCGGAGAGGGCGCGCCGGTTCAACGACGTCATCCTCGATCGCGCCCGCCATGGCGATCAGCTGCAGTCGATGGTCTCGCCGGTGCTCGGCAGCGCTGTCAAGGTCGAGCGCCTGCACCGCCTGTTCCTGCTCGGCGAGGCCCAGGGCAACAAGGACTTCGCCTCCTTCGCCTACGCGATCATGCGGGAGGAGGTTGAAGCCGAGAAACGGCAGGGGAAGCAGGTGCGGCCGCCGAGCCCGCTCGGGATCATGATGCTGGCGCAGAAATTCGACAGCGAGACGCGGCCGATCCTGGCCCAGAACGGCATCGTCTAGCGTTTCAGCCAGGCTCCCAGGCGCCGCGCGGCTTCTTCCATCGTCTCGGTCGATCCGGCGAAGGAGATGCGGAGCGCGCGCGAGCCGCGGCTCGGGTCGAAGTCGATGCCCGGCGTGATCGCGACACCAGTCTCGGCGAGCACGCGCTTGCAGAGATCGGCGCTGTCGTTGGTGACGTGGCCGACATCGACATAGAGATAGAAAGCACCGTCCGGCGGGGCGAAGTGATCGAGCCCAGCCTTCGGCAGCGCGTCCAGCAGCACGGCCCGGTTGGCCGCATAGCGCCGGACATTGGCCTCCAGCTCGTCGCGGCAGCCGAAGACTTCGACCGCTGCCATCTGCGAGAGCGAGGGCGGCGAGATGAAGAGGTTCTGCGCCAGGCACTCGACCGGGCGGACCAGCTCCTCCGGCAGCACCATCCAGCCCAGCCGCCAGCCGGTCATCGAGAAGTATTTCGAGAAGCTGTTGATGACCACCGCGCGGTCGGTCAGCGCGAGCGCGGTCGTCGCCGGCTCCAGATAGGTGATGCCGTGATAGATCTCGTCCGAGACGAGCCGGATGTCGCGTTTGGCGCAATGATCGGCGAGGGTCTTCAGATCATCGGCCGTCAGCATCGTGCCCGTCGGGTTCGCGGGGCTCGCCACGATCAGGCCGTCGAGTCTGCCTGCCTTGTCGAGCAGCGCCGGCGTCGGTTGGTAGCGGGTCGCATCGCCGACCTCGATCTCGACCACCTCGATCCCCAGCGCCGAGAGGATGTTGCGATAGGCGGGGTAGCCCGGCGCCGTGACGGCCACGCGCGCGCCCTGATCGAAGGCGGCGAGGAAGGAGAGGATGAAGGCGCCGGAAGAGCCGGTGGTCACGACGATGCGCTGCGGATCGACCGAGACGCCGTAGCGGTCGCGATAGTGCCGGGAGATCGCCTGGCGCAGCGGCGGGATGCCGAGCGCGTCGGTATATCCGAGCACGTCGCGTCCGAGCGCGGCGCGCGCCGGTCGAGGGCTGGCCGACCTCGAGATGCAGCACGTCCGCTCCCGTCGCCGCGCGCTCGTTGGCGGCGCGGAGCACGTCCATGACGATGAAGGGTGGAATGCTGGCGCGGCGCGCGACGCGCCGGGTCATGGGCGGTTGTGCGGAGTGGTGCCGCTAAAGCTGCTGCCGCCGGTGCTGATGCCGGTACCGCCGAAGACCAAGCCGACCCCGCGCTGATCGGCCGCCGGCACGCAGTTGCCGCCGCGGCCGCGATTCAGCTCGCTCGGGCAGGAGAAGGCGTTGACGATGCCGACCGGCGAGGCTTCCGCCGCGCGAAGGCCGCCGCGGCCAAGGGCATCGAGCGGGGTGCCCGGCTCGACGAGAGCGACATCGGAGACGCCGTCGTAGCCGACCCGAGGCTTGGCGATCGCGAGATCGATGCGCTGCTGGTCGGAGATCACCGGCCAGGCGACCTGCGCAAGCGCGGCCGGCGCGGCGCGCCCGGAGGCGGAGGCGGCGAGATAGAAAACGCCGCTGCCCGGCGCTACGACGATCGTGGCCGCCGCCCGGGGGCTCTCGAGCGATGGCGGCGGGGCCGAGAGGATGCCGGTTCCGGCCAGCACGCGGCCGGTACCCCACGGCGCGTTCATGCCGAGCGCGCAGGCAACCGCGAGTCCGTTCTTGTCGACGACGACGAAGGCGGTCGCGCCGGCGCGCGACGTTCCGATCGGCCCAAGGCTCTTCGCCGGGCGCTCATGCGAGCCGGCGCGTACCCGTGCGGCCAGCGCCTGGAGTTCGGCTCCGGTCGGGACCAGGGCGGTCGCGCCCCGCGGCAGGGCCTCGGCGAGCTGGGCTTCGGTCGCGGCCGATCCCTCCGCCCAGAATCGCGGTCCGTCGGCATTGCCGGGACTGATCTGGCCCACGAGCGCCAGCAGGCGTCCGAGCATCGCCGTCGTCGCCGCGCTCTCACCGACGAGTACGAACTGCTGCTGCTGGTTGGCGCGATAGATGGCCGGGGCGGTTGCCTGCGGCAGATAGCCGCGGAGCGCATCGAGCGGCAGCGCGCCCTGGGATGCATCGGCGATGGCGCGACCGAGCGGGCCGACATAGGCCTCCCCGGCACCCCTCTGGCGTATCTGGCTGAGGACGCCGGCCAGATCGAGCTGAACCAGCTGTTCACCCTCGGCGATCAGGCGCCCGGCAGGCGCGAAGATGCGGGCGCTCGCCGGATCGCGGACGAGGTCGGTCGGCGCCTCGGCGAGGTCGCGGGCGAGCGCCCGGCTCACGGGGACGCCGAAGCGCGCGGCGGTCTCGGCGGGTCCGAAGAGCTGGGGCCACTGCATGCGCCCGTGACGGGCATGGAGCAACGCCATGCCGCGGGCGAGGGCCGGCACGGCGACGCGGTCCGCTCCGGGCGCGCTCGCCGGGAAGTCGAACAAGGTGGGCGTCGCCTTGGCTCCGTCGAAGGCGACGCAGGCTCCGCCGCCACCGAGGCCGGCCGAGGAGGGGAGCGTGACGGCGAGGGTGAAGGCGACGGCAACCGCGGCGTCGGCGGCACTGCCGCCCGCGACCAGGATCTCGCGGCCGGCGACGGCCGCCCGCGGCTCCTCGGCGGCGATTCCGCCGAAAAAGCCCTCTACGGGCTGAATCACGTTGGCTTGATCACCGCCGAAGCAGCCCGCACCTAAGAGAACAAGGGACATCGCGGCGCATTTCCGCCACGATCGCCGGAAAGTATCGGCCGTGCTTCGAGGATCAGGGACTTTGACGGGCATTCTCAGACGGAAAAAATCCTGGCTCGCGCTGCTGGTGGCCACGGTTCTCGCGTTACCGCTCCCGGCGACGGCGCAGCGGTTCTCGTTGATCCGTGACGCCGAGACGGAAAGTACCATCCGGGAATACGCGACGCCAATATTCCAGGCGGCGGGTCTCTCGCCCGACGACGTGCGTATCTATCTTGTCCGCGACGCGCAGCTCAACGCTTTCGTCGCCGGCGGCCAGAACATGTTCCTGAACACCGGCCTGATCATGAGGGCGGAGACGCCGAGCCAGTTGATCGGGGTGATCGCGCATGAAGCCGGTCACATCGCCGGAGGTCATCTATCCCGGATCCAGGACGAGCTCAAGGGGGCGACCGCGATTCAGATCCTGTCGATGGTCCTGGGGGCGGCCGCAGCCGTCGCCGGCAAGGGCGATGCCGGGATGGCCGTCATGGGGACGGGAACGGCCGTCGCCATGTCGAACGTCCTAAGCTTCAGCCGGGCCCAGGAATCGGCCGCCGACCAGGCCGGCATCACCTTCCTCGAGCGATCGGGCTACAGCGCCAAGGGCATGCTGGAGTTCCTCGAGATCCTGTCGGGGCAGGAACTGCTCTCCCAGGCGCGGCAATCGGCCTATGTGCGCACGCATCCGATGACTCGCGAACGCGTCGACGCGGTGCGGGCGTCGCTCCAGACATCGAAATACGCCAATGCCGAGCTGCCGGCCGAATACGCCCGTTTGCACAGCCGCATGCGGGCGAAGCTGTTTGCTTTCATCGAGCAGCCGGCGCGCACGCTGCAGACCTACAAGGAGTCCGACCGCTCGGAGGCGGCGCGCTACGCGCGCGCCATCGCCTATTACCGCATCCCCGACATGGCCAAGGCGCTGCCGCTGATCGACGGGCTGATCGCCGAGTTTCCCGGCGACGCCTATTACTGGGAGATGAAGGGGCAGATGCTGTTCGAGAACGCCCGGGTCGCCGATGCCGCCAAGGCCTATGCCGAGTCGGTCCGGCTGTTGCCGACGGCACCGCTGCTTCGCGTCGGCTATGCCCAGGCGCAGCTCGAGCTCAACCAGCCAGAGCTTACCCGCGACGCACTCGCGCACCTCAATGCTGCCGTTCATGTCGATCGCGACTACGGCCTCGCCTGGCGCCTGCTTGCGATCGCCCATGGACGCGAGGGCCGGGTCGGCGAGGCCGCGCTGGCTTTGGCCGAGCAGGCGATGGTCGAGAACCGGCTTCCCGACGCGACCCAGCAGGCCGTGCGCGCACAACGTCTGCTGCCTGAGGGTTCGCCGGGTTGGCTTCGCGCCCAGGACATCAAGATCCAGGCGGATGCCAAGCGGAAGAAGGAGAAAAAATAGTCACTCGAACGTGCGTGGACTTGACCGTGTCCGGTCTCCATATTGCGGTCCTAATCTGAAAGGACGTTCATGCGTCGCGTCGCCGTCGCCCTCATTCTCGCGGCATTGGCCTTCCATGCGCCTGCGATCGCTCAGCCCTTTTCGGCCGACCAGAAGAAGACCATCGAGGAGATCGTCCGGTCCTACATCCTGAAGAACCCGGAGATCATCCGCGAGGTGATCGAGGCGCTGCAGGCGAAGGAGCAGCAGTCGATCGACGAGCGCCGCGGCGAGGCGATGGCGAAGCTCAAGGGCGAGCTGCTCTCGGACCCGACCTCCCCGGTGCTCGGCAATCCGGCTGGCGACGTGACGGTGGTCGAGTTCTTCGACTATCGCTGCCCCTACTGCAAGCGCACCGATCCCGTCGTCGATCAACTGGTCAAGGAAGACGGCCGCATCCGCCGGGTGATGAAGGAGTTTCCGATCCTCGGGCCGGAATCGCATTTCGCCTCGCGCGTCGCGCTCGCGGCCCGTATCCAGGGCAAGTACGAGCAGGTGCACAAGCTCCTGATCACCTCTAAAGGCGCGCTCGACCAGGAGACAGTCCTGAAGCTCGCCAAGGAGGCGGGCGCCGACATGGACCAGCTCAAGCGCGACATAAAGTCTCCGACGATCGAGGATGCCCTGAAGCGCAACCGCGATCTCGCCGGCGCGCTCGAGATCACCGGCACGCCTGCCTTCATCATCGGCAAGGAATTCGTGCCGGGTGCTGCCGACATCGACACCTTCAGGCAGATCGTCGCCCGCGCCCGAAAGGGCGGCTGAATTCAAGGCTCCGCGTCGGGCTGCTTCGCCGGCTGCGCCGCGTCGAAAGCGGGCAGCGTCATGCAGGCCTCGTAGATCCGCTCGATCGTCGGATAGGGGCCGAGGTCGAGCTTGTAGCGTTGGGAATTGAACACCTGCGGCACCAGGCAGATATCGGCGAGCCCCGGCGCATCGCCGTGACAGAAGCGGCCCGTGGCCTTGTCCTGCGCCAGCGTCGCTTCGAACCCGGTGAAGCCGGTGGCGATCCAGTGGTTGAACCAGCGGCCGACCGCGGCCTCGTCGGCCTTCAGCTCCTTCGCTAGGTATTGCAGGACCCGGAGATTGTCGATCGGGTGGATGTCGCAGGCGACGATCTGCGCCAGCGCCCGCACGCGCGCGCGTTCGTGCGGCGTCTTCGGCAGCAGCGGCACCGCCGTATGGGTCTCGTCGAGATACTCGATGATGGCGAGGGACTGCGTCAGCACATGCGGTCCGTCTTCGAGCGCCGGCACCAGCGCCTGCGGGTTGATGCCGAGAAAAGTCGCGCTGCGCTGATCGCCCTTCCTCAAGTGGACGAAGGCGTTGTCGTAAGGAAGGCCTTTGAGGTTGAGCGCGATGCGGACGCGGAAGGCGGCCGAGGAGCGAAAATAGCCGTGGAGCTTCATCCGACCGTCCTTCGTCGCTGGGGTTACCGCATTCCAGTCTACGATGCCGGGTCGGCGCGGACGACCCTCTGCTCGATGGCGCCGAACACCGACTTGCCCTCGCGGTCCTTGATCTCGAGCCGGATGGTGTCGCCAAAGCGCATGAAGGGCGTCTTCGGCGTTCCTTCCTCGATGGTCTCGATCATCCGCACCTCGGCGATGCAGGACCAGCCCTTCGCGCGGTCTCGGTTCGACACGGTGCCGGAGCCGATGATGGTGCCGGCGGCGAGCGGACGCGTCTTCGCCGCATGCGCGATCAGCGCCGGAAAGTCGAACTGCATATCGGCGCCGGCGTCGGTGGTCCCTACCAGCTTGCCGTTGAGCGTCGAGAGCAGAGGCAGATGCAGCTTGCCGCCGTCCCAGGCCTCGCCGAGCTCAGCCGGATCGACGGCGACAGGCCCGAAGGCCGTCGGCGGCTTGCCGTGGAAGAAGCCGAAGCCCTTGGCGAGCTCGTTCGGGATCAGGTTCCTGAGGCTGACATCGTTGACCAGCATGACCAGCCTGATGTGCGCGCGGGCGCGCTCGGCCGAGACGCCCATCGGTACGTCGTCGACAACGACCGCGACCTCGCCCTCGAAGTCGATGCCCCAATCCTCGCTTGCGGCCGGTATCGGATCGGCAGGTGCAAGAAAACGGTCTGAGCCGCCCTGGTACATCAGCGGGTCGTGCAGGAAGGAGGGCGGCATCTCGGCGCCGCGCGCCTTCCGCACCAGCTCGACATGGTTGAGATACGCCGAGCCGTCCGCCCATTGGTAGGCGCGCGGAAGTGGGGAGGCGAGATCCGTAACCTGCAGCGTAAACGCATCGGGCACCTTACCTTCGTTGAGCAGGCGATAGATTGAACGCAGCTCAGGCGCGGCACGGTCCCAGTCCTCGATCGCGCGCTGCAGCGTCGCCGCGATCTTCGGGACGCGAACGGCCTTGGCGAGATCGGCGGTGACGACGACGAGCGTGCCGTCGCGGCCGCCTTCCTTAAGGGATCCGAGCTTCATGTCTATTCCGCCGCCTCCGGCTTCTTGCGCCAGGAATCGACGTAGCCGGGCCACTCGATGCCCTCGGGCAGCTGGCCGATGTCGAGCGCGTCGCGCGCATCCACCATCACCGCGACCTCGTCCAGCAAATGCCCGCCGGCCGATTTCGCCGCAAGGGCGAAGGCTTTCGGGTGCGGCCCATGCGGGAAGCCGCAGGGGTGCAGCGTCACCATGCCGGGGTGGATGTTGTCCCGGCTCATGAACTTGCCGCGGTGATAGAAGATCATCTCGTCGAAATCGTCGTTGTTGTGGAAGAAGGGCAGCTTGAGCGCGCCAGGATCGCTCTCCGCGGGCCTTGGCGCGAAGGTGCAGACGACGAAGCGCGACGCCAGGAAGGTCGTGTGCGCCGAGGGCGGCAGGTGGTAGCGGTGGCTCATCACCGGCCTGATGTCGCGCCAGTTGAGACGCACCGGGATCAGGGTTCCCTGCCAGCCGACCGCGTCCAGCGGGTTGTAGGGGTAGGTGATGGTCGAGTAGAGGCCACGGCGCTTGACCGTGACGCGCCAGGGCTGGTCGGTCTGCTGCGCCTTGAACGCCTCGTCGATCGCCGGCACGTCGAGCACGCCAGGATCGAAGACCGCATGCTGGCCCAGGGGGCCGCGGTCGGGGAGGCGATAGCTGTCGTTGGTCGCCTCGATCAGGAGCGCGGTTAAGGCCGCCTTCGGCGCGATCCGCCACTGCGTGCCCCGCGGGATGACGACGTAGTCGCCGTCTCGGATCGCGATATGCCCGTAGTCGCAGAAGAGATCGCCTTCGCCTTCATGGACGAAGATCAGCTCGTCTCCGTCGCTGTTGCGGACGAGGTGCTCCATCGCGCCGGCGAGCCGCCAGTGGCGGATGCGGACATGGGCGTTGTGCAGCACGTCGATCGCATCCCAGGGCGAGGCCTGGACCTGGTTGAGCTTGGCGAGATCGAAGGCGCGTGGTTTCAGCGGTCCGTCCCACTCGACCCAGCCGGTCGGGGGATGGCGGTGATACATCTGCGTCGCGGGGCCGAAGAAGCCCTCCTTGCCGATCTCGCGCTCGAAGGTACCTTCGGGCAGGTCGGCATGAGCCTGGCGCGAGGCGAGGCCTTCACGGCGCGGAACGGAGATCCAGTTCTTCATGCCGTCAGCACTCCCCGCTTGATCTGGTCCTGCTCCATGGACTCGAAGAGGGCGCGGAAATTGCCTTCGCCGAAGCCCTCGTCGCCCTTCCTCTGGATCAGCTCGAAGAAGATCGGCCCGATCACGGTCTTGGTGAAGATCTGCAGCAGGATTCCGCCATTCTCGGTCGGCGCGCCGTCGATCAGGATCTTGTTGCGTTTCAGCCGCTCGATGTCCTCGCCATGGCCGGGCAGGCGCTCGGCCAGCATCTCGTAATAGGTGTCGGGAACATCGGAGAGGAACTCGACGCCGCGCTGCTTGAGACTCTCGACCGCCTGGTAGATGTCCTCGCAGGCGAGCGCGATGTGCTGGATGCCCTCGCCGTTGTAGGCGTTGAGGTACTCCTCGATTTGCGACTTGTCGTCGGAGGATTCGTTGATCGGGATGCGGATCTTGCCGCAAGGGCTGGTCATCGCCTTGCTCTTGAGGCCGGTGAGTTTGCCCTCGATGTCGAAGTACCGGATCTCGCGGAAATTGAAGAGCTTCTCGTAGAAGGTCGCCCATTCGTCCATGCGGCCGCGATGGACGTTGTGCGTCAGGTGGTCGACGTATTTCAGCCCGACCCCCTTCGCCGTTTGATCGGCACCGGCGATCGGCTTGAAGTCGACGTCGTAGATCGAATGGTCGCCGTATCGGTCGACCAGGTAGATCACGCTGCCGCCGATGCCGCGGATCGCCGGGATGTTGAGCTCCATCGGCCCGACCCGGCCCTCGACCGGCTTGGCGCCGAGCGACAGCGCCCGCTCGAAGGCCTTGGCCGCGTCCTTGACGCGGAAGGCGATGGCGCAGACCGAGGGACCATGCACGCGCGCGAAGGACTGCGCGAAGCTGTCGGGCTCGGCATTGACGATGAAGTTGCAGTCGCCCTGGCGGTAGAGCATCACATCCTTGGAGCGGTGGCGGGCGACCGCGGTGAAGCCCATCGAGATGAACAGCCGGCCGAGGGCCTTGGTGTCCTGGGCCGTGTACTCGACGAACTCGAAGCCGTCGGTGCCCATCGGGTTCTGGGTCATCAGGCGTTCCTTGACGAAGGGTGATTTGGCTGGGATATTAGTTTCATATGAAACTAAATCCAAGCCCTTTCAAGGAAACACCGGAGGAGGCCGGAAGCCTCATCCTGGAGAGGTTCGTGCCCTACCGCCTGTCGGTGCTCTCGAACACGGTCAGCCGCGCCATCGCGCGCATCTATGCCGAGCGCTTTGACTTGACGATCCCGGAATGGCGGGTCATGGCGCAGGTCGGCCGCCATGGCCGGCTGACCGCCAGCGACATCATCGGGTTGACCGCCATGGACAAGGTCCGAGTCAGCCGCGCCGTCGCCCGGCTGACCGCCGCCGGCCGGGTGGAGGCCACATCCGACGCCGCCGACCGCCGTCGGCAGGTGCTGGCGCTCACCGCTGCCGGCCGGCGCATCTACCGCGAGATCGTGCCTCTGGCGCTCGAGCGCGAAGCGCGCCTCCTCGACGCGCTGGAGCCGAAGGAGTGCCAAGCCCTTGACCGGCTGCTGGCGAAGCTGCAGGCGCGGGCAAGCACTCTGGCGCCGCATGGCGAAGGCGAGCTGGCCGAGCCGGACTAGCCGCTCCAGCGCATGTAGATCTTGTGCGTGTCCTCATGCGTCTGGGCGAAGCCAAGGCGCTCGTAGAGGCGCTGCGCCGGATTGCCTTTGACGACGCCGAGCGCCACCGCGAGGCCGGCGCGCTTAGCCTGCTCCATCACGGTTTCGAGCACGCTCGTGCCGATCCGGAGGTTCTGCGACGCCGGGTCGAGATAGATCTGCTTCACGAAGATGGCGCCGTCGATGCCGGCGGTCTGCAGCCAGCCGACATCGGCCTCGCCGTGGTGGATGATCGTCACCTCCTCGACCGACCATTGGCGCGCGAAGGTCTCGTCCTGCCGCTTCTGATCCCAGCCGAACAGCCGCTCGATCGTGGGCCGCATCGCCTCGTAGTAGAGCCGACGACAGAAGGCGAGATCTTCCGGACGGGCCGGCCTGAGGCTCAGGGGCGTGATCAGCGTAGCGCGCCCAGGCTCGCTGGGATCAGCCGCGAGAGGATCGTCGGGAAGTCGAAGCGCTCGCGCAGCCGCCGCGCCATTCGCGCCCCGGTATCGGCCGGCGACATACGGCCATGGATCTCGGCACAGGCCTCGGCGAATCCATTGGCCGACCGCGGCAGACAGAACTCGAGATAGGGGTCGTCGCCAGGCCCGTCATACTCGGCAATCAGGGGGACTCCGTTGATGAGGGAATGACAGAGCCGCGTCGGCGAGATCAGCTCATGGTTGGCGCTCTTCTTCACCGCGAGGTGGAAGCGACTCCGGGCAAGAAGGTCGTTGCGGACATAGTCGGGCGTCGGATGGCCGGTATGCGCAACGGAGTAGCCCTTGTCCGTCAGGCGCTTGCCGATTTCTAGGCGGCGCTCGGTGAGGATGCCCGAGATCAGGAAGTCGATCCGACGCTCTGTCTCCGGCAGGCTGAGTGGCCAGCGCATCGCCTCAAGATAGCCGAAGGGACAGTAGTGGCTGTTCGGATTGTGGCGGAGACAGAAGGGAAGCGAGCCCGGCAGCAACGACCAGACGAAGAGGGATTCGCGGCAGGATGCGGCCACTGTCTCTGAATGGCCCGAGTCTTCCGCCTCCATGCCCCATCCCAGCTGATTATTCTCATCAATCAGCTCGGTACAGATGAAGGCGAAGGGAAGCCGATCGGCCTTCAGCGAGGCGATGAGCGTTTGGGGAATGCTCTGCAGGAAGAGGTTGATCCCGTTGAGGACCGCGACGTTGCCACCGATCTGGCAGCGATGGCCGGCAGCTTCGATCCCCAGAACCAGGAAATTGACGGTATCGGACAGCCATCCCCAGTCACTTCGGTCGAAATTATTGAGCATCAGGTTGAAGAGCATGGGGCAACCGGCGAAAAAGGGGGCCATGCTATGGTCCGGATCAGGGGCGCACAACGGTCATGAGCGGGGAGTTCCGGCCCAGCGCTCTTGCCCCGACCCCGGCCGGGACTGATATAAGGACGTTGAGAGGTTGGTGGTGGACGGGCTCCTCGCCAACCCGGTCAGGTCCGGAAGGAAGCAGCCGTAACGAGTTTCGGCCCGGGTCGCCGTCCAGCCTCTCACCCGTTTTCAGCAAGGCGCAGGAACCCCGGCCGGAAGCATGTCCGACGCGACGCCGCCGACCTCCGCCCAGCCCTACCGCGTCCTCGCACGCAAGTATCGGCCCGCCACCTTCGCCGAGATGATCGGCCAGGAGGCGCTGGTCCGCACGCTCTCCAACGCCTTCTCGTCCGGACGCATCGCGCACGCCTTCATGCTCACGGGCGTGCGCGGCGTCGGCAAGACGACGACGGCTCGCATCATCGCGCGCGCGCTCAACTGCGTCGGCCCGGACGGCAAAGGCGGTCCAACCATCAGCCCTTGTGGTGTCTGTGCCCCCTGCCAAGACATCGCCGAGGACCGGCATGTCGATGTGCTGGAGATCGATGCCGCCAGCCGCGCCGGCATTGGCGAGATCCGCGAGTTGATCGATGGCATTCGCTACCGGCCAGTATCGGCTCGTTACAAGGTCTACATCCTCGACGAAGTCCATATGCTGTCCAATCCGGCGTTCAACGCGCTGCTGAAGACGCTGGAGGAGCCGCCGCCGGATGTGAAGTTCGTCTTCGCCACGACCGAGATCCGCAAGGTGCCGGTCACGGTTCTGTCGCGCTGCCAGCGCTTCGACCTGAAGCGCATCTCGCTGACCGAGCTCTCGGACTATCTCGGCGGCATCGCCGCCAGGGAAGGGATCGAGGCTGAAGCGGGCGCGCTTCGCCTGGTTGCGCGCGGTGCCGAAGGCTCGGCGCGCGACGCGCTTTCGCTGCTCGACCGCGCCATCGCGCTCGGCGGCTCGACGAACATCACCGAGGCCGGCGTCGCCGAGATGCTGGGCCTCGCCGATCGCAGCCAGCTCATCGACCTGTTCCAGGCCGCGATGGAAGGCCGCGTCGCCGACGCGCTCGGCATCGTCGGCTCGATGTACCGCAGCGGCGCCGATCCGACGCAACTCGTCCAGGACCTGCTGGAGCTCACCCACGCGGTCAGCCGCATCAAGCTGGCGCCCGAGGCCGCCGCCGATCTCGGCCTCTCCGAGGTCGAGGCGACGCGCGGCAAGGAGCTTGCCGAGAAGCTGCCGGTGCCGTCGCTGACGCGCGCCTGGCAGATGCTGCTGAAAGGCCTTTCCGAGGTGCAGCAGGCGGAGTCCTCGCTGCCGGCGCTGGAGATGGTGCTGATCCGTCTCGCTCATGTCGCCGATATGCCGACGCCCGGCGAGCTCCTCCGTCGCCTGCAGGCCGCGCCGGCACCCGCATCCGGTGCGCCGGCGCCGCCGTCGCGTCCCAATGGCGGCGGCGCGCGCGCGGTCGCCGGCGGGGCTACGGTTGCGGTCGCCGCGCCCGCAGCGCCCGCTCCTGCCCAGATGCCGGCGAGCTTCGAGGCGATCGTCGCCCTCTTCGCCGAGCGTCGCGAGGCGCTGATCCAGGCGCAGCTCGAAACCTACGCCCATGTCGTCAAGCTGGAGCCCGGCCGTCTCGAGATGCGGCTCGATCCGGGCGCCCAGCCAGACCTCGCCAACCGTGTCGGCTCGCTGCTCTCGCAATGGACCGGCCAGCGCTGGATCGTCAGCCTCTCGACCTCCGCGGGCGAGATGACGCTGACCGAGAAGCGCGAGGCGGCGGAGCAGGATCGTTTCGAGCGCGCTCGCGCGCTGCCCATCGTGCAGGCGGTGATGAGCGCTTTTCCCGGTGCCGAGATCGTCGATGTCCGCGATCTCGATGAAGCGACCCCGGAAGCGGCTGGAGAGCCGCCGCCTGAAGAAGGAGATTTGGATTCATGAACATCGCCAAGATGATGAAGCAGGCCACGCAGATGCAGCAGAAGGCTGCGGAGATGCAGGCCAAGATCGCTCAGCAGGAAGTGAGCGGGCAGTCCGGTGCCGGCATGGTCAAGGTGGTCATGACCGGCGGCGGCGAGATGCGCCAGGTCAAGATCGATCCCTCGCTGGTCGTGCCCTCGGATGTCGAGGTGCTGGAGGATCTGATCGTCGCCGCCTGCAACGACGCCCGCGGCAAGGCCGAGGAAGCGCGGAACAAGGCGATGCAAGAGATGATGGGTGGGCTCAACCTGCCGCCCGGGATGAAGCTGCCGTTCTAGGGCGCGGTTCCTAAATCATGGCTACCGGCGCCGCGATCGAGCGGCTGATCCGCCTGCTCGCCAAGCTGCCGGGCCTGGGCCCTCGCTCGGCCCGCCGCGTCGCGTTGCATCTCTTGAAGCGCCGCGAGAGCCTGATGCTGCCACTGGTCGAGGCGATCGAGGCGACAGCCAACGAGGTTCGAACCTGCTCGGCCTGCGGCAATCTCGACACCGCCGATCCCTGCGCGATCTGCACCGACGAGAAGCGTGATGCCGGCACGCTCTGCGTGGTCGAGGAGATCGCCGATCTATGGGCGCTCGAGCGCGCGCATGCCTTCCGCGGCCGCTACCACGTTCTCGGCGGCACGCTCTCGGCGCTGGACGGCATCGGGCCGGAAGACCTCGGCATCGAAAGGCTGCTCGAGCGCGTGAAGGCCGGCAGCGTGCGCGAGGTCATCCTCGCCACCAACGCGACGGTCGAGGGCCAGACCACGGCGCATTACATCGCTGACAAGCTCGCAGGTTCAGGCGCGACGGTGACGCGGCTTGCCCATGGGGTGCCGCTGGGCGGCGAGCTCGACTATCTGGATGACGGCACGCTGACGGCCGCGCTCAAGGCGCGCCGACCTGCTTGACGCGATCTTAAGCCGCCCTTCAGCGGACGTAGACGTGGACTTCGGTGTTCTGGGCCTGGCCCGACGTGGTCGAGGAGAGCTGCACGCGCGTCGCGGGCAGGCCCATCTCGGTCAGCGAGCGCAGCACCGTCTCGGCGTTGCGCTTGGCATTGGCCGAGTTCAGCGTCACCTGCGCCGCGTTGCCGCGGGACGGGCTGACGGCGACTAGGTCGAAGGCGGCATCCGGCCGGCGCTCGAGCGCGCGGCTGACGGCGTTGTAGAGCGCCTGCTGGTAGTCGACGCGGGCGCGATCGAAGCGGATGACGACCAGCGGCCGGCGGCCCTCGGTCAGCGTGGCGCCGGAAGGCGCGGCAAGCGCCGAGGCCTGCAGCGGCGCAGCCGAGGCGAAGGCGCGGTTGCCGAGACCCTGGCCCAGCAGCTCGCCGTTCTTGATGCCGACCGACAGCGAGGCGAGGTTGCTGCGCTCGCTGTTGAGATAGGCGGTCTGGCGCTGCAGGTCGCCGTTGAGCTCGTTCAGGATGCGGTCGAGCGCGACCACGGTCCGGTTGACGTCGTCCTCGAGGGTGGCGAGCGCCCGGTGGTCTTCGTCGACGGCGCCGGCAAGCCCGTAGGTCGAGCGCGCGGCTTCCAGCATGAAGGCGGCGAGCGAGGAATCGGCCGCGACCCGCGTCGAAAGCGAGTTCATGTTGGCGATATCGAGGTTCAGCGTGTCGAGCTGCGCCTGCGCCTGGCTCCACTGCTGCTGCAGGATCGGGTTGCCCGGCGTGGTGCCGACCTGCAGGCGGGCCTGGATCGCCGCCACCGTGCCGTAATAGGCCGCGGCGTTCTGGGCGGTGGTCGCCCGGATCGCGTTGAGGTCGGCCATATGCTGGTTGATCGAGCCCTGGAGCCGGCCGAGATCGCCGCGCATCTGCGCGACCTTCTGGCCGACGAAGGTATTGCTGGGCTGAGCCGGAACCTGCGCGATCATCGCCGGAGCCGGCGTCATCACCTGCGGCGCCGGTGCGGGCGAGGTCAGGGTCTGCTGGGAACGGATCTCCGCCTGGCTCGGCGGGATATCGACGCGAACCGCCTGACGCGACGTATCGCCCGACAGCGACGGCCACAGCGCATCCGAGGTGAACGAGCACCCGGAAAGAAGAAGCGCGCCGATAAGGCCGGGGCTGACGAGTTTTCTAATGCCGGTTTGCATCTCGGTCCCAGTCTTTAACTGACTTCTTGCCCCCAGGCGACCGGCAACGTACCACCCGCACCGCGTCGCCCCCACCGCGTGACCTCCGCTAACCACTTAATTTTGCGGCGATACTAACGAAAGCGCCAGGGGGTCACAAGTCGCTTTTTCCTAGCCGGCACCGCGATTTGCCTCATGCTGCTCAATCCGCCCGGAAACTGTCTCAATAAGCTTGCCAGGGCCTGAGCCCGCCTGTAGGTTCCGCGGCCTCAAAGCAGCCGCGCGCCCGTAGCTCAATTGGATAGAGCATCTGACTACGGATCAGAAGGTTAGGAGTTCGAGTCTCTTCGGGCGCGCCAGCTTCTCAAGCACTTAGCTCAAAGCTCATTTCGAGAACATGATGAGCAGGTACCACAACGGTACCACACACGCCCCACTTATGTTCCGCCAAGGCCTTAGCCTCCCATCGCTCTTGGGCTCGCTCTTAGCCTCCTAAAGAAATCCGCCGTCCGTCCCGTCCGTGGTGTCCGTTAGGCAGCAAAATCAGGCCTGGAATGGGTGTGCATCAACCCGTCCGTAGCTGTCCGCCGAGCGACAACAACAACAACAATAACAACACCAACCGTTTGAAAACATTAGACACGCCTACCTATTGCGCTGCCGCCCCGCATAAGGTCGAGGATCGCTGGAAGGACCCGTAAGCGATGCGAAAAAGGCCTAAGTCATTGAAAGCCCAGCAAGTGAAGCGCGGCTTCGAATATGGGGAGATTGCGTATGTCGACGTCCGCGCGACGGCCGAGCGGGTGCGGGAGGCGCAGGACGCGATACTGGGCCTTGCTGCCCTGGTCCTCCCCCTGAAAAGTGGTCCGCCCTGAACTATGTCTTTTGACAAGAAGGAGGACTGCAATGCCGAAGAAGAGGCACAAGCCTGAAGAGATC
>VGEN01000003.1 GCA_016869285.1 Alphaproteobacteria bacterium
CGTGTGATAGACGGCCCGAGGGCTCGGGTCGGGGGGGGGCGGGGGCCAAATTCGAGCGAGGTCGACGTGCGCGCAGCTTATCTGGAAGCGATCCGGCTCATCGAGCGGCTGCACCGGCAGTTTCTCGAGGTCGTCAAGACCGAGCTGGACCGCCAGGGCATCGAAGACATCAACAACGTCCAGGCCCTGATCCTGTTCAATATCAGCGAGGACGAGCTGACGGTCGGCGAGCTGACCAACCGCGGCTACTACCTCGGCTCGAACGTCTCCTACAATGTGCGGAAGATGGTGGAAAACGGCTACCTTGCGCAGGAGCGTTCTGCCCATGACCGCCGCTCCATCCGGATCCGGCTGTCGCCGAAGGGGCTCGATCTCTGCAAGCGCATCGCCGTGATGTTCGACTCTCATGCAGGCGCGATCTCGCAGGGTACGCTCAAGGAAGACCAGCTGAAGACTGCGAGCCAGACCTATCGCGAGCTCGAGCGGTTCTGGGCCGGCCTCCTCGACTACGGCGCCCGTATCCCGCGTATCGGCCAGTCCACGGCCGCCTAAGCCTTCACTCTCAGTTGGCTGGCAGCTGCAACCCGGCAGCCAGCCCGATCCTTGATGCGGCAATGGGCTAAGCAGGCTGCTAGAGTGCCCGGCCTTTCGCCCGCTTTTTAAGGATCCTCATGCGTCGCTCACAGCTTTTCCTCCCGACCCTCAAGGAAACGCCGACCGAGGCGCAGATCGTCTCGCATCGGCTGATGCTGCGCGCCGGTATGGTCCGCCAGACATCGGCCGGCATCTATGCCTGGCTGCCGATGGGCTTTCGCGTCCTGAAGAAAATCGAGCAGATCGTGCGCGAGGAGCAGGACCGCTCCGGCGCGCAAGAGGTGCTGATGCCGACGCTGCAGCCGGCCGACCTCTGGCGGCAGAGCGGACGCTACGAGGACTACGGCAAGGAGATGCTGCGCATCAAGGACCGGCACGACCGCGACATGCTCTACGGGCCGACCAACGAGGAGATGATCACCGAGATCTTCAAGGCCTATGTGAAGAGCTATCGCGAGCTGCCGAAGAACCTCTACCACATCCAGTGGAAGTTCCGGGACGAGGTCAGGCCTCGCTTCGGCGTGATGCGCGGGCGCGAGTTCCTGATGAAGGACGCGTATTCCTTCGACCTCGACTTCGCCGCCTCCAAGCACGCCTACAACAAGATGTTCGTGGCCTACCTCAAGACCTATGCCCGTATGGGGTTGAAGGCGATCCCGATGCGCGCCGACACCGGACCGATCGGCGGCGACCTCAGCCACGAGTTCATCATCCTGGCCGAGACCGGCGAGAGCCAGGTCTTCTGCCACAAGGACTATGTCGATTTCGATGTCGCGAGCCAGACGATCGATTTCGACGACGTGGCCGGCGTCGAGAAGATCGTCCAGCGCTGGACCAGCCTCTACGCGGCGACCGATGAAAAGCACGACGCGGCGGAGTTCGAAAAGATACCGCCTGACCGGCGCGTGACGGCGCGCGGCATCGAGGTCGGCCACATCTTCCATTTCGGCACGAAGTACTCCGAGCCTCTTGGCGCCAGGGTCGCCGGCCCCGGCGGCGAGCCGGTGACGGTGCTGATGGGCTCCTACGGCATCGGCGTCTCGCGCCTCGTCGGCGGCATCATCGAGGCGAGCCATGACGAGGCGGGCATCATCTGGCCGGAGTCGGTCGCACCCTGGGGCGTCGGCATCGTCAATCTCAAGCTCGGCGATGCCGGGTGCGACAAGGTTTCCGGCGATCTCTACGCCAAGCTCGAGAAAGCCGGTCGCGAGCCGCTCTACGACGATCGCGACGAGCGCCCTGGCTCGAAATTCGCGGACATGGACCTGATCGGCCTTCCCTGGCAGATCGCGGTCGGGCCGCGTGGGCTCAAATCCGGCGTCGTCGAGCTCAAGTGCCGCAAGACCGGCGAGAAGCAGGAGCTGTCGCCCGAAGCGGCGCTCAACAAGCTCGCGGGCTGATGGCCGCTTTCGGGACTTTCGAGCGGATGATGGCGACGCGCTACCTGCGCGCGCGCCGTCAGGAAGGCTTCATCTCGGTCATCGCGTGGTTCTCGCTGATCGGCATCGCGCTCGGCGTCGCCACGCTGATCATCGTGATGAGCGTGATGAACGGATTCCGCCACGAGCTGATCACCCGCATCGTCGGCTTCAACGGCCACATCACGATCTACAGCAATGCGGGCCCGGTCCCGGACTACGACGACGTCACGCGTTCGGTGCGCGGGCTTGCCGGCGTGACCTCCGCGGCACCGATCATCGACGGCCAGGTGATGGCGACCGCCAACGGGATAGCCGCCGGCGCGCTTGTCCGCGGCGTCCGCTCCGCCGATCTGGTTTCGCGCCGGACTTTCGAGGGCAAGCTTCGCGGCGGCAAGCTCGACGGCTTCGACGACGATGAGGTGATCATCGGCTATCGCCTCTCGCAGAAGCTCAGGGTCGGAGTCGGCGACAAGCTCACGCTGGTCGCGCCGAGCTTCCAGGCGACCGCACTCGGCAGCCTGCCGCGCACCCGCGCCTATACGGTCGGCGCCATCTTCGATGTCGGCATGGCCGAGATCGATGCCGCCTATGTCTTCATGCCGCTCGAGGCGGCGCAGGTGTTCTTCCGCTTGCCGGAAGCGGCCTCCGGCGTCGAGGTCATGCTCGAGGATCCGACGCGCATCGGCGAGTTCCGCGCCGTGGCGCAAGGCCGTCTCGGCCCGAACTACCGCCTCTTCGACTGGCAGCAGGCCAACGCCAGCATCATGAACGCGGTCAAGGTCGAGCGGAACGTCATGTTCCTGATCCTGACCCTGATCATCCTGGTCGCCGCCTTCAACATCATCTCGTCCTTGATCATGCTGGTGAAGGACAAGACGCGCGACATCGCGATCCTCCGCACCATGGGGGCGACACCCGGCGCAATCATGCGCGTTTTCTTCATGAGCGGCGCCGCGGTCGGGGTCCTGGGCACCCTCTTCGGATTCGGGCTCGGGCTTTCCTTCGCTCTCAACATCGAGACGATCCGGCGCTGGATCGAGAAACTCTCGGGCGCGGAGCTGTTCTCCGCCGAGATCTATTTCCTCTCGCAGCTTCCCTCCCGCGTCGAGCCGCCGGAGGTCATCGCCGTCGTGCTGATGGCGATCGGGCTCTCGTTCCTCGCGACCCTCTATCCCTCGTGGCGGGCATCGCGGCTCGATCCGGTCGAGGCGCTTCGCTATGAGTGATCCGACGCTGGCGTTGCGCGGCGTCACCCGGACCTTCCGGCAGGGCGAGCGGGCGCTCAAGGTGCTGCGCGGTGTCGACCTCACCCTGGTGCGCGGCGAGATGGTGGCGCTGGTCGGCCCCTCGGGCGCCGGCAAGTCGACGCTACTGCATATCGCCGGGCTGCTAGAACGCCCCGATGGCGGCTCGGTCGAGGTCGCCGGCGTCGCCTGCTCGACCCTGAGCGATGTCGACCGCACACGCATACGCCGCGACACCGTCGGCTTCGTCTACCAGTTCCATCACCTGCTGCCGGAGTTCTCGGCGATCGAGAACGTCATGCTGCCGCAGCTCATCGCCGGGCTCTCCAAGCGCGAGGCGCGCGAGCGGGCACGCCAGCTTCTGGCGATGGTGGGCCTGGCCGAACGGGCGACCCACCGGCCAGGGCGTCTTTCCGGCGGCGAGCAGCAGCGCGTCGCGATCGTGCGCGCCATCGCCAACGTGCCGAAGGTGCTGCTGGCAGACGAGCCGACCGGGAATCTCGACCCGACGACGGCCGAGAACGTCTTCGGCCAGCTGCACAAGCTGGTCAAGGCCACCGGCCTCTCCGCCCTGATCGCCACGCATAACCTGGATCTGGCCGGGCGGATGGACCGTGTTCTCGAGCTTCGCGACGGCATGGTGGTGTCGGTTTAGACCGACCCGGTCCCTCTCGGCCGCGGCCGAGGCTTAGATGTTGTGACCGATCCTGAAGTCGTTCCTGCCCGTGCGGTCCTGGCCGCGCAGGAGCCAGAGCGGCCGGCGGGCGAAGTCGACGGTGTAGCCGCTCTTGTCGGTGGTGGCGATCAGGTCGCGGTCGAAATGCGAGGTCGCAGGCATGTAGCGGATGGCGACTCCGGCGCGGCGCTGAGGCGAGCGGTTCGGTGCCGAGCCGTGGATCATGTAGACGTCGTGCAGCGACATCTGGCCGGGCTCGAGCTCGATGTCGACGGCCGTCGCCTCATCGAAGGTGCCGTCAACCGCCCGCTGGGTCAGGACCAGATCCTTGCGGTCCTCCGTCAGATGCGGGTGCAGAACCTTGCCGCGATGCGAGCCCGGGATCACGCGAAGGCAGCCATTTTCGCGTGTCGACGGGTCGAGCGCGATCCAGGCGGTGCATGTGGCGATCGGACGGATCGGCCAGTACTGGCCGTCCTGATGCCACGGGACCTCCATACCGTCGCCGCCCGGCTTGCAGAAGATCTGGCAGCCCCAAAGGACGATGTCGGGGCCGATCGCATCCTCGACCAGGTCCAGGATCGCCTCGTCGCGCGCGAGGTCGAGGAAAGCGCGGCTGCCGCGCACCCCTTCCGAATTCCTCCCCTCGATATGCGCGCTGACCAGCCGCTCCGGGCGGATCGTCGGATTGTCGCGGATCAGCGTGTCCAGGACCGCGCGCAGCGCATCGACACGGTCTCGCGCCAGGCGATAGCGGGGGACGACATAGCCGTCTTCGCGGTACTTCTCCCGTTCGCCGGCATCGAGGCGCGGCATGCGATCAGAGATCCGGGCGCCGGTCGCGCCAGCCGGCCGCCTGCTCATAGGCATGGCCGGCGCGGAGCACGAGCACGTCGTCATGCGGCTTGGCGGCGATCTGGATCGACAGCGGCAGTCCCTCGGACGAGAAGCCGGCGCAGACACTGGCCGATGGCGCTCCGGTGACGTTGAATGGCGTCATCACCAACCGGCCGCGGCCGAGGACGGAGGGCAGCTCGTAGAGCTCGTCCAGCGTCGGCGCCGGCGCGAGCGAGCAGCCGGTCACCACGACATCGACCTTGGCCAGAGTCTCGTCGTAGACGCGGCAGAGCTGGGTGCGATAGCGAAGCGCCTGGATGTAGTCCGAGGCCGACAGCATCGCGCCCGAGAGCAGGCGCTCGCGTGTCACGCGCGCGAAGATGTGCGGGCGCGTGCGCAGATCCTTCTCATGGATGGCATAAGCCTCCGCCTGCAGGATCACGCGGCAGCACGCATCCCAGTCGGCAAGCGGCGGAAGCTCTATATCGACAAGCCTGGCGCCGAGCTTCTTGAAGACCTGAAGCGCATCCTCGATCGCTTTCCGCGCCTCCTTCGTCGCTTCGACATCCTTCTCGAAGAAGCGGCGGATCACGCCGATTTTCATGCCGCGGATGCCGCCCTGGAGCGCGCGTGCGTAGTTGGCGGGCTTCATCGGCGCCGAGGAGGCGGGGTCGGCGGCGTCGGGACCGGCGACCGCATCGAGCAGCATCGCGCCGTCCTCGAGTGTCCAGGTCATCGGCCCGCAGTGATCGAGCGAGAAGGAGAGAGGATAGACGCCGGCGCGGCTGACCAGGCCGTAGGTCGGCTTGAAGCCGGCGATGCCGCAGAAGGCCGAAGGCCCGCGGATCGACCCCGAGGTATCCGAGCCCATGGTCGCGGTGACGAGCCCGGCGGCCATAGCGGAGCCGGAGCCGGAGGAAGAACCGCCGGTGAAATGGCTCGCCTTCCACGGATTGACCGCGGGCGGGAAGGGCAGGTCCTTGGCCGGGCCGCCGGTCGCGAATTCATGCGTGGCAAGCTTGCCGACCAGGATCATGCCGGCTTCGCCGAGCTTCGCCGCGACCGTCGAATCCGCCTTCGGCACGTTGTGCAACAGCACTTTCGAGTGCGCCGTCGTGCGAACGCCCTTGGTCGAATAGATGTCTTTCAGGCCCAGCGGAATGCCGTGCAGCGGCCCGATGCGCCGACCCGCCTTGATCTGGCCATGCGCTTTCCTGGCCGCCTTGCGGGCGTCGTCGGCGAGCACGAGCACGAAGGCGTTGAGCTTCTTGTTCAGCTTGGCGATGCGCTCGAGCGAGGCGTCGACGAGCTCTATCGGCGAGAGCCTGCCCTTTGCGATACGCCGCGAGGCTTCCGCCACCGTCAGATAGTGCAGGTCGGTCATGCGCTAGTTCCCCCGGCTGGGGTGGAAGAGGTGCGAGGGTTCGTCCGCGTAGGAAAAGTCGCGCGGCACGCGCTGAGTTGCGGCCTTGTTCGCGCGGTCGGCTTCCTCGGTCGAGGCCATGAGGGCGTCATCGAGGGTAAGGCCGGCACGCCGGACCATGGCGGCGATCGGCGCCGGCTTCGGCAGCAGAGGGGGCGGCAGGCGCCCGAGCAACGCGAAGGCCCAGTCGGCAAGGGCCAGCAGCGCGCGATCGCTGCCGCGTCGGCTGACGAGCTGGACGGCGAGCGGCAGGCGGTTGGGACCGAGCCGCACCGGCAGGCTGACACAGGGTGTATCGACGAAGGTCCAGAGCCGGTTGAACTCGGGATCGCCGGTGAAGGAGAGACCGAACGGGGCCTCACCGGGCGCGGCCGGCGTCAGGATCGCATCATAGTCCTTGAGAAAGGCGTCGACCGTGGCGATGGCGGTTTCGCGTGTCGCTTCAGCCTCGGCGATCAGCGCGGACGAACAGGCAAGCCCCGCAAGGATGCGGTCGCGGAAGCTGACCGACATCAGGTCGCGATGCTCCTGCCACTCCTTCTCGAAGGCGCGGGCGGCGCCGAGGGCCATCAGGATTTCCTGCGCGGCAAAAGCACGGTCGCAGGAGCTCGGCAGCTCGATGCGGTCAATCGTCGCATGCGGCGCGAGCTTGGTTGCGGATTCGTCGAGCGCTTCTGCGGCAGCGGCATCGAGCGGCACCCGCGCTGCCGTCCGCATCACGGCGATGCGCGGCTTCCGCGAGACCGTCGGCCGTACGTCCTTCACGCCGGCGAGAACGGAGTGGAACAGCAGCAGGTCGTCGGGCGAGCGCGCATAGCCGCCGAGCGTGTCGAGATCGGCGGCCAGCGACTGGATGCCGCAAAGCGAGAGCGCGCCGCGCGTCGCCTTGAAGCCGACGCAGCCGCAATAGGCGGCTGGCCGTATCACCGATCCCGCCGTCTGCGTCGCGAAGGCGAGCGGGAGGATGCCGGCCGCGACCGCTGAGGCAGAACCGGAGGACGAGCCGCCCGGCGTGTGGCGGAGGTTGTAGGGATTGCCGGTCGGGCCAGGGTGACGGCCGGCGAACTCGGTCGTGACCGTCTTGCCGAAGGCGATGCCGGAGGCCTTGCGCACCGCCTCGACGCAGTCGGCATCCGTCGACGGCCGGTGCCCGCGGCGGATCGGCGAGTTGCACTCGGTCGGCATATCGGCTGTGTCGATGATGTCCTTGACGCCGACCGGCACCCCGGCGAGCGCGCCCTTCTTCCTCGCCTTGTCGACCGCACGCGCCTGGGCGCGCGCAAGCTCGGGCTCGAGATAGGCAAAGGCGCGCAAGCTCGGCTCGATCGCCTGCACGCGCTCGAGATAGGCCTCGTTCAGCGCTTCGGCGGAGAGGCGGCCGGAGCGGACGGCCTCTGCTGCCGCTCGCGCGGAGAGATCGGCGGGGCCGGTCATCGCGGGCGCCGCCGGCTCGGCGCGAAGATGTGCGCCGGTTCGACCTCGTAGGCGAGATCGCGCGGCATCCTGCCCGCCATTTCTTGCAGCACCTTGTCGCCCTCGGCCCAGGCCTGACTTAGGGCTTCATCGAGCGCGAGCCCGGCGCGGCGTTCGAGGGCAGCCATCGGCCTCGCCTCGGGCAGCTTCGGCGGCGCGATGCCGCCGAGGATCGTGTAGGCCCATTCCGAGAGCGCCAGCAGGAAGCGGTCATTGCCGCGCGCACCGACGAGCTGGAGCCCGACCGGAAGCCGGTTCGGGCCGAGGCCGACCGGAAGGCTGACCGAGGGCGTGCCGAGGAAGGTCCAGAGCCGATTGAAGTCCGGATTGCCGGTCCAGTGGTAGCCCCTCGGCGCCTCGCCGGCGGCAGCAGGGGTGAGGATCGCGTCATAGCCTTCGAAGAAGCGGTCGATCGCAGCGATGCAGGCGGTGCGGGTTTCCTCGGCTTCGGCGATGCGCGCCCGGGAGTGGCCGCGACCTGACTCGATCGCCTGCAGCAGCGTCACGCTTAAGAGATCGTGATGCCGCTTCTCCAGCTCGTCAAAGGCCTGGGCAATGCCGGAGGAGATCAGCACGTTCTGCGCGTCGAACCCGCTGTCCAAGGCCGGCAGCTCAATCTGATCGATCTTCTCGGCATGCGCCGCGAGGCGATGCGTCGCCGCTTCGAGCAGATCGGCGCTGGCCGGCTCGATCTTCGCGCGCATCGCCGTCCGGACCACGGCAAGCCGCGGCTTCCGCGGCAGCTTCGGCTGCGTGTCCTTGACCCCGGCCAGCACGGCGTGGAACAGGAGCGCGTCATCGGCGCTGCGCGCATAGAACCCGAGCGTGTCGAGGCTGGAAGCGAGCGGGTGAACGCCCTTGAGCGACAGCGACTCGCGCGTCGCCTTGTAGCCGAAGCAACCGCAATAGGAGGCCGGGCGGATCACCGATCCCCCGGTCTGCGTGCCGAAGGCGAAGGGGACGAGACCGGCGGCGACCGCGGCGGCTGACCCTGAGGAAGACCCGCCCGGCGTATGCGCGAAGCTGTAGGGATTCGCCGTCGGTCCCGGAAAGCTGCCGGCGAACTCCGTGGTCACGCATTTGCCGAGAATGACGCCCATGGCGGCGCGCACCGCGGCGACGCAGTCGGCGTCTTCAGCCGGCCGGTTGCCAGCGAAGATCGCCGAGTTGCACTCGGTCGGCATGTCCTTGGTGTCGATGATGTCCTTGACGCCGACCGGGATGCCGGCGAGCGCGCCCTTCTTCCTCGCCTTGTCGACGGCCCGCGCCTGCGCGCGTGCCGACGCCGGGTCGAGATAGGCGAAGGAGCGGAGCCGGGGCTCGATCGCCTCGACCCGCTCCAGATAGGCCTCGACCAGCGCTTCCGCCTTGAGCATTCCCGCGGCGACCGCTCGCGCCGCCTCGCGGGCGGAGAGATCGGCGGGACCGGCCATCGTTACCGGGTCCGCCCCGGCTTGGCGATGCCGTCGAACCACCACTTGCCGCCGACCACCATCCCGGCATTCACCAGGCGGTGCTTGCCGACCAGCGTCTCGCCGAGCACGTCGGCGTACTCGAACTTGCCCTTGCGGTGGTCGAGCACGACGGCGTCGCCGGCAGCGCCGACCTTGAGCGTGCCGAGATCGGCCCGCCGGATCGCCTTCGCCGGATTGACCGTGGCGGCGCGGATCACCTCGTTGAGCGGCATGCCGAGGCAGAGGAATTTCGAGAGCGTGATCATGTTGTCGAGCATGGTGTGCTCGATCGACAGGCAGTGAATGTCGGAGGAGATGCAGTCCGGATAGAAGCCGTTGTCGATCATCTCCCGCCCGGTCTTGAAGCCGAAGGAACCGGCGCCATGGCCGACATCGAAGAAGATGCCGCGAGCGCGCGCCTCGTTGATCTCCGAGCGCACGCGGCCGGCGCCGTCGATCGGGGCGTTCGGGAAGGGGCGGAAGCAATGCGTCAGCACATCGCCCGGACGCATGCGGTCGAGCACCTCGCGCCGCGACGGCGGCGGATGGTCGAGGTGGCACATGACGGGAAGCCCGAGGTCGTCGGCGACCTCGACCGCCATGTCGAGCGGCATGTGGCCGGAGGTGCCGCCGGCTCCGCGTCCGACGCGCACCTTGATGCCGACGATGGTGTCGCGGTTCTCGGCCGCGACGCGCCGGCACTCGTTGACGTCGAGAAGCCTGATGTCCTGGCACTCGCCGACCATGGTCGTCTTCGAGAAGTAGGGGATGCCGGCGAAGGAGATATTGAGATAGGCGAGGATGCGGACCGGGCATGGCTCGATCACATGCTTGAGGAAGCCCGGATAGTTGCCGGGGCCGGCGGAGCCGGCATCGATCAGCGTCGTCGAACCGCCGTCCTTCGCCGTCTGCACCGGATCGACGCCGAGCGAGGTGCCGAGGTGGTAGATGTGGGTGTGCAGATCGAGGATGCCCGGCACCACGATCTTGCCCGAGACGTCGCGCGTCTCGCCTTTCGCCGACGCCTTCAGGTCCTTGCCGACGGCTGCGACTTTTCCCTTGCTGAACGCGACATCCGCGGTCGTGTCGAGCTCCTGGCTCGGGTCGATGACCCGGCCACCCTTCAGCACCAAGTCGTACATGCAGATCCTTCCCCTCTGTGGGTGCGCTGACTATCGGAAAAATGTTTCGTCTCGGCAAGTTTGCTGGAATCGTGACGGCCGCCGCAAGGAAAAGGAGGACAAGCGATGGAAATCGAGTGGTCGCGCCTGAAGGCGCATGAGCTGCAGGCGCTGGCCAAGAAGGACGGCATCGTCCTGGTGCCAATCGGGGCGACCGAGCAGCACGGCCCGCACTTGCCGGTCATGGTCGACTATCGGCTCGCGACCGAGGTCTGCCGCCGCGCCGCACGGCTGGTCGCCAAGACCGATCCGATCGCGGTGACGCCGACGCTGCCCTTCGGCATGTCCGAGCATCACATGCCGCTCGGTGGCACGATCACGCTCGACTTCCCGACGATGCTGGCAACCTTCCGCTGCGTCGTCCGCTCGCTGGTCCAGCACGGCTTCCGCCGCATCTTCATCCTGAACGGCCATGGCGGGAATACAGCGCCGCTCGACGTGATCGTCACCGAGCTCACCATCGAGTTCAAGATTCCGCTGGCTTACGCGACGTACTGGGGCATCGGCGCCAAGCGCATCGAGGCGCTGCTCGACCGCCAGAAGGCGCTGCTGCATGCCTGCGAGGCCGAGACCTCGATGATCATGGCGCTGACGCCCGAGCTGGTGGACAAGGACACGCTCTCGCAGATGCACGGGCCGTACATCCCTGGCAACTCGTCGATCGCCGGCGTCAATCCGGCCGCCTATCGCTGGCGTTACATCCCGACGCGCTCGCCCAACGGCGTCATCGGCGACGCTGCCACCGCCTCGGCCGAGAAGGGCGAGAAGCTGCTCGAGGCAATCGCCGAGGAGCTGGCGATCACCCTCAGGAACAAGGAGTTCTGGAACGCGCCGATCTGAGGGAGTTGAGACATTGAGTCTCGCCCCCACCCTAACCCTCCCCCCACGCTCCGCGGGGAGAGGGAGCAAGAAGAACGACGCCTCTCTGGAAAACCCTCCCCCATGATGGGGGAGGGGGGCGGGCCGCGAGACTCGATCTCGCCGCTTACTTCACCTCGACGATCGCCTCGATCTCGACCGGGATGCCTGAGGGGAGGCTGCCCATGCCGACGGCGGAGCGGGCGTGGCGGCCCTTCTCGCCGAAGACCTCGACGAACAGGTCGGAGCAGCCGTTGATCACCTTCGGCTGCTCGCCGAATTCGGGCGTGCCGTTGACCATGCCGAGCACCTTGACGACGCGCTCGACACGGTCGAGATCGCCGAGGAACTCCTTCAGTACTGCGATCAGCACGAGGCCGACCGAACGCGCATGCTTGTAGGCATCCTTGACCGAGATGTCCTTCGGCACCTTGCCCGAAGGCCGCGGCTTTCCCGGCTCGGCGAGCGGGCCCTTGCCGGCGAGATAGACGGTGTTCCCGGTCTGCACGGCATGCACGTAGTTGCCGGCGGCAGCCGGCACCGGCGGCAGCGTGATGCCAAGCTCCTTCAGGCGCGCTTCAACTTTGGCCATGGCTACTTCACCTCGACGATGGCTTCGATCTCGACCGTGATGTTCATCGGTAGGCTGCCCATGCCGACGGCGGAGCGCGCATGGCGTCCCTTGTCGCCGAAGACCTCGACAAAGAGGTCGGAGCAGCCGTTGATCACCTTCGGCTGGTCGCCGAACTCCGGTACGGCATTGACCATGCCCAGAACCTTGACCACGCGGTTGACGCGATCGAGGTCGCCGAGATGGTTCTTTAGCACGGCGATCAGCGTGAGGCCGACCGTGCGCGCGTCCTGATACGCTTTCTCGATGGTGACGGTGCCGCCGACCTTGCCCGAGGGCATCGGCCCGCCCTTCGGATCGAAGGGTCCTTTGCCGGCGAGATAGACCAGGTTGCCGGTCTGCACCGCATGCACATAGGTGCCCATAGGAGGGCCGGGGTCCGGCAGCGTGATGCCGAGCTCTTTCAGGCGCGCTTCGATCTTCATGGCGAACTCGCGAGGTGAGGGATTGAATTGCGGCGACACGCTACGCCGTTTCCCTTAGGAAATGAAGCCGCCAGCCAGGAGAGAAACCATGCGCATCGTCGACCTCGAAGGAAAGTCAGCGCTCGTCACCGGGTCGTCTACGGGCATCGGCGCTGCCGTCGCCATCGCCTTCGCCGAAGCCGGCATGAAGGTCGCAGTGCACTACAATGCGAGCAAGGCCGAGGCGGAGAAGGTCGCGACCTCGGTCGAGAAGGCGAGCGGCAAGGCTGCGATCTTTGCCGGCGACTTGCGCAAGACGGATGTCTGCGCCGGCCTGGTCGAGAAGACGATCAAAGCCTTCGGTTCGCTCGACGTGCTGGTGAACAATGCCGGTTCGGTGGTGACGCGGAAGCCGATCGCCGAAGCGGGCGACGATCTCTACGACGAGATCATGGACCTGAACGCGCGATCGGTCTTCGCCTGCAGCCGGGCGGCGGTGCGCGCCTTCCTCGCCCGTGGCTCGGGCGGCAAGGCTGCCGGCAACATCATCTCGACGACATCGGTCGCGGCCCGCAATGGCGGCGGCGTCGGCTCGATTCTCTATGCGGGCGCCAAAGGTTTCGTCTCCAGCTTCACCCGCGGGCTCGCCAAGGAGCTGGCGCCGACCGGAATTCGCGTGAACGCGGTTGCGCCCGGGATCATCCGCACACCGCTCCACGATCGCCTGACCAAGCCCGAAGCCTACCTGGCGATGGTGCAGGCGACGCCGATGCGTCGCGACGGCACTGCCGGGGAGTGCGCCGGAACCTACGTCTATCTCGCTTCGGATGTGCTCTCGAGCTTCGTCACCGGCCAGGTGATCGAGGTCAATGGCGGGTTGCTGATGCCGTGACCGCCCGGCGAATTCGTATCCGCCACATTTCTTAACGTGAAATGCCGTTCTCTTAGGAGCGAGAAGAACTTGTGCCGTCAGTGTTAAGGGGTTGTTGACGTGGCGACAGGCGTTCTGGGAGACTGCGCTCGGTGCCGGCTTCGGGGGCTCTCTCGCGGTTGGCAAGCCCAAAGAAGGTCGAGGGGGAGGCACGCGTAGTTTCGTCCCCGCCAGAGCGGGGATACGCACGCGTCGCTGCTTCAGGGAGTCGCCGCTGGCGCCGGTTGCGCCGATGTGAGTTGTATCTTTTCGGGCCGCTCGCGCGGGGGTGCTGATGTATGCCTATTTGATCCGGCGAATCCTGGCGACCATCCCGGTCATGGCGGTGGTGGCGGTCTTCGTCTTCTCGCTCCTGTTCCTGAGCCCGGGCGACCCCGCCGCGATCATCGCCGGCGATCTCGCCACCGCCGACGACATTGCCCGCATCCGCGAGCGCCTCGGCCTCAACGAGCCCTTTCTGGTCCAGTTCGGCAAGTGGACCTTCAATCTGATGCAGGGCGACCTCGGCGTCTCGATCTTCTCGAACCTGCCGGTCTCAAAGCTGATGCTGCAGCGGCTCGAGCCGACCCTGATGCTGACCACGACGACGCTGATCATCGCCATCTGTGCCGCGGTGCCGATGGGCGTGATCGCCGCCTGGAAGGCCGGCACGATCATCGACCGCGGCGTCATGCTGTTCGCCGTCCTCGGCTTCTCATTTCCATCCTTCGTGCTCGGCTATCTCTTGATCTACGGCTTCGCGATCAAGCTCGAGGTGCTGCCGGTGCAGGGATATACCTCGATCAGCAAGGGCTTCGGGCCGTTCCTCAACAACATCATCCTGCCTTCGATGACACTCGGCATGGTCCAGGCGGCGCTGATCGCGCGCATGACCCGCACCTCGGTGCTGGAAGTACTGGCCGAGGACTACATCCGCACCGCCCACTCTAAGGGCCTCGCGACCAGCAAGGTGTTGATCGGGCATGCGCTGAAGAATGCCGCGGTGCCGATCGTCACCATCATCGGCATCAGCTTCGCGCTCCTGATCGGCGGCGCCATCATCACCGAGAGCGTGTTCGCGATCCCCGGGCTCGGGCGCCTGACCGTCGATGCGATCCTCAGGCGCGACTACCCGATCATCCAAGGCGTTATCCTGGTCTTCAGCGGCGCCTACGTGCTGGTGAACCTCGCCGTGGACATCATCTACACCTTCCTCGATCCGAGAATCCGGTACTGACGGCTGCCGAAGGCAAGGAGTCCCTCCAATGACCGCCACCACCCCCGCCATCATCGACATCATCGAGCCGCCGAAGCCGCTCAGCCGGATCGTCTACGAGTTTGCCCGGCGCAATCCGACGGTCATCTTCGGCTCGTCCCTGCTGCTGGGGATGGTGATCATCGCCATCTTCGCGCCGCTGTTCGCCCCCGGCGACCCGCTGGCGCTGGCGCCGGCTCGGCGCCTCAGGCCGCCGCAGGAGGCCTATTGGTTCGGCACCGACATGTTCGGACGCGACGTGTATACGCGCACGATCTACGGCGCGCGGATCTCTCTGATCGTCGGCATCTCGGTTTCGGCGCTCTCGACGATCGTCGGCCTCTTCATCGGGCTTCTGTCCGGCTATGTGCGCATCATCGATGCGATCATCATGCGGATCATGGACGGGCTGATGGCGATCCCGGGCATCTTGCTCGCGATCGCTATGATGGCGCTGACGAAGGCGTCGGTCGAGAACGTGATCATCGCGATCACCATCCCCGAGATCCCGCGCGTTGTGCGCCTGGTCCGTGGCGTCGTGCTGCAGATCCGCGAGCAGCCCTACATCGAGGCGGCGCAGTCGATCGGCACGCGTTTCCATCGGGTGCTGCTCAAGCACATCCTGCCGAACGTGATGGCGCCGATCATCGTGCAGGCGACATATATCTGCGCCGCAGCCGTTCTAATCGAGGCGGGGCTTTCCTTCCTCGGCGCCGGCACGCCGCCGAACATCCCGAGCTGGGGCAACATCATGGCGGAGGGGCGCACCTTCTTCCAGATCGCCTTCTGGATCATCCTGTTCCCGGGGCTGTTCCTGTCGGTGACCGTGCTTGCGATCAATCTCCTGGGCGACGGGCTGCGCGACGCCCTCGACCCGCGTCTCGCCCGCCGCATGTGACCCGACGAGGAACCTAGTGACGCAAGCTCAGACGATGGAACGGCCCGGCCAAACGGTAGGCGGGGTCGAGAAGGTCCTGGAGATTGAGGACCTGAAGACGCACTTCTTCACCCGCGACGGCGTCGTGCGTGCCGTCGACGGCGTCAGCTACCATGTGCTCAAGGGTGAGACGCTTGGCGTTGTCGGCGAGTCCGGCTGCGGCAAGTCGGTGACCGCGCTCTCGGTCCTTCGCCTGATCGCCAAGCCCGGACGTATCGTCCAGGGCAAGATCAAGATCTCGGGCCGCAATCTTCTCGAGCTCTCAGAGGAGGAGATGCGTTCGATCCGCGGCAACGACATCTCGATGATCTTCCAGGAGCCGATGACCTCGCTCAACCCGGTGCTGACGCTTGGACGGCAGATCGCCGAGACGATCATGCTGCACCAGGGCCTCAGCAAGAAGGACGCCTGGGACAAGTCTGTCGAGATGCTGAAGCTCGTCCGCATCCCCGAGGCTGAACGGCGGGTGCACGAGTATCCGTTCCAGATGTCCGGCGGCATGCGCCAGCGCGTCATGATCGCGATGGCGCTCTCCTGCAACCCCAAGGTCCTGCTCGCCGACGAGCCGACCACGGCGCTCGACGTCACCATCCAGGCGCAGATCCTGCACCTGATGCTCGAGCTCAAGGAGAAGCTAGGAACCGCGATCGTGCTGATCACCCACGATCTCGGCGTCGTCGCCGAGACGTGCCAGCGCATCGTCGTCATGTATGCGGGCAAGAAGGTCGAGGAGGCGACGGCGGACGAGCTGTTTGAGCGACCGCTGCACCCCTATACGGTCGGCCTTATGAAGTCGATCCCGCGGCTCGACCGCGCGGCCACGACCGAGCATCCAGGCCGGCTCATGGAGATCCCGGGCATGGTGCCGTCGCTCAAGAACATGCCGCCGGGCTGTGCCTTCGCGCCGCGATGTTCCTTCGCGACTGAGCGCTGCCGGCGCGAGGTTCCGGCCTTCGAGATGAAGGCCAGCGGCCACTACTCCGCCTGCTTCAATTCCGACAAGGTGGCGGAGATCTATCATGGCTGAGGCCTCCGGCGCCCAGGGCAGGACCCCGCTTCTGGAGGTCAAGAACCTCAAGAAGCACTTCCCGATCCGCAAGGGCATCCTGTCGCGTGTCTCCGGTCATGTGTACGCGGTCGACGGCGTCAGCTTCCAAATCGGCCATGGCGAGACGCTGGGCCTGGTCGGCGAGTCCGGCTGCGGCAAGTCGACTGTCGGCAAGGCGGTGCTCAAGCTGATCGATCCAACCGCCGGCGAGGTCTATCTCAAGGGCAAGAAGATCTCCGATCTCGGCCAGCTTGAGATACGGCCCTATCGCCGTGACATGCAGGTGATCTTCCAGGATCCGTACTCGTCGCTGAACCCACGCATGAGTGCCGGCGAGATCGTCGGTGAGCCGATGTACAATTACGGCCTCGCCTTCGGGAAAGAGAAAGAGGAGAAGACCCGCCAGCTCTTCGCCCGCGTCGGTCTCCGCGCCGAGCACATGCTGAAATATCCGCATGAGTTCTCGGGCGGCCAGCGCCAGCGTCTGGGCATTGCGCGCGCGCTTGCGGTCAATCCGAGCCTGATCATCGGCGACGAGCCGGTCTCGGCGCTCGACGTCTCGGTGCAGGCGCAGGTGATCAACCTGATGATGGACCTGCAGCAGGAGTTCAAGCTCTCCTACCTGTTCGTCGCGCACGACCTCGCGGTGGTCGAGCACATCAGCCACCGCGTCGCGGTGATGTATCTCGGCAAGATCGTCGAGATGACCGATAAGCGCACGCTCTTCACCTCGCCGCAGCACCCCTACACGGAAGCGCTGCTCTCGGCCGTGCCGATCCCCTCGCCGAAGATGAAGCGCAAGCGCATCATCCTGACCGGCGACGTGCCGAGCCCGATCCGGCCGCCGCCCGGGTGCCGCTTCCACACCCGCTGCCCCTACGTCATGGACCACTGCAAGGTGGCCGAGCCGCCGATGCAGGAGGTCGAGCCCGGCCATCTTGTCGCCTGTCACCTGCGCCAGCCCGGCCAGGCCCTGGCGGCGGCCGCGGCCAGCAATCCCGCGCTCACCGCGCCGGCGCACTAAGCGTCGCGCGCTCGGACGAGGAGAACCCCGGGCGAGCGGCCGGGGTTTTTCGTTGAAGCCGGCCTAAGTCAGCAGGCCGCGCCGGGCGAGGTTCCGCATCAGGGCGGTGGCGCCGAAGGTCCAGGGCGGCGCCCGGTCGGTGCGAGTCACCCGGTTGATCAGCGCGCCCAGCCGCTCGGCCCGGATGGTGACGAGGTCGCCGATCTCATGGGTGAATCCCAAGCCCGGCTTCGAGCGGTCCTTGATCGGCGCGAACATGGTGCCGGAGTAGAGGCAGACGCCGTCCGGGTACTGGTGATTGCGGCTGATCGTCTGCGCCACCAGGTCGGTCAGGTCGCGGCTGATCTCGGCGACGGAGGACGCTCCTTCGAGCACGAACTGGTCAAGGCCGTCGACGCGAAGCTCGACCACCGTGTTGCGGAGGTCGTCGAGCGTATAATTCTCGTCGAAGAGCCGGATGAACGGGCCGATGGCGCTGGAGGCGTTCTGGTCCTTGGCCTTGCCGAGCAGCAGACCGGAGCGCCCTTCGACGTCGCGCAGATTGACGTCGTTGCCGAGGCTGCCGCCGACGATCCTGCCCTTGGCGCTGACGATCATGACGATCTCGGGCTCGGGATTGTTCCAGGTCGAGATCGGGTGGATGCCGATCTCGGCGCCGGTGCCGACCGAGGCCATCGGTGGGCATTTGGTGAAGACCTCCGCGTCCGGACCGATGCCGACCTCGAGATACATCGACCAGCGGCCACGCTGGACCAGCAGCTCCTTGAGCCGCATCGCCTCGGGCGAGCCCGGCTTCAGCGCCTTCAGGCTGGTGCCGATCTCCTTCTGAATCTCGGCGCGGATCGCGTCGCCCTTGGACGGATCGCCCTTGGCCTGTTCCTCGACCAGGCGTTCCAGCATCGAGGTCACGAAGGTGACGCCGCAGGCCTTGACCGCCTGCAGGTCGACCGGCGCCAGCAGATGCGGCTTCTTCGGATCGATCGATCCGGTCTCGCTGTTGGCGAGAAGCTCCTCGATGCTGCAGAGGCGATCGCCCGTGGCGGTGCGGACCCTGGCCAGCGGCTCCTCCGCGTTGCAGAGATCGGCCATGGTCGGCGCCGCGCGCGTGATGTCGAAGACGCCCTCCGGCGTCACCTTGATCACGGAGGGGCCGTCGACGGCCGGAACCCAAGCGCGGCCGACGAGCGTCGCGCGAGTCCAGTCGACGGGGAGCGTGTTGGCGATGTCGAGGGTCATGGTCAGAACTTGCCATATTTGAGATAGGCCTTCTCGGGGTCCATGCCGGCCAGGATCGACTTCCGCATGTCGCTCTCGGTTGAGACGACGCGCTCGGTCTCGGCGACGGCCTCCGCCGCCGCCTCCTTGGGCAAGACGATCACGCCGTCGCGGTCGCCGAGAAGATGGTCGCCGCTGCGGATCGTAACTGCGCCGATGGTGACGGGCTCACCGAACAGGTGCTCGTCCGGAATCCAGCGCTCGACGATGTCGGCCGGCGTCGCATGCGTGCAGAAGACCGGAAATCCCATCTCCAAGATGAAGTCGGTATCTCGGCAGGCGCCATCGACGACGTAGCCACGCGTCTTCTTGACCATCAGCGCGCGCGCGGAAAGCTCGCCCATGAGCGCGATCGCATGCGTGTTGGGCTGGCAGACGATCACCTTGCCGGCAGGTACTTTCGACAGCACCCGCGCCCAGCGCAGCAGGGTCTCGTGCCGGGAGATCGTCTGGTCGACGCGTCCCGAGATCGTGTAGATCTCGCCGGCCACCTTCCGGCGCGGATCGAGCGCACGGATCGTCGACGGCAGAACGCAGTTGCTGAGGCCCATGGCGCGCAGCACGTCGTGCACGGCCGAGGCGTAGCAACTGAGAAGCCGGTCGGCGAGGTCGGCCGTCGATTTCTTGCGTGCGGCCATGTCCGCGCTATCCTCCCCCTCGACCGGCGGGCATTAGAAGGACGCGCATGACGGCCGTCAAGCACAGCGCGGAGGCGCGCGGACCGGCTCGCCTGATCGGCGTCGACTGGGGCACCTCAAGCTTCCGCGCCTATCTGATGGATGCGGGCGGCAAGGTGCTCGATCGCCGGGAGAGCGCCGATGGCATCCTCGCCGTCCAGGACTTCGACGGCACCTTGGAGCGCCACTGCGGCGCGTGGGCAGATGCCCATCGCGATGCGTCGATCCTTCTTGCGGGCATGATCGGCAGCCGCCAGGGCTGGATCGAGGCACCCTACTGCCCCTGCCCGGCGGGTGCCGAAGAGATCGCGGCACGGCTGACCCGTCACGTCACCGCCCGCGGCCGGACGGTCGCTTTCGTTCCCGGGCTTTCCTGGTCCTCGCCGAGCGGCGCTGACGACGTCATGCGGGGCGAGGAGACACAGATCCTCGGCGTCGCCGGCAAGGGCCGCCAGGTCATGGTCCTGCCTGGCAGCCACAGCAAATGGGTGGAGGTGTTCGACGGGCGGATTCTTCGCTTTGCGACCTTTCTCACTGGCGAGTTCTTTGCCGCCATGTCGAAGCACACGATCCTCGGTCGGCTGATGGCGGGGGAGGCGCACGATCCGAAGGCCTTCGCTGCCGGCATCGCCGCGTCGGCGGAACCCGGCGGCTTGCTGCATCATCTGTTCCGGGTCCGCACGGGCGGCCTCTTCGGCAGATGGCCCGCCGACTCCCTGTCGTCTCTACTTTCCGGGATCGCGATCGGCCACGAGATCCGCGGTGCGCGCGACTTCTTCGGTGCCGATCGCGTGCTGGTCGTCGGCGGCGCGGCGCTTGCGGCGCGCTATGCGGAGGCGCTCGGGTCACTCGGTCTCGCGGCCGAGATCGGCGCACCGGATGCCGCCGCACGCGGACTCACGCGCCTCGCGGCACGATCGGTGCCGTAGCTCTCGGCCATCGGCTCGGCAGAACGCGCGCGGCCCCGGGGGCGGGACATTCGCCGCCGCCGGCCTGGCCAGCCAGGGGCCATGCGTTCCGGGGTGGTCGGTCAACCCCTTGCCGGCTCTTGGCGCCGGCCGCATCTTGCGGATCGCAATTTGCGCGTTCCGCGACCGAGGATCCGTCATGGCCGATGCTTTCGCCCGCTTTCGTCTGGACGGCCGGGTTGCCGTCGTTACCGGCGCCGCGTCGGGCATCGGCTTCGCCAGCGCCCGCGCGCTGGGTCTCGCCGGCGCCCGCATCGCCGTCGCCGACATCAATGCCGAGGGGGCCGCAAAGGCGGCGGCGTCGCTCAAGGGCGAGAAGATCGACGTCGCAACCCATGTCTTCGACGTCGCCGACGAGGCCGGGGTGATCGCGACCATGGCCGAGATTGCGCAGAGCTGGGGGCGGATCGACATCCTCGTCAACAATGCCGGACTTGCGGCGCGGCAGCCGTCGGAAGCGCTCGATCTTGGCGCGTGGGAGCGGGTGATCCGCATCAACCTCAACGGCTCCTTCCTCTGCGCCCGCGAGGCCGGCAAGACGATGCTGGCGCAAGGGCGCGGCAGCATCGTCAACATCGCTTCGATCATGGGGCTGGTCGGAGGCGGGCTCTATCCGAACCTTGCCTATCACTCGACCAAGGGCGCGCTGGTCAATTTCACGCGCGCGCTGGCGGTCGAATGGGCCGGGCGCGGCGTCCGCGTCAATGCCGTGGCGCCGACCTTCGTGCGCACGCCGCTGACCGCGAAGCTGCTCTCCGATGCAGAGATGAAATCGGCGATCGAGGCGATGACGCCGCTCGGACGGCTGGCCGAGGCCGATGAGATCGCCGACGCCGTCCTCTATCTCGCCTCTGATGCCGCGGCAATGGTCACCGGGCACACGCTGCCGGTCGACGGCGGCTGGGTCGCGCGCTGAGAGGATGCCCGAGCCGCCGGTCGAGATCGTCTGGAACGAGGCGACCGTCGACGACTGGCGGCGCCTGATCGGCTCGGTTGAGGGCGGGACGCTGCCGCAATCCTGGGCCTATGCCCAGGCGATGCCGGCGGCCGAAGGACAGATCCCGCACTTCGGCGTCATTCGCAACCGGGACGGCGAGGTGGGCTGCGTGCTCGCGCTCGAGCGCCGGGCGATGTCGGTCTTCAGTCGGATCTCGATCCATCGCGGACCGCTCTGGCTCAGGCCCGATCCGCCGCTTGCGGCAACGCTGGCGGCACTCAGGCGCCGATGGCCGCGTCGCCCGTGGCGGCGCATTTCCTTCATCCCCGAGCTGCCCGCCGGCGCCGACAGCCATCGCGCATTGACCGAGGCCGGCTTCCATCGCGCCGGCGAAGGCTACCGCTCGATCCTGGTCGATCTGCCGCACGCTCGTGAACGCCTGCGTGCAACCTGGCGCCATGAGTTGCAGCGCGCCGAGCGTCATGATGTGTCGGTCGAGGTCGATCGCCACGGCAAGGCGACGTTGCCCTGGCTACTGCAACGCTACGAGATCGACCGGAAGCTGCGGGGCTATCGCGGCCCCTCGAACAGGCTGGCGCTCCAGCTTGTGCTCGCTGCGCGGGCCGCGAGCGACGCATTGGTGGTGATCGCGAGCCATGGCGCCGAGCGGATTGCCGGCATCCTGGTCATCCGCCACGGCGACACGGCCACATATCTGGTCGGCTGGACCGGGGGAGAGGGACGGCGTCTCGGCGCCACTCATCTGCTCCTCTGGCGAGCGATGAAAACCCTCGCCGGAGACGGCGTCCGCCGCTTCGACCTCGGCGGCATCAACCCGGAGGCCGCGCCGGGCCTCACCCTGTTCAAGCGCGGCCTCGGCGGTCGCGAGTACGAACTCATCGGCACCTATACGTGATATACAGATCCCATGCTGACCTTCCTGCATACGGCCGAGTCCAACGTCGTCGCCGTCGGCAAGCTGATGGCGGAGCTGGCGCCCGAGATCCCGATTCGACACTATCTATCCGCAGAGTTGCTGGCCGAGGCGGTCAAAGCGGGGACCGTGACCGATGCGGTTGCCGCCGGCGTGCGCGCCAAGCTCACGGAGGCTGCCTCGGGGGCCTCAGTCGTGGTCTGCACCTGCTCGACCATCGGCGCCGTCGCCGAGGCCGCCGATGGCAGCTTGCCGGCGCCGGTCCAGCGCATCGACCGCGCCATGGCGGAGGCGGCCGTCGCCAGGGGCCGCCGCATTCTGGTCGCGGCCTGCGTCTCTTCCACCGTCGGTCCCACCTCCGACCTGCTGGCCAAGGTCGCCCACAGGGGCCGGGCGGACCGCCGATCTCCGGGTCGCGCTGATCGCCGAGGCGTGGCCGAAATTCCTGGCCGGCGACGTCAAGGGCTACGAGGCGACGATCGTCGACCGGCTTGCACGCGAGAAGGGCGATGCCGAGGTGATCGTCCTGGCCCAGGCCTCGATGGCAGGGGCGGCGGCGGAGGCCGAGCGGCGTCTCGGCCTGCCGGTGCTGACCAGCCCGCGGCTCGGCGTTACCGCCGCGATCGCCGCGTGGCGGCAGGCGCAGGGCTGAGCGCCGATGCCCGTCATCCAATACGGCGCCATGCAGCCGCGCCTGCGCGAACTCTACGCCTTCTGGGACGATCGGCGCCAGCGCTCGGGCGGCAAGCTGCCTTCGATCCTGAGGGTCCATGCCGAGAGCTTGACGCCCTGGCTCAGCAACCTGGTGATCATGACCGTCCGCCGCGAGGGCGAATTCGCCTATCGCTACTACCCCAAGACCTTCGTCGAGCAGTTCGGCGTCGATATGTCGGGCAAGCTGACGACCGAGCTGCCAGATGCGCAGCGCGCGCTGCTCGAGCATGAGTACGACTATGTTCGCCAGAAGCGGCGCCCGACCTGGCGCGTCTATTCCGGCGAGTTCGACAACGAGATCGTTACATGGGAGCGGCTGATCCTGCCTTTCGCCGCCGATGGCGAGGCGATCGACACCCTCCTGGTCGGCGTCTACGAAGCCAAGAACGCGGGGCTCTTCGAGATCGCTTAAGCCGGCAGCTTCGCTCGCGACAGCGGTCCGGCGACGTTCGGGTCGGCCGCGCCGAGCGGTGTGCCGCTGTCGGGGCGGCGCTTGAAGGGTAGCTCGATCGAGGCAGGGATCGGGCAGACATAGGGCTTGCCCGAGACGCGCTCCTTGAGCTCGGCCTTGGCCTTGGCCAGCAGCTCCGGGCTCTCGATCGCGTCGATCGCGGTCGCGGCCATCGCCTTGGCGGCGTGGATCATGCCCTTGTGCGCTGCCGGCAGCTTTCCCTGGGTCACCAGCTGCCAGGAGTGGCCCGGCGTGCCGACGGCAAAGCAGGCACCCCAGGCCTGGACCGTCGGCGTCACCCAGGAGACGTCGCCGACATCGGTCGATCCGAACAGCACCTGCGGCGTGCCGTCGAAGGGCAGGATGTCGTCATGCAGAACCTTCGGGTAGCTGGTCGGAAGGCCGACGGATTTGAGCGCGGAGGCAACGTCGGCCGGCGTCATCGCCGCCTTGCGCAGCCTTTCGGCAAATGCGCGGTCCTTGTCGTCGAACGGCGTCGGGCCGAGGCGTTTCACGTTCTCGTATAGCGCCATCTCGAGGGCTGTGTTCGGCAGCACGTTGGAGCAGGCCTTGTCGAAATCGACCACGGCCTGAGTCTCGGTCATCAGCGCCGCGCCTTCGGCGATCTTCTTGACCCGCTCGAACAGCTCGACGGTCTCGGTGACATCGGGCGCACGCACGAGGTAAAGGACCTCGGCCTTCGCCTGCACGACGTTGGGCGAGATGCCGCCGGTATTGGTGATGGCGCAGTGGACGCGCGCATCGGGCGGCATATGCTCACGCATGTAGTTGACGCCGACATTCATCAGCTCGACAGCATCCAGCGCGCTGCGGCCGAGATGCGGCGATCCGGCGGCATGCGCAGCGCGCCCGCTGAAGCGGAAATAGGCTTGGATGTTGGCGAGAGTGCGCACCGACATCACGCCGTAGAAATCGTCCGGATGCCAGGTCACGGCGCAGTCGAGATCGGCGAACATGCCGGCACGCGCCATGAAGGTCTTGCCCGAGCCTCCTTCCTCGGCCGGGCAGCCGTAGTAGCGGATGCGGCCCGACCGCTTGCCGGCCGTCAGGTAGTCCTTCACCGCGGCGGCGGCGAGCAGAGCGCCGGTGCCAAGCAGGTTGTGGCCGCAGCCCTGGCCGTTCGGCCCGTCGGCCGGGGCGCGCTCGGTCAAGCCCGATTTCTGGCTCAGGCCGGAGAGAGCATCGTATTCCCCGAGGAACCCGATCAGCGGCCCGCCTTCGCCGATCTCGGCCTCGAAGGCGGTCGGGATGCCGGCGACGCCCGCCTTCACCTTGAAGCCTTCGCGCTCCAGCATCTCGATCTGGGCTGCGACCGACTTCTCTTCCTGATAGCGGAGCTCGGCAAGGTCCCAGACCTTGTCGCTGAGCGCGGTGTAGGCCGGGATCTTCGCCTCGATCACCGAGGCGATGCGCGTGATGTCTTTCATCGAAGAAAGTCCTTGAGGCGGGACCCAGACCATAGCTCCGGCGAGGGCCCTAGGCCACCCTCGGCGCCATCACATAGAAGGCTTTCCCGACTGCGTCTTCTCGAGGTCGGTTTGGAGCTGGGAGGCGCGCGATCCGAGGTTGCGCAGATGCGAGGTGTAGGCCAGCACCAGAGCGCGCAGCACCGGCGGAGCATCGGCCAGCACCTTGTCGAAGACGCGCTGGTCGATGACCAGCGCGACCATCTTGTCGATGGCCGTGACGGTCGCCATGCGCGGTGCCTTGTCGATCAACGCCATCTCGCCGACGATCGCTCCAGGTCCGAGCTTGTTCAGGATCACCTTGCGGCCATCGACCATCTTCGACACTTCGACTTGGCCATGCTCGATCATATAGGCGCGGTCGCCGGCCGCGCCTTCGCGCAGTAGCACGTCGCCGGCGACGAAGGTCCTGGCCTGGAAGAGATCCATCGCTCCTTCCTAGAGCCGCCGGACGGCAATGGCGAGGCGGCGGTAGTCATCCATCTCGTTGTAGAGCTGCGCCGAGACGCGGACCCAGAGCGCGTTGTCGAGAGCGTTGACCGGCACATCGATCCTGTGGTTCTGCCAGAGCTTGAGGCGGATATCCGGCGGGCCGCCTGACGCGAGCGGCAGCCGGATCATGCGCATCGAGCCGGCAAGCGCCGCCGGGGCGCCGAGGCGCGTCTTCCATGCGTCGGCAAGGTAGGTGCCGGCCTCTTCCGCGAGCGCACGATTGCGCGCCTTGATGCGCGAGTCGCCGAAGGTCTGGCGGAAGGCGAGTGCCGCCGGCACCGACAGATAGGGCGAAGGATCGCGGGTTCCGGTCCAGTCGAACTCGGCGACGTAGCCCTTGCCGAGCCCATGCGAGACGACGGGCGGGTGAAGCCGGGGCTGGTGCTCGCGCTTCGACCAGAGGAAGGCGGCGCCCTTCGGTGCTGACAGCCACTTGTGGCAGTTGCCGGTGTAGAAGTCGGCATCGAGCGCCGAGAGATCGAGCGGCACCTGGCCGGGCGCATGCGCACCGTCGACCAGCACGAGCGCGCCCGCCGCCCGGCAGGCGGCGATCAGGCGCTCGATCGGCATGACCACGGCGGTTGCCGAGGTGATGTGATCGAGCACCACCAGCCGCGTGCGCTCGTTCAAGCCCGACTTCAACGCGCCGACGATCGAGGTCCCGTCGTCCTCGACCGGGAAGGGGAAAGTCACCTCGACCACCTTGGCGCCGGCGCGGGCGGCCTCGTGGCGGACGATGTTCTTCACCGCATTGTAGGTCTGATCATTGATCAGGATCTCATCGCCGGGTTCGAGCGCGATCGAGCCGATCACGGACTGAACGCCGGCTGTCGCGTTGTCGACGAAGACGACGTCCTCGCCCGCGGCACCGAGATACTCGCCAAGCTCGGCCGCGGTGGCGCGCAGACGCTTCGGCAGCTGGCGAGTGAAGAAATCGCCGATCGTCCGCTCCATGTCCTGGCGCACGGCGTCCTGAGCAGCGAGCACCGGCTTTGGTGTCGCACCATAGCTGCCGTGGTTGAGATGGGTCGCGTTCCAATCGAGTGTCCAGAAGTGGCGGACGGCCTGGCCGAAATCGGGCACGGGATCTCCTTGAGAAGCGAGACATTGCAGCGGCGGGCTCTCCGGTGCCGGATCGACCGTCGGCGCGTCGATGCCCCCTTATCCGATCGAATAACGACGCCGCCGCTCGAACCAAATCATATCTCGGTCCGACTAACTTGGTTGCCCGCAAATCGTCACACCTCTGTGACACCAGTCACGGCTTTACGCGTAACGGGGGCTGAGGATGATGGCGTTTCCTGAAGGCAGTGTGCATGAGCTCGTTTCGCTTCGCGGTAGAACCTCCCCAACCGATGTGCCGGACGACGGTCGCGAGCTGGTTCGTCGGCGTCGGCCTCTGGGCGGCGGCGCTCGCCCTTCTCTCGATCCCGTAAGAGCGCGGGCGCTCGGTGCCGTTCCTCCTCCGCCTGCTGACGTCGTCGGCCGTGCCGTCTGGAACGCGGCCGACCGTGCCCGTCGCCTCGGCTCGTCGGTCGCCCTGGTCCAGGATGAGGACGCCGACGCCTCCCGTCCGCCACTGAACCGCCCGCTCATGCCGGCCTGCCTTGCGGGCTTCGGCCTCTCCGCAATAGTGCTCTTCCTTCTCTGCGCGGAGTAGGGCAAGACTGTCGGCCGAATGACCGACAGCGCCTCCGAGCCGGCCGGCTCCAGATCTCCCCGGTTTCACCACAGCATCGGACGACGCCTGCGCGGCTGGCTGGTCGCGGGGATACTCGTCACCGCCCCGCTCGCGCTCACCTCCTATATCGTCTGGGAGCTGATCGGGTATTTCGACGCGCTGGTCGAGCGCTGGATTCCGGTTCATCTCAATCCCGGGACCTATCTGCCGTTCAAGATTCCCGGGTACGGCGTCCTCGTCGTGGCCCTCGGCCTGACGCTGATCGGCGCGGTCACGGCGAGCCTGATCGGACGATGGGCTATCGGGCTCGGCGACCGGATCATCGCGCGCACGCCGCTGGTCAGCGGCCTCTATGGCGCGATCAAGCAGGTCGTCGAGACCGTCTTCGCGCAGAAGTCGGAGACCTTCCGCCAGGTCGTCCTGGTCGAGTATCCGCGTCGCGAGGCTTGGACCATCGCCTTCGTCTGCGGGCAGACCCACACCGAGGTCGTGCGCGAGATCGGCGAGGAGCTGATCCCGATCTACGTGCCGACGACTCCGAACCCGACCTCGGGCTTTCTCCTGTTCGTGCCGCGCAACCAGATCAAGCCGCTCAAGATGACGGTCGAGGAGGCGCTCAAGCTGATCGTCAGCCTCGGTATCGTGCTGCCGCCCGACCGCGGCGTCGACACCATCGCCAAGGACTAGCCCGAGCGCAGGTAACGGACCGCGGCGTCGCGCTCGAACAGGTAGAGCAGCGTGCGGAGCGCCTTGCCGCGCTCGCCTTCAAGCTCCGGATCGCGCGCGAGAATCAGCTTCACGTCGTCGGCCGCGATCGGCAGCAGGTCGCCATGGACGGCGAGATCCGCTGCCTTAAACTCGGGCAGGCCGCTCTGGCGCTTGCCCAGCACCTCGCCGGCGCCGCGGAGCCTTAGATCCTCCTCGGCGATGCGGAACCCGTCATCGGTCTCGCGCAGCGTCGCCAGCCGCGCCTTCGCTGCCTCGCCGAGCGGCGCCTGGTAGAGAAGGAGGCAGGTCGCCGCCTTGTCGCCGCGGCCGATGCGCCCGCGCAGCTGATGCAGCTGGGCCAGGCCGAAGCGCTCCGCATGCTCGATCACCATCACGGTGGCCGCCGGCACGTCGACGCCGACCTCGATCACCGTGGTCGCGACCAGAAGCTTCGCGGTGCCGTCGGCGAAGGCGGCCATCGCCTTGTCCTTGTCGGCGGCCTTGAGGCGGCCGTGCACGAGCGCGACGCGGTCGGTGCCGAACCGTGCGGCAAGCTCGGCGTGCCGCACCTCGGCGGCAGTGGTGTCGTCGGGTGCGCCCTCGCTCGTATCCTCGATCAGGGGGCAGACCCAGAAAACCTGGCCGCCCCCAGCGATCGCGCGCCCGACCGCGTCGACGACCTCGGAAAGCCGTTCGAGCGGCACCGTCCGCGTATCCACGGGCTTCCGCCCAGCCGGCTTCTCCGTCAGGCGCGAGACGTCGAGATCGCCATAGGCAGCCAGCATCAGCGTGCGCGGGATCGGCGTCGCGGTCATCGCCAGCACGTCGACCGCGCGTCCTTTTGCGGCAAGCTCCACCCTCTGATCGACGCCGAAGCGGTGCTGCTCGTCGACCACGGCGAGCGCCAGATCGCGGAAGGCGACGCCATCCTGAACCAGCGCATGCGTGCCGACGGCGAGCGGAATCGCGCCGGAGGCGAAGCCGGCCAGGATCTCCTCGCGCCTCTTGCCCTTGTCGCGCCCGGTCAGCAGCGCCACCGGGACTCCGGCGGCCTCGGCCAGCGGCTCGATCGTCGCCATGTGCTGGCGTGCCAGGATTTCGGTCGGGGCCATCAACGCGGCCTGCGATCCCGCCTCGACCGCGGCGATCATCGCCAGCAGGGCGACGACGGTCTTGCCGGAGCCGACATCGCCTTGCAGCAGGCGGAGCATGCGCTTGTCGCCGGCGAGGTCGGCGGCGATCTCGGCATCGGCCTCGACCTGCGAACGGGTGAGCTCGTAGGGAAGCGCCGACAGGATCCTGGCGCGGAGCTTGCCGGTGCCCCTGGTCTCGCGCCCGGCCTGACGCTTCTGGTGCTGGCGCATCAGCGCCAGCGCCAGCTGGTTCGCCAGCAGCTCGTCATAGGCAAGCCGCGTGCGCCCCGAAGCGGTCGGCTCCAGGTCCCCCTGGCCCGCCGGGCCGTGCAGCATGCCGATCGCCTCGCGCCAGCTCGGCCAGCGGCGTTGCTCGCGGAGCGGCTTGTCCATCCACTCCGGCAGCTCGGGCGTGCGCTCGACAGCTAGCTCGATTGCCTTCCTCAGCGTGCCGGCCGGTAGGCCCGCCGTCAGCGGATAGACGGGCTCGAGACGCAGCAGCTCCTCGGCCTGGTCCTCGCCGACGATTCGGTCGGGATGCGCCATCTGCACGCGGCCCTGGAAGCGCTCGACCCGGCCGCTGACCAGGCGCACCTCGCCGAGCGGCAGCGCCTTGGCGAGCCAGTCGCCCTTCGCATGGAAGAAGACGAGCTCGACAGTGCCGCTCTCGTCACGCGCGAGCACCCGATAGGGCCGCCTCGGGTTCGGTGACGGGACGTGCTCGGCGATCCGAACCTTGAGCGTGCAGATCCGCCCCTCCGGCGCCTCGGCGACGCTCGGCTGGAAGCGGCGGTCGACCAGGCCGAAGGGCCGGTGCCACAGGAGGTCCACCACCTTCGGCCCGGCAACCTTGGCGATCAGCTTGCCGAAGCGCGGGCCGATGCCCGGCAATGTGGTCACGTCGGCGAAGAGCGGAAAGAGGACAGCGGGGCGCATGAAGCCGCCACTGTATCGCGATTCCGGGCGCTGACATCGGCCCTCGGAGGGCTTATACCCTGGCCCTTTCCCGGATACCCCCATGTCCGACGAGCGCCTGAAACGCCTGATCTATCGCAGCTCCTACACCGGCACCAAGGAACTGGACCTGGTGCTGGGGGCGTTCGCGCGCGCGCATCTGGCGGAGCTGGGCGCGGCTCAGCTCGACCGCTACGAGGCCTTGCTGGGAGCCGAGAATCCGGACCTTTATGCCTGGGTCTTCAGCCGCGAGGAGCCGCCGGCCGAGCACGACACCGACGTGCTTCGCATGATCCACGGTTACGCCCGGACAAGCCGGGGCTGATGGACCTCGACCGCCACCTCGGCGTTGCCGGCCGCATCGAGGTCGGCGGGGTGCCGGAGGGCGTCGATGCGCGCCTGATCGCGAACCTCGTCCGCGCCGCGCCGGGGCGCCCGGTGCTACACATCGCCCGCGACGATGCGCGGCTCGCGCGTCTCTGCGAGGCGCTGGCGTTCTTCGCGCCCGGGATCGAGGTCGTCGCGGTCCCGGCCTGGGATTGCCTTCCCTATGACCGCGTCTCGCCGAATCCCGAGATCGTCGCCCGCCGGATCGATGCGCTGACAAGGCTCTCGACCACGGCGGTCCCCGCGACCGGCCGCGCCGTCGTCACCACGATCGCCGGCGCGCTGCAGCGGCTGCCGACGCGGCAGGTGTTCACGGCTTCGGTTCGGCGCCTTGCCAAGGGCAGCCGTGCCAATGTCAACGAGCTGGTCGAGTTCCTGCGCCACACCGGCTACCGGCGATCGGACACCGTGCGCGAGGCCGGCGAGTTCGCGCTTCGCGGCGGCATCCTCGATGTCTTCCCGCCAGGATCGGTCGAGCCGCTCCGTGTCGACTTCTTCGGCGACGAGATCGACGGCCTGCGCAGCTTCGATCCGATGACGCAGCTGACCACGGGCAAGCACGATGCCGTGCTGTTCCAGCCGGTCAGCGAGGCGATGCTGGACCCGGCATCGATCCAGCGCTTCCGGTCGGGCTATCGCGGTGCTTTCGGCGCCGATACCGCCGATCCGCTCTACGAGGCGGTTAGCGCCGGCCGGCACCACGCCGGCATGGAGCATTGGCTGCCGTTGTTTCACGAGAGGCTCGAGCTGATCCTCGACTACCTGCCGGATGCCCGCGTGACGCTCGACCCCGAGGCCGACCCGGCCTTCGCCGCGCGCTTCGAGATGATCGCCGAATATTTCGAGGCGAGGCAGTCGATGGGCAAGGTCAGCGCCGAGGAGGGACTGCCCTACAAGCCGCTGCCGCCGGACAGGCTCTATCCGAGCGCCGAGGAGTGGCAGGCCCGCCTGCTGGAGCGCCCAGTCGCCGCCTTCTCGCCCTTCGCCGGCCCCGGTCGCGATGCCGGCGGCCGCCTCGGCCACGACTTCGCCGCCGCCCGCGCCGCGCCGGAGATCAATCTCTACGACGCCGTCCGCCAGCACCTGGACGCGCTCACCGGCGAGGGCAGGAAGGTGACGATCGCCGCCCATACCGAGGGATCGGCGGATCGGCTCGCGCATCTGCTCGGCGAGCACGGGGTGAAGAGCCTCCTGCCGGTGCCGGATGGGCGCGCGCTCGATCTGCTGGCGCCGGGACAGGTCGGCATGGCCGTGCTGGGGCTCGAGCGCGGTTTCGTCCACGATGGAGTGGCGCTGGTCGCCGAGGCCGACATCCTCGGCGAGCGCCTGTCTCGCCCGCAACGCCGCCGCCGCAAGGGCGAGGATTTCCTCAAGGAAGCTTCGACGCTGACCCAGGGCGATCTCGTCGTCCATGTCGAGCACGGCATCGGCCGCTACGACGGTTTGGTGACGCTGGAGGTTTCGGGGGCGCCGCACGACTGCCTGCGCGTGCTCTATGCCGGAAACGACAAGCTGTTCGTGCCGGTCGAGAACATCGAGGTGCTGTCGCGTTACGGCTCCGAGGACGCCGACGCGCAGCTCGACCGTCTCGGCGGCGCCGGCTGGCAGGCGCGGAAGGCACGGGTCAAGCAGAAGATCCGCGACATCGCCGACCGCCTGATCAAGATCGCAGCCGAGCGCGAGGTCCGGAAGGGCGAGACGGTGAACGTGCCCGAAGGGCTCTACGAGGAGTTCTGCGCGCGTTTCCCCTATGCCGAGACCGACGACCAGCTCCGCGCCATAGGCGACACCGTCGACGATCTCGGCTCCGGCAAGCCGATGGACCGGCTTATCTGCGGCGATGTCGGCTTCGGCAAGACCGAGGTGGCGTTGCGTGCCGCCTTCTTGGGCCTGATGTCGGGCATGCAGGTCGCGGTCGTGGTGCCGACGACCTTGCTCTGCCGCCAGCATGTGCAGACCTTCACCCAGCGCTTCTCTGGCTTGCCGGTCCGCATCGGCCAGCTCTCGCGCCTGGTCAGCGCCAAGGACGCCGCCGAGACCAAGAAGCGGCTCGCTGACGGCACCCTAGAGCTTGTCATCGGCACCCACGCCCTGCTGGCGAAGTCGATCAAGTTCGCCAATCTCGGCCTCCTGATCGTCGATGAGGAGCAGCATTTCGGCGTTGGCCAGAAGGAGCGCCTGAAGGAACTGCGGGCCGACGTCCATGTGCTGACGCTGACGGCGACGCCGATCCCGCGCACTCTCCAGATGGCGCTCTCGGGCGTGCGCGAGATGAGCGTGATCGCGACGCCGCCGGTCGATCGGCTTGCCGTCCGCACCTTCGTGCTGCCCTACGATCCCGTCATCATCCGCGAGGCGATCCTTCGCGAGCACTATCGCGGCGGCCAGACCTTCTATGTCTGCCCGCGCATCGAGGATCTGCCGGCGGTGGCTGAGCGGCTGGCCAAGCTGGTGCCCGAGATCAAGGTCGGACAGGCGCATGGCAAGCTGTCGCCGACGGCGCTCGAATCGGTGATGACCCGCTTCGTCGACCGCGAGTTCGACGTGCTGCTCTCGACTAACATCGTCGAGTCCGGCCTCGACATCCCGTCTGCCAACACGCTGATCATCCATCGCGCCGACATGTTCGGCCTGGCCCAGCTCTATCAGCTGCGCGGCCGCGTCGGGCGCTCGAAGATCCGGGCCTATGCCTACATGACGCTGCCGCCCAACAAGAGGCTGACGGCGACGGCGCAGCGCCGGCTCGAGGTCATGCAGACCCTCGACACGCTGGGCGCCGGCTTCGCGCTCGCCTCGCACGATCTCGACATCCGCGGTGCCGGCAACCTGCTCGGCGAGGAGCAGTCGGGCCACATCCGGGAGGTCGGCATCGAGCTCTACCAGCAGCTGCTCGAGGAAGCGGTCGCCAATGCCCGCGGCGGCGGCGGCGAGGTCCAGGAGCAGTGGACGCCGCAGATCTCGATCGGCACGCCGGTGCTGATCCCCGAGAGCTATGTCGCCGACCTCTCCGTGCGGCTCGGCCTCTACCGCAGGCTCTCGCTGCTGGTCGACCAGCAGGAGATCGATGCCTTCGCCGCGGAGCTGGTCGACCGCTTCGGCAAGCTGCCGGACGAGGTCTCGAACCTGCTCGAGATCATCGCGATCAAGCGCCTCTGCCGCCAGGCCGGCGTCGAGAAGGTCGAGGCCGGGCCTAAGGGCGCCGTCGTCACGCTCCGCCACAATACCTTCGTCAAGCCCGACAAGCTGATCGACTTCATCACCCGCCAGGTCGGCACCGCCCGGGTCCGCCCCGACCAGAAGATCGTCTTCCAGCGCGGCTGGGAGGACGAGAAAACCCGCATCCAGGGCATGCGCCGCCTGATGGGCGACCTCGCCAAGATCGCAGCGTGAAGCCCGGAATTGTCGCAGCTGCGACGAACGGCGACGTCCATCTTTTACTTGCCGTGCACGCACCTATATCAGTGTGCATGTCGTTGACCGCATCACGTATTCCTAAGACGGTGCAGACGGGCAGCCGGTTGCTCGACGGCATCGAATCTCCCTGCGATCCGACCGAGCCCAAGGTCTGGTCGGAGAGCATGGGTACGCCGGGGCGATGCGTGCCCGGCGTGCGCTTCCGTTCCCTCGAAGCCGGCGCCAAGCTGCTGTCGCCGAAGAACCGCATCCTGCTGCGCACGATCGCCGAGCGTAAGCCGCAATCGGTGACGGCGCTCGCCGCCATGACCGGGCGGACGGGACAGAACGTGCTCCGCACCCTCAACAAGATGGCCGCCGTCGGCCTCATCCGGCTCAACCGCGAGGACGGTCGCGCGCGGCGGCCGGTGCTGGCCGTTCGCAAGATCCACGTCGAGATCGACCTCCTGGCCGGCTGAGCGCTGCCGGCCGAGGCTCCCGCGCCCTTGCCGCCGGGGGGCGCTCCTGTCAGACTTTCACAAAACTGTCATGTCATGAAACCGACACGAAGCCCGCCGCAAAGAGCGGGCGAGCAGGGAAGGAAAGTCGGCATGGCCGGCGCCGCGCTGGAGATCGACCGGGTCGAGGCCGCCTATGGCGCGACCCGGGTGCTGAAGGGCGTCTCGCTCGCTGTCCGGCCGGGCGAGTTCGTGGCGCTGCTCGGCTCCTCCGGCTGCGGCAAGACCACCTTGCTGCGCGCGGTTTCGGGCTTCGTTCCCATCGCGGCGGGCCGCATCTCGGTCGACGGCCGCGACATCTCCGGCCTGCCGCCGGACAAGCGCGACATGGCGATGGTCTTCCAGTCCTACGCGCTGTGGCCGCACATGACCGCGGCCGGGAACATCGGCTACGGCCTCAAGCTGCGCGGATGGGGCAAGGCGCGGATCGCCGAGCGTGTCGGCCAGATGCTGGCGATGCTCAAGCTCGACGGCCTCGGCGAGCGGATGGTGACGCAGCTCTCCGGCGGCCAGCGCCAGCGCGTCGCGCTCGGCCGCGCGCTGGCGATCGATCCGCGCATCCTGCTGCTCGACGAGCCGCTGTCGAACTTGGACGCTCGCATCCGCGAGGATGTCCGCCACGAGATCAAGGCGCTGCAGAACAAGCTCGGCATCACCGCGATCCATGTGACGCATGATCGCGAGGAGGCGATGGTCATGGCCGACCGCATCGTCATCCTCGATGCCGGAGAGATCGCCCAGGTGGGTTCGCCCGAGGAGGTCTACAACCGTCCGGCCTCCGCCTTCGTCGCTTCCTTCATGGGGGCGGGCAACGTCGTGCGCCTGGCGGCGAGGCGCGACGGCAGCGGCCTCGTGCTCGGCGCCGGGGAGCTCTCCAACGAGATTCAGGTGCCCGTCGCCGCCGTCTCGGGTCCGGCCGACGGCCAGGTCGTCGCGCATTTCCGTGGCGAGGCGGCGACTCTCGGCGCCGCCGATGCGGATGAGGCGGGCAAGCTCATCCTGCGCGGCCGCATCGCGCAGGCCTCGTATCCCGGAGGGCATTGGCGCTACGGCGTCGCCGTCGGCACGCAGCACTTCATGGTCGACGATCCGCGCCGGCTTCCTGTCGGCGAGCCGGTCGGCATCGGCCTTCCTTTGTCGTCGCTCCACCTGTTCGCCGCCGGTTCGCCGGCGGATCGCGCCTAGATCCCGTTCACTGAAGGAGGACCGTGATGAAACCAATCTTAAAGCTTGCGACGGCCGCGGCCTTGGCCCTCGCTCTCGCCCCGGCCGGGGCGAACGCGCAGAGGGTCACGCTCAACGTGATCACCGCCGGCGACCAGAACATGGTCGACTATGTGAAGGATTATCTCGGCCCGATCTTCCAGAAGTCGAACCCGAACGTGACGATCAGCTCGGTCGGCACCGGCCCCGGCGATGCCGGCTCGCAGAAGATCGCCGAGAAGATCATCGCGCAGAAGGACAGGGCGAGCTGGGACGTCGATGTCGCCGTGATCCATCAGAAGATGGCGGGCGACCTCGTGCAGGCAGGCCTCCTCGCGCCCTATACCAAGGACATCGCCTCCGGGAAGATGGTGACCTCCGACAACTCGAAGATGGCGCTCGGCGCCAAGGTCGAGGGCTACGTCATCCCGATGTTCAACAGCCAGACGGCGATCGCCTACAACCCGGCGCTGGTGAAGAACCCACCCAAGACCTATGCCGATATCGAGGCATGGTCGAAGGCCAACCCGAAGCAGTTCGGCTACAACGGCATCAAGGGCGGCATGTCCGGCGTCAGCTTCGTCGTCGGCTGGGTCTATGCCAATGCCAAGGACGCGAACAAGCTGGCGAACGGTCCCTACGATGCGAACGAGAAGGCGAGCTGGGACCCGGCGCTCGCCAAGCTCAAGGAGTTCAACAAGACCGCGACGATCACGCCCGGCAACGCCGGCACTCTCGACATGCTGAACCGCGGCGAGATCGCCATGGGCCCGGTCTGGGTCGATATGTTCTACACCTGGATGGCCGATGGGAAGCTGCCGCCGACGATGAAGCTGAGCCTGGTCGGCCCCGGCATGCCCGGCCAGCCGATGTACTATGTGATCCCGGCCAAGGCCGCGAACATGGAGGCAGCGAAGAAGTTCATCGAGATCGCGACCAGCCCGGCGGTGCAGGCCGACGGCATCGTCAGGAAGTTCAACTGGTATCCGGGCATCGACGCACAACACGTCAAGAGCCAGCTTGACGACGCCACCTGGAACAAGCTGTTCGTCGACGTGACGCCGCAGGAGCTGGCCTCGAAGGGCAAGTCCTTCCCGATCAAGCAGTACTTCGACGACATCCTCGAGGCCTATGAAAAGAAGGTCGTGAACTGAGCCGTCTCCTCTAAGTCGGAGTGGTGGCTACCCCCCACCCCAACCCTCCCCCGCAAGGGGGGAGGGGGCGCGAGACGTTTCGTAACCCTCCCCCCTCCGTGGGGGAGGGTAGGGTGGGGGGCTGAGTGGCAAGTTCCCGCCTCATCGGCCTTCTCCTGGTCGCGCCGGCGCTTCTCGCCGTCGGCGCGCTCTTCGTCTATCCGCTGGGATTCTCGGTCGCGACCGCCTTCACGACGAAGGAAGGCATCCTCACCCTCGGCAACTTCTATCGCGCCTTCGAGCTCTACTCGGTCGATATCGGGTTCACGCTGGTCATCGTCGGCGCCTCGACGCTGCTCTGCGGCCTGCTGGCCATCGCCATCGGCGGCTACCTGACGCTCGGCGAGAACCCGCGCGCAGTCGCCATCCTGAAATGGCTCTATCGCTGGCCGCTGTTCATCCCCTTCGTCGTCGCCGCCCAGTGCATGCGCACCTTCATCGCCAAGAACGGGCTGATGAACAATTCGCTGGTCTCGCTCGGCATCCTCGAGCCGATCCAGACCACGAGCCTCCTCGACTGGCGCGGCATCGTCATCACCTTCGTCTGGAAGCAGACGCCGTTCGTGGCGCTGCTGGTCGCCGGCGCCATGGCCTCGCTCGACCGCTCGACCATCGAGGCGGCGCGCAACCTCGGCGCCGGCCGGCTCCGCATCCTGATCGAGATCGTGACGCCACAGGTGCTGCCGACGCTGGTCGTGGCGCTGATCCTCTCCTTCGTTACCATGATGTCGGTCTTGAGCGTGCCGATCATGATCTCCGGCGAGTCGCCGACGATGATGACCGTCGACATGGCCTTCCGCATCAACGCCTATGGCGACTACGGCACCGCCAACGCGCTCGGCGTGCTCTCCTACCTGATGACAGGGGCGGTCGCCTGGATTTATCTTCGCCGCGGCATCCGGCAGGGCGGCAAGCCGTGACCGGACTTGCCTGGCTGCCGCGCGCGATCGTTCTCGGCCTCATCGCGTTTGCGATTTTCGGGCCGCTTGCCAACCTGGCGCTCTGGGCCGCCGCTGAGCAGTGGTACTTCCCGCACAAGCTGCCGGTCGTATACGGCCTGAAATTCTGGCACCAGGTGTTCAAGCCGAGCTCGGATGCGATCGTGTCGCTCGGCAACTCCGTGGTGATCGCGCTGCTGACGGTCGTCGTCAGCCTTGCTCTTGCCGTACCGGCGGGCTACGCCCTCGCACGGCTCAGCCTGCCGCTGCGCGGGTTGATCATGCTGGCCTTCCTACTGCCGCAGGCCTTTCCATCGGTCGCCGTCTACATCAACGTCGCCCGCATCTTCTATTCCTTCGGCCTCAACGGCACGATCGCCGGCGTCGTCCTCGTCCATGCGGTGCACGGCCTCGTCTTCGCCGTCTGGATCGCGTCCGCAGCCTTCGCCGCGGTCGATCGCGACCTCGAGCTGGCCGCGCGCAATATCGGCGCTGGGCCGCTTCGCACCTTCTTCACCGTGACCCTGCCGCTGGCGGCACCCGGCATCGTCGCCTCGGCGATCTTCGTCTTCCTTGAGTCGCTCGACGAGTTCACCGGCACATTCTTCGTCGGCGTGCCGGACGTGACGACGCTGCCGCTGCTCATGTTCACCGCATCCGTGGCGGGCAACTACCAGATCGCGGCGATCACTGCGCTGATTCTGCTGGTGCCGTCGGTCGGCTTCATGCTCTTCGTCGAGCGCTTCCTCAAGGCCGATGTGCTCGCCAAGGTAGGAACCTAGATCGAGGGCGGCGGCATTGACCTGACCGGCGCGAATCGCGGATTGTGAACTCCGGGTAGCGCTGGTCAGGACGGGCCGTTGACTCAATCGAAGCTGCTGCAGGTAGCCAGGACGTACCACCAGACGGGACGGCTGGCAGCGGCAGAGGCAATCTACCGCCGGATCGCGGCCGATGACCCCGGTCTCAAGGCGGTCGTCTTTCACGCTCTCGGCGTCATTGCCTTTCAGCAGGGCCGGCACCACGTTGCGGCCGATCAGATTGCCAAGGCGATCGATGCCGATGACTCGAGACCGGAGTTCCACGTCGATCTCTCGCATGCGCTGCAGCATGTGCGGCAGCTGGCCGCCGCCATAGCGGCAGCCGAGCGCGCGACCGCCCTCGGTGAGCGTTCTATCTCGTTCCTGTCGCATCTATTCGGGCTCTATCTCGACGAGGATCGCCCTGGCGACGCAATTGCCTTGGTCGAGCGGATGGAGGCCGACGACGCCATCGGCGCCGATCCGGCGGCGCGACGCGAACGCGGGCGAATGCGCCGCATCGTCGGCGATGCGGCGGGTGCCAGCTACGACCTCTTCGGAGCCCTCGCTGATCGGCCTGCGCTTTCGACGGCGTGGCATCAGCTTGGCCTTATCGCCCGGTTGTCCGGCGACGATGCGCGGTCGGTCCTCTGCTACGAGCGCGCATTGGCGTGCGCGGGCCCCAATCCCGATCTGATCTTCGACAAGGGGCTGGCGCTGCAGCGCATGCGCCGGATCGAGGAGGCGCGCGCCTGTTTCCGCGAGGTGAGTTTCGTCAAGACCTACACGATGTGCTACGGCGCTGACATCGAGCTGGACTTTTCCGATCTCGACATCGGTCCGCACCGGGCGGAGTCGGTGCGGCAACGGGGGCTGGAGGCGGAGCGCTCGGGTCGAGACATCGAGGCGGTAGCGCTTTTCGGCCTGGCCTCATCGCTGATGCCGAAGGACAGGCGCGGCCGCCAGGATCTGGACCGGGTCCTTGCACGACTGGGCAAGCGGCGGGTCAAGTTCCAGTTCCTATTTCATCCTTCGATGATGATCGCGACCGAACCGGATATGTTCATGCGGCGTGTGCAGCTCGGTCAGATTCCAGACGACCTGCTGGTTGTCTTCCTGTCCGGAACGCGACCGGCCAACCACACGCTCATCACAATGTGGCGCCGGCAGCTTCCTCTCCTCGTCGACGATCATCTCTACTATTCGATGCTGGAAGCGTTGCTGCCCGGGTTGCGGGCAACCGTCGGTCTACTCTGGGCGGACCTGTACGAGAACTACGCGCATCCTGCGAGTCATGCCGTCCTCTCGTTCACCTCGGAAGAGATGGAACGGGGACGTGCCGGGCTTCGCCGCCTCAGCATCGATCCGGACAGGGACTGGTTCGTTTGCGCCTTCGCCCGCGACCTCGGCTGGTCGAAGCGGCTCTTCTCCGGCTTGACCGATACCTACACCCCGTTTCGCAATGCCGACATCAACAGCTACCGGCTGGCGATGCAGCACATCGTCGATCGAGGCGGCACGGTGGTGCGGATCGGTGCCGGCGTAGAGTAGCCGCTGGACATGGTGCACCCGAAGGTCATCGACTATGCGATGACGGCGCGCGAAGACTTCATGGACATATTCCTGGTCGCCCACTGCCGCTTCGTGATGGGGACGCCGGCCGGCATCACCGATTGCGGCAAGCTGTTCGATCGACCCTGCCTGTTCGTGAACAGCGTCTTCATCGGACATTGCCCCCCCGGAAAGCAGGCGCTCCATGTGCCGAAACGGCTGGTGCGAAGAACGACGGGCGAGCCTGTGCCGATCGACGAGTACCTCGGGCACTTCCGCGACGCTGCCGATCCGGTCGCCGAGGTCTTCACCGATGGCGGCCTGGCGCGCAACGACTATGCGTATGTCGATAATTCGCCCGAGGAGATACTTGAGGCGACCAAAGAAATGATCGACATGATCGAGGGCCGTTGGGGCAAGGACCCGGCCGACCAGGAGCTGCTCGAGCGCTACTTCGCCCTTTTCGGCAGCATTCCGCACACCCAGGCCGGCAGCTCGGCGCGCGTGCGCCAGCCGATGGCGCTCTCCCACCTCCGGCGCTATCGCTCCTGGTACTTTCCCGAGGGCTAAAGGCCGTCCGCCGCCTTGTACGGGCCGAGGCGCATCCTTCCGCGCGCTTCGGTCCAGGCATGGATGGAAAGCTTACGGCAGGCATCGTCCACCTGCTCGAGCGTCCGGATTGAGAGGCGCTCGCGGGCGAAGTGCAGCTCGTAGCCGCTCTCGATGAGGTCGCGCATCACGCTGACCTGGATGTGCCCGCCGCGCCCGAACTGCAGCAGGCGGAGGACGATGATGCCGTCGATCCGCGACGACGCCTTGAGCCGTGCCAGGATAACCTCGTGCGTCGCCGCCGTGTAGCCGTCTTCGGTCAGGTAGAAGACGATCTGGCCGCCGAGCTGCTGGGCCATTGCGCTGTTGGCGAGATGCTGCAGCGGCTGCGGGATCTCGCGGATCGAGGCAACGTCGAGGCAGGAGTAGAATCTCTTAGGGGTACTCACGTTTCTCCAGCTCGAAGGCGACGTCCGAAAGCGGCGAGGTCCGCAGGATGTCGAAAAACTCCAGCAGTCCCTTGTCGCCATACGGCGAGAACAGGTTCTTGTAGCGGATGTTCAGCGCCCAGCGCGTCTCTTTCGTGACATTGACCCTGGCGCCATGCGCGATACCGGCCGCGAACAGGCAGGCGCTGCCGAACGGAACCTGTAGCTCTACTGCCGTCGCCTCGACCATCTGGCAGTAGGCTTCGTAACTACCGCCATTCTTCAGCGATGCGATCGCCGTCGCCGAGGTCTCAAGATCCGAGATGAACATGCTCTTGGTGCCGTATACATCGACCAGCGGCAGCCAGGTGACGACCTCGAAATGCGAATTGGCCGGCGCGTCGCGATGCGTCATGACCTGATCCACATCGCCGGGCTGCTGCACGACGATGTTGACGACTTTCTGCGCAGCGACATCGGCCCCGACCATCTGGCTCAAGGTGTTCTCGAATGCCTTGAAGACGAGGCGATTGACCTTAAGCACTGCCGTGCAGTCCGAGACGAGCTTCGTGCGGAAGGCGTTGAGCTCGCCTCCGCGAACGCCACGCTCATGAAACTTGTTGAAGAATGCCTCGGCATCGTTGCCGTCGGCGCCGAGGATGGTTCGCGCCTGGGCGAAAATGTCTTGTCGCAGGGCCTCTAGCGCCGAGCGGTCGTCGGCCTCGAAAATGTCGAATCCGCGCCGACGAAATACGTCAAACTTGGCCAATGGCGCTTCTCATCGTGGTCGGGATCATACGGTTGAGCCTGATTCGCTTCAACCGCCCTGTCCTTGCGACATGTAATCGCAGGCGCGACAGATAGAGTCGAGATGCGGGGCTCAGGCCGCGGGCTGCGGCGATTCCTGGAGCGCCAGGTCGAACATCGGCTGGAACGCCTCCGGCTCGTGCGCACCGGGTAGCGCGTACTTGCCGTCGAGGATGAAGCACGGCACGCCGGAGATTCCCATCCGGTAGGCGAGCGACAGATCCTGCATGACCAGGTCGCGCCCCTGCTCTCCGGCGAGGAACCGCCGCGCCGGCTCTATCTCCAGCCCGGCCTCGCCGGCCAGCGAGGCCAAGGTATCCTGGTCGCCGATGTCGGCGCCTTCGCTGAAGTAGCCGACGAACAGCCGATCGAGCATGCGGTCCTGGGCGCCGCCGCCGGCAGCGTAGAGCATGAGGCGATGGGCCTCGGTCGTGTTCGGCGTCCGCTTGATCCGGTCGAAGCGGAAGTCGATGCCCTCGGCGACGCCTGCCTCGGCCACTCGCTGATAGATCTCCTCGGCGCGTCGTCCGCCGCCGAACTTCATGGCGACGTATTCGGCGCGGTCCATGCCGTCGCGCGGCAGGTCCGGATTGAGCTGGAAAGCCCGCCAGGCGACCTCGGCCGCGATGTCAGGGCGCTGCCCGAGCGCACGGGCGAAGCGGCGCTTGCCGATGTAGCACCAAGGACAGACGATGTCGGAGAAGATGTCGAAGCGCATGGGCCAAGCCTAGCGTCCCAACCTGCCGCCGTCTCGTACCATCGCTTGACCGCCGCCGAGACCTCGCCAAGCATGCGGTGGTGACCTCGATCTACGACCAGGGCCTGGGCCGGGTTGCCGCCAACCACATGGCGCTGACGCCTTTGAGCTTCCTCGACCGGGCGGCGGCGGTCTGGCCGGACAAGGTCGCTGTCATCCATGGCTCGGCGCGGACAAGCTACCGCGAATTCGGGCGGCGTTGCCGCCGGCTGGCGAGCGCGCTCAGCCGGCTGGGCATCGGCCCCGGCGACACGGTTTCGGTGCTGGCACCGAACATCCCGGCCCTGCTGGAGGCGCATTACGGCGTGCCGATGGCCGGTGCCGTGCTCAATGCGATCAACGCGCGGCTCGACGCCGCGACGGTCGGCTTCATCCTCCGGCACTCGGGCGCCAAGGCCTTTCTGGTCGACCGCGACTGCGCCGAGGCGGCGCGGGGCGCGCTGCAGGGCCTCGACCCGAAGCCGCTGGTGATCGACATCGCCGATCCGCTGGGACCGCCAAGCGGCGGCATAGGCGAGATGACCTACGAAGCGTTCCTTGCCTCGGGCGACGCGGATTTCGTCTGGCGCTGGCCCAAGGACGAGTGGCAGGCGATCGGCCTCAACTACACCTCGGGCACCACCGGCAACCCCAAGGGCGTCGTCGTCCATCACCGCGGCGCGTTCCTCAACGCCATAGGCAACGCCATCACCTTCGGCCTGGGGTCGGAGACCGTCTATCTTTGGACCCTGCCGATGTTCCACTGTAATGGCTGGTGCTACACCTGGGCGGTTGCCGCGGTCGGCGGCACGCATGTTTGCCTCAGGCGCGTCGACCCCGCCTTGATCTTTCCGGCGATCGCCGAGCATCGCGTTTCTCACCTCTGCGGCGCACCGATCGTGCTAACCATGCTGATCCACGCGCCCGAGGCGGTGAAGCGCCGTTTCGACCATGTCGTCGAGGTCGCGACCGGTGGCGCCGCGCCGCCCTCGGCGGTGATCGCAGCGACGTCTCGGATGGGCTTTCGCGTCACCCATCTCTACGGATTGACCGAGGTCTACGGTCCCTCGACGCTCTGCGCCTGGCAGGAAGACTGGGATGCGCTGGATGCCGACGCTCAGGCGGCGATGATGGCACGCCAGGGCGTCAACCTGTTGACCATGGCGGCGCAGGATGTCGTCGATCCGGCGACGATGGCGCCGGTGCCGGCCGACGGCACGACCATCGGCGAGCTCATGCTTCGCGGAAATACGGTGATGAAGGGCTATCTCAAGAACCGCGCCGCCAGCGACGAGGCCTTCCGCGGCGGCTGGTTCCACACCGGCGACCTCGGCGTGAAGCATCCCGACGGATATGTCGAAATCAAGGATCGCGCCAAGGACATCATCATCTCGGGAGGCGAGAACATCTCCTCGCTCGAGGTCGAGGAGGTGCTCTACCGCCACCCGCAGGTGATGGAGGCGGCGGTGGTGGCGCGACCGGATGCGAAATGGGGCGAGAGCCCCTGCGCCTTCATCACGCTGAAGCCCGGCGCGGCGCCGACGAGCGAGGGCGAGATCCTCGCCTTCTGCCGAGAGCGCATGGCGCGCTACAAGGTGCCGCGCACCGTGGTGTTCGGCGCGCTGCCGAAGACCTCGACCGGCAAGATCCAGAAGTTCCAGCTACGCGAGCAGGCAAAGGGGCTCGGCGAAAGGCAGGAAACATGACGGACTCGCTTGCCGGCCACACCGCGCTGGTCACCGGAGCGTCCTCCGGCCTCGGCCGCCACTTCGCAAGGCTGCTGGCGTCGCGCGGCGTCAAGGTCGCGATCGGCGCGCGACGGATGGACCGGCTGGTGACGCTGGCCGAGGAGATCCGCGCATCCGGCGGCGAGGCATTGCTGGTCGAGCTCGACGTCACCGACGAAGCCAGCGTCACGCAGGCGGTCGGGCAATCGGCCGATGCGCTCGGCGGCCTCGACATCCTGGTCAACAATGCCGGCATCGTCATCGCCAAGCCCGCTCTCGAAATGTCGATCGACGAGTGGGACGCGCAGATCGCCACAAACCTCCGCGGCGTCTTCCTGGTCGCGCGAACCGCCGCCCGGCGCATGGCGGAGCAGGGTGGCGGCAGCATCATCAACATCGCCTCGATCGCCGGTCTCCGCACCGGCGGCCATATCTCGGCCTATGCCGCGTCCAAGGCCGGGCTGATCCATCTGACGAGAAATCTCGCGATCGAGCTTGCGCGCAGCAATGTGCGGGTGAACGCGCTGGCACCCGGCTATATCGAGACCGAGCTCAACGCCGAGTTCTTCGCCAGCAAGGCCGGCGAGGAGCTGATCAAGCGCATCCCGCAGCGTCGCCTCGGCAGGCCGGAGGACCTCGATGGACCGCTGCTGTTGCTCGCGTCCGATGCATCGCGCTACATGACCGGCGCCGTCCTCGTCGTCGACGGCGGCCATTCCGTCAATCCGCTCTGAGGGAGACTTCGATGATCGTCGATCACCGCACCTACACCCTGAAGCCCGGCGGGCTTCCCGAATACCTCGCCAAGTACGAGGAAATGGGGCTCAAGGTGCAGATCAAGCATCTCGGGCGGCTGGCGGGATACTACTTCACCGAGATCGGGCCCTTGAATCAGATCGTCCATATCTGGGCCTATGAGAGCCTGGCCGAGCGCGACGAGCGGCGGGCAAAGATGCAGGCCGACCCGGCCTGGCAGGCCTGGATCAAGGTCTCATCCCAGTACTTCGTCAACATGGAGAACAAAGTGATGAAGGAGGCGCCCTTCTTCCGGACCAAGTTCTCCGGGCCGGACGAGGTCGGCAAGCGCTAGCGCGACCTCGCGCGCTCGGCGATCTGGCGGACGGCGCGGACGGCAGAGACCGCCGCGCCCTCCTGCCATCCCGGCAGGTAGCTCAAGTGCTCGCCGGCGAAGTGGAAGGGCCCGTCCGGCTCCTGCAGCGTCTTGTACTCGTCGTTCCGCTGGCTCGGTGCCCATTCCGCCCAGGCGCCCTCGCTCCATGGCACCTTCGCCCAGGCGACCGAGACCGGATGCTCGACCTCCTGGCCATATCCGGGATGCAGGAGCTCGCCCGAGCGGATCGCCGCCTCGGCGCGGAGGTCGGGCGGCAGCGCGCCGAAGGCCTCGCCGATGCGGTTGGTCCAGATATAGCCGCCGACGATCACCCCGCGCTGCACATGGAAGTCGTGCGAGGGGTACCAGACCTGCGTGATGTCGCGGTTGGTCCAGGAGATGCCGCCATAGATGCCGTCATCCTCCTCCCAGAAGCGGCGCCTGGCCTGGAAGGCGATCTTCGCCGCCTTGACGTAGGCCGGAGCGTGGATGGCGCGGCGATGCGCCTCCGAGAAGTCCGAGTCGATCGACTCCAGCACCTTGAGCGGCGCGGTAACCAGCACGAAGTCGGCCTCGACCGGCCGCTCGGTCCGGCGCGCGAGGTCGGTGACGACCAGCGTCGCACCCTTCCCGGTACGGCGGAGCTGGTTGACAACCGCGCGGTACTCGATGCGGCCGCGCAGGCGCTCGGCGAAGGCGGTGGCGATGCGGTCCATGCCGCCGACGGGTTCCAGCATCGGCGCCGCCTGGTGCAGGCTCTCGAAGAAGGGCAGCGTGAAGTAGGTGAACTGCGCGCCGAGAAGGTCCTTGAGCGGTAGCGGCGCCAGCGCCTCTCCCCAGCCGTCGGTACCGGGCGCATCCGTGTAGCCGGCGTTGGGCGAGCCGCGATAGAGGCGATCGCGGTCGAGATCGCCGAAGCCGCGCAGGAAGGTGATCAGGCGCTCGCGATCGCGGCCGTCCAGCTCCTGGTCGAGCGCGCCTTTCTGGATCGATTTGGCGAGAAGCTCGGCGACGGCGCCGCGGCTGTCGGAGACGGCCTGTCGGAAGGTGAGGCGCTTGCCGCCGAAGGCGCGGTCATGCTGGACGAAGGCGGCGCGGTTCTCATTGACCATGACCTGCAGTGGAACGCCGAGCGCGCGGCAGTATCCGAGCAGCGTGCGATGCTGGTGCGAGATCCGCGCCGGTCCCGGATTGAAGTAGAGCGAGGGATCGGCGTCGAAGCCGCAGCGCTGGCCGAAATCGTTCTCCTCGACGCGGTCGCCGCCGCGGATCGTCCAGCAGCGTCCGCCCGGCCGCTCGCGCGCCTCGAGCACGCGCACCTCGTAGCCCGCCTTGTCGAGCTCATAGGCGGCGACGAGGCCGGCGATGCCCGCGCCGATGATGGCGACGCGCGTGCCCTTGCCGGAGCCCGGCGCCAGATCGACCGTCGCCGCCTGGGCCGGCGTCTCGATCAGGCCGAGCGCCGAAAGCGTCGCATAGGCGCCGGCGACGCCGCCGAGCCCGCCGGCGAAATGCACGAGCTGCCGGCGCGTCAGGCCACGCCGCGGATCCTTGACCATGGCCCGACTCTCCGCCGCAAGGACGCGGCGGTCAATCAGGCGCGCCTGGCCGCCTTGCGCTTGGCGGGAATGACGTAGGGCGCGAGGTATTGGCCGGTGTAGCTGCGCGCGATCTTGGCCACCTCCTCGGGCGTGCCGGCGGCGACCATCTCGCCGCCGCCGTCGCCGCCCTCGGGGCCCAAGTCGATGATCCAGTCGGCGGTCTTGACGACCTCCAGATTGTGCTCGATCACCAGCACGGTGTTGCCCTGGTCGACCAGCGTGTGCAGCACCTCAAGGAGCTTGCGGACGTCCTCGAAATGCAGCCCGGTGGTCGGCTCGTCCAGGATGTAGAGCGTGCGGCCGGTGGCGCGGCGCGACAGCTCCTTGGCGAGCTTGACGCGCTGCGCCTCGCCGCCGGAGAGCGTCGTCGCCGGCTGGCCGACATGGATGTAGCCGAGGCCGACGCGTTCGAGTGTTTCCATCTTCTCGCGGATCGAGGGCACGGCGCGGAAGAACTCCGCCCCTTCCTCGACCGTCATGTCGAGGACATCGGCAATGGATTTGTCCTTGAACTTCACCTCGAGCGTCTCGCGGTTGTAGCGCTTGCCCTTGCAGGCATCGCATTGCACGTAGACGTCGGGCAGAAAGTGCATCTCGATCTTGATGACGCCGTCGCCCTGGCAGGCCTCGCAGCGCCCGCCCTTGACGTTGAAGGAGAAGCGGCCGGGCGCGTAGCCGCGGGCGGTCGATTCCGGCAGTCCGGCGAACCAGTCGCGGATCGGGGTGAAGGCGCCGGTGTATGTCGCCGGGTTCGAGCGCGGCGTGCGGCCGATCGGCGACTGATCGATGTCGACGATCTTGTCGATATGCTCGACGCCCTCGACCGTGTCGTGCTCGGCTGCCGGCTCGCGCGCGCCGTTGAGGCGGCGGGCGAGCGCCTTGTAGAGCGTCTCGATCACCAGCGTCGACTTGCCGCCGCCGGAGACGCCGGTGATGCAGGTGAAAGTGCCGAGCGGGATCTCGACATCGATGTTCTTGAGGTTGTTGGCGCGCGCGCCGATCACCTTGATCGATTGGCCCTCGCGACCCTGGCGACGGCGTGCGGGCACGGCGATCTGTTGCATGCCGATCAGGTACTGGCCGGTCAGGCTCTCCGGGTTGCGCATGACCTCCGCGGGCTTGCCGATGGCGACGACCTTGCCGCCATGGATGCCGGCGCCGGGGCCCATGTCGACGAGGTAGTCGGCTGAGCGGATCGCATCCTCGTCATGCTCGACGACGATGACGGTGTTGCCGAGGTCGCGCAGGCGCTTGAGCGTCTCAAGCAGTCGCGCATTGTCGCGCTGATGCAGCCCGATCGACGGCTCGTCGAGCACATAGAGCACGCCGGTCAGGCCGGAGCCGATCTGCGATGCAAGCCGTATTCGCTGGCTCTCGCCGCCGGACAAAGTCGCCGAGGCGCGGCCGAGCGTCAGATAGTCAAGGCCGACATTGACGAGGAAGCCGAGGCGCTCGTTGATCTCCTTGAGGATGCGGGCAGCGATCTCCTGGTCCTTCGGCTTGAGCTTCTTCGGCAGGTCGGTGAACCAGGCGGCGGCTTCCGAGATCGACATCAGCGCGGTCTCGCCGATATGCTTGGCCCCGACCTTGACCGCCAGCGCCTCGGGCTTGAGGCGGTTGCCGTCGCAGGCTTCGCATTTGGCCGAGGCCTGGTAGCGCTCGAGCTCTTCCCGCACCCAGGAGCTGTCGGTCTCCTTCCAGCGCCGTTCCATGTTGGGGATGATCCCCTCGAAGGGCTTGGTCGTGGTGTAGCTGCGCAGCCCGTCGTTGAAGGTCATCGACACCGGATCCTCGCCGGTGCCGTTAAGGATCGCCTTCTTCGCCTTTTCCGGTAGCTGCTTCCACGGCGTGCCTGTCGACACCCTGAAGTGCTTGGCGAGGCTGTCGAGGGTCTGGTCGTAGTATTTCGACGAGGAGTTGGCCCAGGGCGCCACCGCACCTTCGCGCAGCGACCGGCGGTCGTCGGGAATCACCAGCTCGGGGTCGAAATACATCTTGGTGCCGAGCCCGTCGCAGGCCGGGCACGCGCCGAAGGGGTTGTTGAAGGAGAAGAGGCGCGGCTCGATCTCGTCGATGGTGAAGCCGGAGACCGGGCAGGCGAATTTCGAGGAGAAGATCGTGCGCTCGCCGGTATCCGCATTCTCGGCGAAGACCAGGCCTTCGCCGAGCGTGACCGCGGTTTCCATCGAATCCGCGAGCCGGTTGCCGAGATCGGGGCGTACGACGATGCGGTCGATTACCACCTCGATGTCATGCTTGAGCTTCTTGTTGAGCGCCGGGACCTGGCCGATCTCGTAGAGCTTGCCGTCGACCTTGATCCGCTGGAAGCCTTTCTTCAGCAGCTCCTGCAGCTCCTTGCGGTATTCGCCCTTGCGGCCGCGGACAATGGGCGCGAGCAGATAGAGGCGGGTGCCTTCCTTCATCGCCATGACCCGGTCGACCATCTGGGTCACGGTCTGGCTTTCGATCGGAAGCCCGGTCGCCGGCGAATAGGGGATGCCGATGCGGGCGTAGAGCAGGCGGAGATAGTCGTGGATCTCGGTGACCGTGCCGACGGTCGAGCGCGGGTTCTTCGAGGTGGTCTTCTGCTCGATCGAGATCGCCGGCGAGAGTCCCTCGATCAGGTCGACATCGGGCTTGCCCATCAGCTCCAGGAACTGGCGGGCATAGGCCGACAGGCTCTCGACGTAACGGCGCTGACCTTCGGCATAGATCGTATCGAAGGCGAGCGAGGACTTGCCCGAGCCGGACAGCCCGGTGATCACCACCAGCTCGTTCCGCGGCAGATCGACGTCGATGTTCTTAAGATTATGCTCGCGCGCGCCGCGGATACGAAGCTGGCCGGACATAGACGATCCCATAGCAAGAACATAAAGAGAACGCAACCGCGGCGAGCGAAGGCTAGACCGGCACCATGTGGATATCTCGGCGCTCCATGGATCGGCCGGCGCGAACCTTACTCCGGCCGCAGCCAGTTCACGAGCGGAAGTCCGTCCACACGCGCGAACTCGCGATCATTGTCCGTGACAAGCGTGAGTCCGAGCGCGAGAGCGTGGGCCGCGATGAACAGATCATTGGCGCCTATCATCATTCGACTCCGTTCGAGTCGCGCGCGTATCCGACCGTAGGCCGCATCCGCGGGTGGCTTGTAATCCAGGACGTCAAACCTCTTTAAGGCCGCCTCCACGCGCTCGCTGAGCTCACTTAGGTCTCTCTTCATGCTTCCGTAGCGAAGTTCGGAAGCGACGATGATGCTCGTGCATATCTCACCTTCGCCTACCTCGGCGATCCGAGCGGCGACAGTGCCTTGGGGCCGCCGGACGAGGTCCGAGACTATGTTCGTGTCGAGCAGATACCGCATCAGATCTCGACGGGATCAGGAGGTAGATCCTCGATCTCCGGGAACTCTTCATCGAGCGGCTCGAGCGTAGCGAGCCACGCGAGCAGCGACTTGCGCGGCGCAGGCTCGATGATCAGCCGATCGCCTTCCTTGCGCATAATGGCATCCTCACCCGGCAGCTCGAACTCCCGGGGGATGCGAACGGCCTGATTACGCCCGTTCTTGAACAACTTTACGTGTCGCTCTGGGAGCGTAGCGGCCTCCTGTCAGCATATGCCAAAGCATAGGTCATGTAGGTGTCGTGGTCTAGCCGGTCAATCCTACCGCCGTCCCGTGCGCGGATTTGCGGCGTCGGTGAGGCCTTCGCCGACCAGGCTGACGGCGAGGACCGTCAGCAAAATCGCGAATCCCGGGATGGCGGACACATACCAGGCGCTGCGGAAGACGGCGCGGCCATTGGCGATCATCTGGCCCCAGGTCGCCACATTCGGGTCGCTCAATCCGAGATAGGACAGCGCCGACTCGATCAGGATCGCCGCGGCGACGATGACGCTGCCGAGCACGATGATCGGCGCCAGCGCATTCGGCAGGATCTCGCGGAAGATGATGTAGCCGTGGCCGTTGCCGAGCACGCGAGAGGCCGCGACGAATTCGCGTTGCTTCAGGCTCAGGAACTCGGCGCGGGTGATGCGGGCAGGCCCGGTCCAGGAAACCAGCGCTATGGCGATCGCGACCGAGACCACGCCGGGGCCCATCACCGCGATCAGAGCGAGGGCCAGGATGAAGCCGGGAACGGTCTGGAAGGTTTCGGTCAGCCGCATCAGCGCCTCGTCGGTCCAGCCGCCGAAATATCCGGCAACGGCACCGACCAGGATGCCGATGAGGATTGCCCCGCCGGCGGCGACCAGCCCGACGAACAGCGACGCCCGCGCGCCGTGTACAAGCCCGGCCAGCATGTCTCGGCCGAGCCGGTCGGTGCCGAGTGGAAAGCGCCAATACTCGAAGGGCTCCGTCAGCGGCCTCCCGACGATGTCGAGCGGATCGCCCGGGAAGAGCAGGGGTGCCACGATCGCCGCCAGCACGACGACGCCGAGGATCGCGAGGCCCGCGAGCGCACCGCGGTTGGTGGCAAAGCGCTGTTTGAAGCCGCGCTCGTTCATGCGCTCTCGATCCTGGGATCGAGCTGCGCATAGAGGAGATCGACGATCAAGTTGACCGTGATGACCAGCAGCGCGCTCATGAAGACGATGCCGAGCAGCGTGTTGAGATCGCGGCTGACGACGGACTCGAAGGCAAGGCGTCCGATGCCGGGAATCGAGAACACGCTCTCGATGACGACGCTGCCGCCGAGCAGCGTGCCGAACTGAAGTCCCAGCATCGTCACCATCGGCAGGATCGCATTCGGCAGGACGTGGCGATAGGCGATGCGGTCGTCGGTCAGTCCTTTGGCTTTGGCGGTGCGGATGAAGTCGAGGCCATAGACCTCGAGCATGCCGGCGCGCATCAGCCGCATGTAGATCGCGACATAGACGAGGGCAAGCGACAGCGTCGGCAGCACGAGATGGCGCGCAATATCGAGGACCCGCTCCCAGCCGGTCAGGGTGGAGGCGATGGTCTCGATGCCGGAAAGCGGCAGCCAGGCGAGCTTCACCGAGAAGATTACGATCAGCATGAGGCCGAGCCAGAATCCCGGCGTCGCATAGACGATGAGGCCGAGCGTCACGATCGCCGTGTCTTCCGGCCGCCCCGCACGCCGCGCCGCGGCGACGCCGAGCGCGACGCCGAGGCCGAAGGCGAGGCTGACCGCGCTCAGCATCAGGAGCAGCGTGTTCGGCAGGCGCTCCAGGATCAGCGTCAGCACCGGCTGGCCATAGAGGACCGCCTGACCGAGATCGAGCCGGATCGCCTTCCACAGATAGAGGCCGAGCTGGACGATCGCCGGTTGGTCGAGCCCGTATTCGGCGCGAAGTCGCGAAACCACGCCTATATCGCCGCCGCCGACGGTGGCGATATAGGCGTCAACGGCGTCGCCCGGCGCGAGCTTCAGCAGCACGAAGTTGCCGACCAGGATCAGCAGGACGACCGGGAGCGCCTGCGCCAGCCTGCGGCGGATGAGGACGAAGGCGCGGCCGGCGAAGAAGTCGGCCGCGCGCCCGCCGCGGTCAGGCGAGGCTGACATCCGCCCAGGACGAAACCGGCCAGCGCGGGTTGTTGTGGTGATTGACGACCTTGTCGGAGACCACCGACAGGAACGGGAAGTCGACCAGCGGCAGGATCGGCAGGTCCGTCATCACCTTCTTCTGGAACGCGACGTAGAGCTTGGCCCGATCGGCATCGCTGATCTCGCTTGCCGCCTGGTCGATCAGCTTGTCCATCTCCGGGTCGGCGTAACCGTACTGGTTGGCGAAGGGAACGCCGGCCGGCGTGCCCGACCGGTAGAGGACGGTCGTCGAGATCGCCGGGTCGTTGCGATAGACCAGAGCCGCCACGGCGAGGTCGAAGGCGTGGTCTTTATAGACTTTGGCGATGTGGCCCGGCGCGTCATTGGCCTCGATCTGCGCGTCGATGCCGATGCGCCGGAGCGCCTGACGGAGATAGTCGCCGGTCAGCCGCGTCTGCTCGAAGAAGGGCGCCGGCAGGAGCTTGAGCGCAAAGCGCATCCCGTCCGTTCCCTTCTTGTAGCCGGCCTCGTCGAGCAGCGCCTCGGCCCTGGCCGGGTCGAAGGCGTATTGCGCGACATCGGTCGTGTAGAACGGGGCGCCGCTGGCCGGGATCGGACCGGTCGCGATCGCACCGAAGCCCTGGAACACGGTATCGAGCAGGAACTTCGGATCGATCGCATGGCGAAGAGCGCGGCGCACGCGGACATCGGCCAGCTCCTTCCTGCGGTGATTGATCTCGACCGTGGCGGTGTAGAGGATGCCCTCATAGCCCTTGGTCGAGACCTGCAGGCCCTTGACCTTGCCGAGACGGATCGCATCGGCAGTCGAGACGGCGCTGAAGCAGGAGAGGTGCAGTTCGCCGGACTCGTGCGCGGCGGCAACCGCGCCCTTGTCCGCCATCTTGCGGTAGAGGATGCGGTCGACCAGCGGCTGGTTCGGCGCCCAATAGCTCGGGTTGCGCTCGAGCCGGACGAACTCGCCGCGCTTCTGCTCGGCGAAAGTGTAAGGGCCGGTGCCGACGGGCTTCTGGTTCGCCGGATGCGAAGGCTGCGCGATGTCCGTGTTCTCGTAGAGATGCTTCGGCAGCACCGTCGACAGCGCCGGCAGCGCGTTGACGATGAGCTGGCTCGGGATCGGCTTCGAGAAGCGGAAGATCGCGGTCGTTGCGTTCGGCGTCTCGACCGCCTCGAGGTCCTTGAAGACGACGCGGCCGAAATTCTGCAGCTTCTTCCACACCTCCATCGCCGAGAAGGCGACGTCGGCCGAGGAGAAGTCGCGGCCGTCATGCCATTTCACGCCGGAGCGGAGCTGGAAGGTGAGGCTGCGGCCATCGGCCGAGGGCGTCCACGCGGTCGCCAGAACCGGCCTGACGCCGCTGCCGCCGAAAGCTTGGTCGGCGAGCGGCTCCAGCACCTTGCTGGAGACGAAGAAGACGCCGTTGCTGGCGACGATAGCGCCGTTCCAATGGGGCGGCTCGCTGTCGGCGGCAACCATCAGCACGCCGCCGCGCTTGCCCTGGGCATAGGCGTGCCACGGGATGAGGCTCGAACCGGCGGCGCCGAGCGCGCCGTGAAGAACGGTACGACGGGTCAAGCGGGGCGCCATTGTCGGCTCCTGATGGGGAAGATCCGAGGATTGCGCCACCCGCGGACACGCTTGTCAACGCGATGCAGCGGCCTGCGCAAGATTGGCGAAGAGACGAAACGCGCCAGGCACCAGCTCGTCCATCTGATGCGAGAGCGTCAGGCTGACATGGGTGTGGCGCCCCCTGCCGATGCCCGCCGAGAGCAGGCCACCGCGAAGCGGCGTCTCGCCGGGATCGGACATCGCCAGCAGCGGCTGATACGCATCGCCCCAGGAGGAGGCGAAGTAGAGGCCACGCTCTTTCTTCCAGCCAAGCCAGTCCTCCGGGCCGATGCGGTTGGGATAGGTGAGCAGCGGATGGCTCGGCGCCAGCACCGCGACCGGGGCAGCCGGATCGCAAACACGCCAGCGGATCGAGGGCTGGCCGATCTCCAGCCGTTCCGGCGGCGCACCGTTCCAGCCATCCTGCGGTCGATGGAACTGCGTGAGCAGGTGCCCCCCTCGGCGGACGAATTCATGGAGCCGGACCTGAGACCGAGCCACTTCAGGCCGCGCAAATGCTTTGACGCCGACGACGATGGTGTCGAAGCGGCCGAGATCTCCCTGGGCAAGGTCCTCCGCGCCAAGCTCCGCGACGTTCAGGCCGAGCCGGGCGAGCCAGAAGGCGACGCGGTCGGTGCCGGCGCCGACATAGCCGATGCGCGCGCGATCGGGGATCTCGACATCGACGACCAACAACTCGACTTCCGCCGGCTCGATCCAGCCGATACGCCCAACATGCTCATAGACCTGGGACCGCGTGCGACCATGTTCGACTCCGGCAGCGGTCACGGCGAGGCGATGCCGGCCGGGTGACGGCGTTTCCACGCGGAGGTCGGCTTCAGTCGACGCCTCCGGCAGCAAGCTCAGCGATTTCCGCGCCTCCCCAACCGTGAGTGTCGTTTCGAGCTTGTCGGCAGTGTGATTGCGGACGCCAATCCGGAGATCGAAGGTGGGTGCGCCGGTGCGGACGACGAGGCGATCCGGCTGCGGGTCGAGCGCCAGCGGCGGCACGATCAGCGGTGCGTCGCCGGGGGCGACCGACTGCTCGATCTCCTGGCCTTCGACGAAGTAGCGCAGGCGCGCGAGAACGGGCGCCGCGGGCGAAAGCGGGTCGAAGCGCGAGTGGAATGGCCGCGACTTGAAGAGGGTGACACGCGCGATCCCGCAATCGTCGGGTTCCATGGTCACGCCATCAGCGGTGACGGCGGCGAGCGAGGCAAGCACGTCTGGCCGTCCGTAGAAGACCGAGAGTCTAGCTTCGGCGAGCTTGCCGACGACGATGGTATCCGGCACCTCGATCCTGGCGATCAGCGACAGCGCGATCCGGCTTGCCCTGGCGAGCTGGTGGCGCTTGATTGCGAGCCGATGGCTCAGATTGTCGGCATTCGGGTCCGGAGGCGGATCGAGCCGCGCCTCGGCCTCGTCGACGGCGCGGAGCGCGGCGTGAACCGCACCGGCGACGCCGTCGAAATCGGGAAACCGGGCGAAGGCGAGGTCGATCGCGGCGTCGATGCGGCGGAGCGCTTCGCCCTGGGCGGTGTCGAAGCGCTCCGCCAGATGACCGAGGCGAAGCGGCAGCCCGTCGAAAAGAGACGCCTCGGCATTGGCGGTCGGGAGCCGGCTCTGCAGCAGATGCAACGGCACCGTGGCCGGACGCTCGCCGCGCCAGACGCCCATCTCCTGGGTCCGGTGGCGGGCGCGCGACCACTCGCCGATCTGCACAAAGGTGGCGCCGATGATTCGGTCGTAGCCGCCAATATCGACCTCGATCGTCGCCGGCGGCGGGGGCTCGGCATCGTCGTAGCTGCCGCCGTCACCGGAGAAGGCGGGAAGGTAGAGCTTGGAGACGCGCCAGGGCAGGAGCCCGCCGGCAAGATGGTCGGGAAAGGCCTCCGGATCGGCAGCGGCCTCGAAGGCGCGTATGGTGGCGCGCGTCACGGCGCGATGATGGCCATGCTGGCCGCCGACATCGAGGAACGTCGGGCAGATGACGTCGGGGCGCGTCAGCCGGATCGCACGCACCAGCCGCTCGAGCAGCCGTTCCTCGCCCCAGACGGCATTCGTCGCTTCGGCCGTCTTGGCGAAGCCGAAATCGGAGATCGGATCGCCGAAACCGCGGTCGAGCCAGTGAAGCTCCATGTCGAGGATGCGCGCGGCTTCCTCCATCTCTCGCGTGCGGATCGCCGCCAGCGCGTCGCCGGATTCCGGCCCGAGCGCGTTCTGGCCGCCCTGGCCTCTGGTGGCGCAGACATAGATCGTGCGCGCGCCATCCCTCTTCGACAGACGGGCAAGCAGTCCGCTCGCCTCGTCATCGGGGTGAGCGCCTGTCATCATGAAGCTGGAGGCCGAGCGCAGCGGCAGCAGCGCATTCCAGAGCTCGACCATCGGGCTCGCCGCTGCCTGGCGTGAGATTCGGCGCTGCGATCGCGCGTACTCGTCGGAGGTGCTCATCACGGACAGCTATGCTTATTGACGTGCTCGTCCGTGTCTACGAGCATCTGCCGGATTTTGAAGAGGTTACTGTGAAAAGGCTTGGCTTCTGATGGCCGCGACCAGGGACGACAGTGTCTTTCCGGCACCGGTCTACAAGGAGACGGTGCTGGCCCCGCTGTTCGAGGGTGTGAAGAAACACCACTGGCAGCATCAGATGCGGATCAACCGGGCAAGCGCGGTGATGCTGGCAGAGAAAGGGTTGCTCAGCCGCGCGGAAGCAGGAGCGATACTCAAGGCGCTCGACGACATCGTCGCCACGGTCGATGTTCCCAGCCTCGACTACACCGGCGAGCACGAGGACTTCTTCTTTTACGTCGAGTCCGAGCTCAAGCGCCGCCTCGGCGTCGAGGTCGCCGGCAAGCTGCATACCGGCCGGTCGCGCAACGACATCGACCACACCGTCTTCAAGTTGGCGCTGAAGGAGCGGCTGATCGGCTTCGTCGAGGCGTTGCTCGGTCTGGTCGAGGCAGCGCTCGTGGTCGCCGAGAAGAATCGCGACACGCTGATCGTGGCCTATACCCATGGCCAGCCGGCGCAGCCTTCGACCTTCGGTCACTACCTCGCGGCGCTGATCGAGATGCTGCTGCGCGATATCGAGCGCGTAGCCCACGCGGCGCGCTATCCGGATAAGTCGAGTATGGGCGCCGCGGCGATCACCACCTCCGGCTTCGGCCTCGACCGCGCGCGCATGGCGGAGCTGCTTGGATTCGCCGAGGTTCAGGAGAATTCCTATGGCTGCATCGCCGCGATCGACTACGCGACCAGCGTCTATGCCGCGCTCAAGCTGGTCTTCGTCCATCTCGGTCGCTTCGTTCAGGACCTGAATGCCTGGACCGGCTTCGAGATCGGGCATCTCTACGTGCCGAACGCCTATGTGCAGATCAGCTCGATCATGCCGCAGAAGCGCAACCCGGTGCCGGTCGAGCATCTGCGCCTGATGTTGTCCCTGGCATCCGCTCGCGCCGAGTCCGTGATCGTGGCCGTGCACAACACGCCCTTCGCCGACATGAACGACTCCGAAGGCGAGGTGCAGGCCGCGGGCTACGAGGCCTTCGACACCGGCCATCGCGCCATCGCGCTCCTCGCCGGGTTCATCGGCTCGGTCCGTATCGACGAGGCAAGGGTCCGCAGACACATCGACGAGGCCTGCATCACGGTGACCGAGCTTGCCGACTCCCTGGTGCGCGCCGAAGGGCTGTCGTTCCGTCAGGCGCATGAGATCGCGGCCAAGCTGGCGCGTCGCATGATCGACACCGGCGAGCGTTTCGGCACAGTACCGATGTCGGCCTTCGCCGAGGCCTTCCGCGAGGTCACTGGCCGCGCAGCGAACCTCTCGGAGGCCGAGTTCCGCCGCGTCACCACGCCCGAGCACTTCGTCGCTGTTCGCACCATGCCGGGCGGGCCGGCACCCGGGGCGCTGCTGGCCGCCTTCGCTGCCTATCGCGAGGAGCTGGGCAAGGCGCGCGGCTGGCTCGATGCCTATCGCGGTCGCATGGAGGCGGCGGCGCGGCGGCTCGATGCCGCCGCGACCGCGCTCAAGAACGGCTAATTCCGTACCTTCTCGATGTTCCAGAGCGTGACATCCCAAGAGGGATGCACGATGCCGCGTAGCTCCTTGCGATAGGCGACCGGCCGGGTGAACTGGCCGATCGGGACATACGGCACGACTTCCAGGAACTTGGCCTGCAGCTCGTCGATGATACGCTTGCGCTCATCGGCGTTCGGCGCCTCGAGATAGGAGAGCCGAAGCTTCTCCATCGCCTCGTCGCAGGGCAGGCCCCAGGAGTTGCGGCCGTCGCAGGAGGTCGAGGCGAAGAGGTTGGTGAAAGGGTTCGACTGGATGCGGCCGGGCCAGGTGGTCTGGGCGATGTGCCAGCCGGCGCGGTCGGTCTTGGGGTCGTTCTTGTTGAGCCGGCGCTGCGTGACCGCGCCCCAGTCCATCGCCTGCAGGTCGACATTGATGCCGACCTCGCGCAGGAGCTGCGCGGTGACCAGGGTCATGGTGTGGATCAGGAACTGGTCGGTCGGCGTCATGACGACGATCGGCTCGCCCTTGTAGCCAGCCTCGGCGAAGAGCTGCTTCGCCCTGGCGACGTTCTTCTGCCTGATCGCGTCCACTCCAACATTTGACTCGCCGGGCGAGCCGCAGATGAAGGGGGCGAAGCAGACGCGCTGGTACTGCTTGTCCGATCCGACCATCGCCGTCAGGTAGTCGGTCTGCTCGCCGATCAGGAACAGCGCCTGCCGCGCTTTCGGGTTGTTGAAGGGCGGGACCAGATGGTTCGGGCGGATCGTCGCCTGGAAACCGATCGGGTCCAGGATATGAAGCTGGATGTTCGGGTCCTTGGACAGGGCCGGGATCATGTCGTGGCTGATCACCTCGACCATGTCGACCTCGCCGCGCTGGAGGGCCTGCACGGCGGTGTTGGTGTCGGGAATGTAGGGCCACTCGACGCGGTCGACTTTGACCACCTTGCCGCCCGACTGGCCGTCCGGCGGCTCGCTGCGCGGCACGTAGTCGGCGTTCTTGGCGAAGGCGACCATGGCGCCCGGCACCCAGGCCTCGCGGATGAACTTGAACGGGCCCGAGCCGATCGAATCCTTGACCTCGGCGAAGGCGTCGGTCGCCGCGTCCTTCTCGCGCAGGATGAAGAAGGTGTTGGCGGCACCCGCCAGCGTCTCCAGCATCATGCCGTAGGGCTGCTTCAACTTGAATACGAAGGTGCGGTCATTCGGCGTCTGGAATTCGGCGATGCGCGACATCAGCACCTTGCCGTCGACGGCGCGGGTCTGCCAGCGCTTGAAGGAGGCGACGACGTCCTTAGACATCACCGGCGAGCCGTCGTGGAATTTGAGGCCGGGCCGGAGCACGAAGGTCCAGGTCAGCTTGTCGTCGCTCGCGGTGTAGGACTCGACCATCTGCGGCTTCGGCTCGTATTTCGAGCTCATGCCGAAGAGCGTGTCGTAGACCATGCGCGAGTAGTTGTTGGTGATCGTCACCGTCGTATAGACGGAGTCGAGGACGCGGAGATCGGCTTGCGGGACCATCTTGAGCGTGGTCTGGGCCGAGGCGCCGGACGCCGCGAGGAGGGCGACGGCAAAGGCTGACGTTAGGGCTCGGTGCATGCGACGTCTCCCGTGCTGGAATGAGCGCAGTGTCGCATCAGGCGGGTTGCCAGGCAACGATGTCACAGTTCGCCGGATCGCGGCCGATCAAATGGCTGAAGAAGGCGCCGTGTCCGATCACGACGATCGCTGTCTCGGGCCGGGCGATCAGCCAGCGTGGAAAGGCGGCAAGACGCGCATAGAGAGAATCCATCGGCTCGACCACGACGCCGTTCGCGTCGGGATTCTCGTGATGCCACCATGGATCGTCGAGGTGGTCGAACGCGAGATCGGGGAACTCCTGTGCCAGCAGCGTCGGCGAGCGACCCATGTCGCAGCTGTGCTCCTGCCACTCTCGGTGCAGGCACTCGACCTCGATCCGGGCATGGCCGGAAAAGAGGCCGGTCGCTGTCTGCAAGGCACGGGTCAGCGGCGTCGTGATCACGACGTCGCAGGGGAGCGCGCGAGCCCGGTCGCGGACTGCCTCGACCTGCCGGAGGCCGATCGGAGAGAGCCGGGCATCGAAGTGGAAGGGGTCGGTCCCGCCTTCGGCCCAGGCGGCATTGAAGGTCGACTGGGCGTGGCGGATAAGGTGGATGGTCTTTGCCATCGTCCTAGTCGATCATGGCCGGGGACAGGCTGCCAAGAGGGGAAGGCATGACGGGCGAGAAGATCCTCCTGGTTCCCGGCAAGCTGACGCTTCGCCAGCTCCGCCGGATCGCCGCAGGTCCCGCGACCTTCGCCCTCGACCCCTCGGCCGACGGTCCGGTTCGTGCCGCCCATGCGCTGGTCGAGCGGATGGCGCATGGCGGCGGTGCCGTCTATGGCGTCACCACCGGCTTCGGCAAGCTTGCGCAGACGCGCATCGCCGAAAACCAGCTTGAGCAGCTCCAGCTCAACCTGCTGCGCTCGCATGCGGTCGGCGTCGGCGCTCCGCTCCCCGACAACGTCGTCCGCCTGATCCTGGCTGTGAAGGCGGCGAGCCTCGGGCGCGGCTACTCCGGCGTGCGGCCGGATACGATCGCGCAGCTTCTCGCTTTTGCCGACCGCGACATCCTCCCGGTGGTGCCGGGCAAAGGCTCGGTCGGTGCGTCCGGCGACCTGGCGCCGCTGGCGCATCTGTCGCTAGCGCTGATCGGCGAGGGCGAGGTCCGCTATGGCAGTCAGGCGATGCCGGCGCGTGCAGCGCTCGATGCGGCAGGCTTGAAGCCGCTCCGCCTCGGGCCCAAGGAAGGGCTCGCGCTGATCAACGGCACGCAGGTCTCGACCGCTCTGGCGCTGACCGGGCTCTTCGCCGCCGAGCGCCTGCTGGCGGCGGCGCTCGCCGCCGGTGCGCTCTCGGTCGATGCAGCGCGCGGCACCGACACGCCATTCGATCCGCGCATCCATCGCGTGCGCGGGCAGCCGGGACAGACGATCGCAGCGGCGATCCTGCGCGGTCTGCTTGCCGGCAGCGACATCCGCAAGAGCCACGTCGATTGCGATCGCGTGCAGGACCCGTATTGCCTGCGCTGCCAGCCGCAAGTGATGGGCGCCTGCCTCGACCAGCTCCGCTCGGCAGCCGCTCGCCTGGTCGACGAGGCGAATGCCGTTTCCGACAATCCGCTGGTCTTCCCAGAGGAGGGCGAGATCCTCTCGGGCGGCAATTTCCACGCCGAGCCCGTCGCCTTCGCCGCCGACAACATTGCCTTGGCGCTTGCCGAGATCGGCAATATGTCGGAACGGCGCACGGCCCTGCTAGTCGATCCGGCGATGAGCGGCGGCCTCCCTGCCTTCCTCGTCAAGACGCCGGGCATCGATTCAGGCTTCATGATGGCGCAGGTCACGGCGGCGGCGCTCGCCTCCGAAAACAAGATGCTAGCGCACCCCGCGAGCGTCGACACGATCCCGACCTCGGCCAACCAGGAGGACCATGTGTCGATGGCGACCCATGCCGCGCGACGGCTTCTCGATATGGCCGAGAACACCGGCAGCATCGTTGCGATCGAGCTGATGGCCGCCGCGCAGGGCGTTGATCTGCTCGCGCCGCTCAAGACCTCGCCGAAGCTGCTGGGGGTGCACGCTGCACTCAGGGAGCGTGTGGCGCCGCTCGACCACGACCGTATCATGGCGCCGGACATTGCTGCCGCGCACACCTTCCTGCATCGCCACCCCTTCCTCGACCTCGTCGGCGGATTGATCGACCGCCCGGAGATCGCCTGATGATCCAGACCCGCCTCGACAATAGCCGAGTCATCCGCGCTCCGAGGGGCGACAAGCTGTCGGCGCTCTCCTGGGCGACCGAGGCACCGATGCGGATGTTGATGAACAACCTCGATCCCGAGGTGGCCGAGAAGCCGCAGGAGCTTACGGTCTATGGCGGCATCGGCCGTGCGGCGCGCAACTGGGAGTGCTTCGACGCGATTGTCGCCACGCTGAAGCGGCTCAAAGGCGATGAAACGCTGCTGATCCAGTCGGGCAAGCCGGTCGGCGTCTTCCGCACCCATGCCGACGCACCGCGCGTGTTGCTGGCCAATTCCAACCTCGTCGCCAATTGGGCGAGCTGGGAGCATTTCAACGCGCTCGATCGCCAGGGCCTGATGATGTACGGCCAGATGACCGCCGGCTCCTGGATCTATATCGGCAGCCAGGGCATCGTGCAGGGCACGCACGAGACCTTCGTCGAGATGGGCCGCCAAGCCTATGGCGGGCTCAAGGGGCGCTGGATCCTGACTGCGGGCTTGGGCGGCATGGGCGGCGCCCAGACCCTGGCGGCAACGCTCGGCGGCGCCTCGATGATCGCGATCGAGTGCCGGCCCTCCTCGATCGAGTTCCGCTTGAAGACGCGCTATCTCGACACCCAGGCGAAGACCCTCGACGAGGCCTTGCAGATCGTCGAGAAGGCCAAGGCCGAGGGCAAGGCGATCTCGGTGGGGTTGCTCGGCAATGCTGCCGAGTTCGTGCCGGAGATCGCGAAGCGCGCAAAATCCGATCCGCGCTGGCGGCCCGACGGGGTCACCGACCAGACCAGCGCACATGACCCGCTCAACGGTTATCTGCCGCTCGGCTGGACCTTGCAGCAATGGGAGGAGCGTCGGCAGAGCGACCCCGCCGGAACGGTCAAGGCGGCGAAGGAGTCGATACGCGTGCACGTCCGGGCGATGCTCGAATTCCATCGCATGGGTGTGCCGACCTTCGACTACGGCAACAACATCCGCCAGATGGCGAAGGAGGTCGGCGAGACCCACGCCTTCGACTTTCCAGGTTTCGTGCCCGCCTATATCCGCCCGCTCTTCTGCCGCGGAGTCGGACCGTTCCGCTGGGTCGCGCTCTCGGGAGATCCCGAGGACATCCGAAAGACCGATGCCAAGGTGAAGGAGCTGATGCCGAAAGCGGCGCACCTTCACACCTGGCTCGACAATGCCGGCAGCAAGATCAGCTTCCAAGGCCTGCCGGCACGGATCTGCTGGGTCGGCCTCGGCGACCGCCACCGCATCGGGCTCGCCTTCAACGAGATGGTGAGGCGCAAGGAGATCGGCCCGATCGTGATCGGGCGCGATCATCTCGATTCGGGTTCGGTCGCCAGCCCTAACCGCGAGACCGAGGCGATGAAGGACGGCACCGACGCGGTCGCCGACTGGCCGCTGCTCAACGCCCTGCTCAACACCGCCTCCGGAGCGACGTGGGTATCGATCCATCATGGCGGTGGCGTCGGCATCGGCTACAGCCAGCATTCCGGCATGGTCATCCTCTGCGACGGCACCGAGGATGCGGCCCGCCGGCTCGAGCGCGTGCTGTGGAACGACCCGGCCTCCGGAGTCATGCGCCATGCCGATGCCGGCTACGACGAGGCGATCGCGTGCGCTAAGGAGCAGCAACTCGACCTGCCCATGCTCGGGCGTTAGATCGGCGCAATATTGGTTCCGTCGCGGAACCACGCCTCCAGGGTACGGATCGTCAGCGCCACGGCATCATCCGAGGTCTCATGGGTCGAGCCGGCGCGGTGCGGCGTCAGCACGACATTGTCGAGCGCGAGGAGTCGCGGCGGCACCGCCGGCTCGCCGTCGAGGACGTCAAGCCCGGCGCCCCACAGCTTGTCAGCGGCTAGCGCTTCAATCAGGGCTTCCTGGTCGATGATCGAGCCGCGGCCGATATTGACGACGACTCCGTGCGGCGGCAGCGCAGCCAGAACAGCGGCATTCACGAGATGGCGGGTCTCCGCGCCGCCGGGCGCGGCGATGACGAGATGGTCGCTCATGGCCGCAAGCGCGCGCACGCTTTCGGCATAGCGATAGGGCACATCCGAGCGCCTGCGGCGGTTGTGATAGGCGACGCTCATGCGAAAGCCCTCGGCGCGCTTGGCGATTGCGAGACCGATGCTGCCGAGCCCGAGGATGCCGAGCCGCTTGGCGGTAACGCGGTTGACGAACGGGAAGGGCTGCTTACCCCACTTGCCGGCCCGCACGAAGCGGTCGCCCCGCGTCGTGCCGCGTGCGACATCGAGCAGCAATGCCATCGCCATGTCGGCCACGCACTCATCGGCAAGGCCGGCGAGATTGGCAGCGGCAAGGCCGGCAGCCTTGAGCGTGGGCAGGTCGAGCTGGTCGTAGCCGATGCCGAGATTGAGGACGAAACGGAGGGCCGGCAGCATCGCCGGCGTCCGTGCGCCGATCTTGTTGGCGGCGATGATGACGGCGGTCCGCTGCCTGACATCGGCGGGCAGGGTATCGAGCGATTCCTCGCTCGGAACCTGATGGAAAGAGAAGCGCTGGCGCACGCCCTCGCTCATGCGCAGCGACATCGTGCCGATCAGGACGACCTCTTGGTTGCCCATGATCAGCCTTGGAAGGGCGGTCTTGCCAGCGGCGTGACCTTCACGCGCTCGCCCGCGATATCGAGCTCGTAGCTCCCGGTCATCACATGGTCGCGGTCGATCTCGTGATCGGCGCGGACATAGCTCATGACCAGCGAGGTGCCGAGCATGTCGCTGAACCCGGCCGAGGTGACCTCGCCGACCGGCCTTCCATCGCGTAGCAGACCCTCGCTTCCCCAGGGAAAGGCCTTCGGGTCCTCGACGCGAAAGAGGCCGAGGCGCTTCCGGCAGCCGCTTTCGCGCTGCCGCAGCAGCGCCTCGCGGCCGAGGAAATCGGTGTTCTTGTCGAGCTTGACCGCGTACATCAGGCCCGCTTCCAGCGGCGTATCGTCCGGCGTCAGCTCGGCGCCGAAGCCGCGGCGACCGGCCTCGATACGCAGCGCATCGAGCGCATGATAGCCGGCGTTCTTCAGGCCGTGCGCCGCGCCCGCTTCGATCATCGCGTCATAGGCGGTCGCCGCGAATTCGGTGCCGACATAAAGCTCGTAGCCGGGCCCGCCGACATAGGCGACGCGCGACGCCAACGCGATCGCATGACCGACATCGATCATCGCGGTCGTATTCGACATGCTCGGCAGGTCGCGCGCGCCGACTGCGCGCAGCAACGCATCGGCGTTCGGCCCCATGACCGAAAGCACGGACCACGACGAGGTCACGTCGGTCAGCACGGCGCGGTCGTCACCTATCCGGCGCCTTATCCAGTCGGCATCCCGCATCGCCTGCGCCGTGCCGGTGACGATGAAGAAAGTGTCTTCATCGAGACGCGTCACCGTGAGGTCGCTCTCGAAGCCGCCGCGGCGGTTGAGCAGCGCCGTGTAGACGACCTTCCCGGCCGGCACGTCCATCTGGTTGGCGCAGAGGCGCTGCAACACCTTGAGCGCATCCGGCCCCTGCAGGCGGAACTTGGCGAAGGAGGTCTGGTCGAACACGCCGACGTTCTGTCGTACCGCGCGCTGCTCGGCGCGAACCGTGTCGAGCCATCCTGGCGCGGCGAAGCTGAGCTTGCCTTCGGGTCCGAAATAGAGCGCGCGCTCCCAGCCGAGCTTGGCGCCGAACTGCGCGCCGGCAGCCTTGAGCCGGTCGTAGAGCGGCGAGCGCCGCAGCGGCCGTACCGACTCCATCTCCTGCTTGGGCCAGCGCATGGCGTAGTGGAGACCGAGCGTTTCGACCGTGCGCTCGGCGAGATGGCGCGTGTTGCCATAGAAGGGCGCGAAGCGCCTTATGTCGGCTTCCCAGAGATCGGCGGTCGGCTCGCCGGCGACGATCCACTCGGCGGTAAGCCGGCCGGCGCCGCCCGAATTGGCGATGCCGCCCGAGTTGAAGCCGGCGCAGACGAAGAAGCCGGAAAGTCCCGGCGCTTCGCCGAGGATGAAGTGCCCGTCGGGGGTGAAGCTCTCCGGCCCGTTGAGGAGCTGGCGCACCTCGGCCTTCTCAAGGCAGGGCGTGCGATGCAGCGCGTTCTGCATCAGCACCTCGAAGTGATCCCAGTCCTCCGGCAGGAGCTGGAACTCGAACTTGTCGGGAATGCCGTCCATGCCCCAGGGCTTGGCCTTGGGCTCGAAGCCGCCCATGACGAAGCCGCCGACCTCCTCCTTGTAGTAGATGTATCCGTCCGGATCGCGCAGCACCGGCAGATTCGGCGTAACGCCCGGGATCTTCTTCGTAACAACGTAGAAGTGCTCGGCCGAGAACAGCGGCACGGTGACGCCCGCCATCTCGCCGATCGCGCGCGCCCACTGGCCGCCGCAGTTGACGACGACCTCGCAGGCAATATCGCCGCAATCGGTCTTCACGCCGTGCACGCGGCTATTGCGGATGTCGAAGCCGCTGACCTTGACGCCTTCGACGATCTTCGCGCCACCGTTGCGCGCGCCCCGCGCCAGCGACTGCGTGAGATCGGTCGGGTTGGCTTTGCCGTCGCCCGGCAGCCACACCGCGCCTGCCAGATCGTCGGTGCGCATCAGCGGCCACAGCTTGCCGGCCTCCTCTGGCGACACGAGATGCGCCTCGATGCCGAAGCTGCGCGCGGTCGCGACCATGCGCTTGAGCAGGATCATGCGCTCCGGCGTGCGCGCGACGGTGACGGCGCCGCATTGCTTCCAGCCGGTGGCCGCACCGGTTTCGGCTTCGAGCTTCGAGTAGAGCTCGATGCCGTAGCGGCTCATGCGCGTCATCGTGCGCGTGCCGCGGAGCTGTCCCACCAGCCCCGCGGCGTGCCAGGTCGTACCGCAGGTCAGACGGCCCTGCTCCAGCAGGACCACGTCCGACCAGCCGAGCTTGGTGAGATGGTAGGCGACGCTGCAGCCGGCGATGCCGCCGCCGACGATGACGACGCGGGCCTGGGTGGGAATCGATGGCATGGGGCGAACTCTGCGGTGGGTCGACGCGCTCGGTCAACCTGTCTGCTTTGGAGGCCGCGCGGCGCTACCGCTACGACCGGAGGGGCTACTCAACCGGCGTGAACGTCGCAAAGGCGCGGCGGTCGACGAAGGTGAAGAGGAGGGGCTCGAGGCGCGCGGCTAAGGTCCGCGGATAGAATATGCCCATGCCCGACGCAGTCCGTGACAGGATTTCCCCCTTGAGCCTGGCGTCGGTCAGGCGGCGGATCTCCATGAAGCTTTCAGCCATGTCGAAGTTGACGACATCGTGCAGGAGATAGACGCACTCTGACGATGCGCCCGACATCGCAAGGGGAGCTGCCGCTGACGACGGTGACGTCGAGCCCTTCGGTCTTCGCCGTGCGGTTGGTCCAGTCGATGCCGGCACGGCTGCCGAAGGCCCGTCCATCATCGACGGCGACAACCTTGGCCTTGGGGAAGGCGAGCGCGAGCCCGAGCGTGCTCCAACCATAGGCGTTGCCGATGATGAAGATGCGCTCGGGAGAGAGCACGGTCGCCAGGCATTCAAGCAGATAAACCTCGGTCATGTGCAGGCCGCCGCCATTCGACACCATCCGGTCATCGACATAGAGGTAGGTGAACAGGCGGTCGTTGGGCGGCTCGACCGGCGGTTTGTCCTTGTGCGTCGCCAATGTCACCCAGACAAGCGGCGCCACCGAACTCAGGACTTCGACGCCGTGCCGCTCGTAAAGCTGAACCAGTGTTGAAGACAGAGGCTTGAACATGGCATCAGACCAGATGGTCTCGTGCATGCTGTCGTGGCTCGCCCAGCGCTTGCGCGCGGTGCCGGTTGACGTATCTATAGTCCCGTTATGCTGTCTTCGACCGCTTTCAGCCTCGCGGCCGTCTGTGCGCTCCTGCCGGCCGCCATCGTCGGTTGGCGGGGGCGCGGACCTGACGGCCTCTATTGGGTTGCAATCGCGCTTGCGGTGACCGGTCCGGGGGCCTGGGCGCTCGCCCAGATCGAGAGTGCGTGGCAGGCCGGGCTTTCCGTCGCGCTTTGGGTCACGGTCGCGGCGTCGATGGCACTCTTCGCGGCGATTTCCGCCTCTGTGCGTGAAGCGTGGCGCTTGGTGCCGCTGCTTCTGCCCTACCTCGTCCTCATCGGGCTGCTCGCCACCGCTTGGCAGGGAGCCCCCGCACCGCGGCCGCCCGGACCATACGGCTCATGGGTCGTCGTCCACATCGTCGTCTCCGTCGCGACCTATGCGCTGGTGACTCTTGCGGGGGTTGCGGGCCTCGCCGTCGCGCTCCAGGAACGCGCCCTCAAGGCCAAACGGCCTACCCCTCTCACACGCCTGCTGCCATCGGTCGCCGAGGCGGAAGCGCTCGAGGTCGGACTGCTCGCCGCAGCCGAGGCGGTCCTTGGCCTCGGCGTCATCACCGGCGCCACGGCCCACTATCTCGCGACCGGCCGGCTGATCGCCTTCGACCACAAGACCGTGCTGTCCTTGGCGGCATTTGCCGTGATCGGGCTGCTGCTGATCGCGCACCGCCGGGTCGGGCTTCGCGGTCGCCGGGCGGCGCGGGTCGCCCTTTTCGCCTGGTTGCTCCTGACCCTGGCCTATCCGGGGGTGAAGTTCGTCACTTCCGTGCTGATGGCCGATAGTGTTGCGATGCAGCAATGCCCTTGCGCACAGGATTCCCCAACGCTAATCTGACCAAATCCTGAGCAAAGAGGCTCATGCCTAAATGTTAGGCATCAACATCGGGGCGGTCCGACTGGACGACCCGGTCATCCTTGCCCCCTTGTCGGGGGTGACCGACATGCCTTTCCGCCGCATGGTCAAGAAGTGCGGCGCCGGCCTCGTCGTGTCCGAGATGATCGCCAGCGAGGCGATGGTCCGCGAGAGCCGGAGGACCATGCTGATGGTCAAGCGCGCCGAAGGCGACGGGCCGATGTCGGTCCAGCTCGCCGGCTGCGAGCCGCATGTCATGGCGGAGGCCGCGCGCCTCAACCAGGACCTCGGCGCCGACATCATCGACATCAACATGGGCTGCCCGGTGAAGAAGGTGGTCAACGGCTATGCCGGCTCCGCCCTGATGCGCGAGGAAGACAAGGCCCAGCGCATCATCGAGGCGACGGTGAAGGCCGTCAGCCTGCCGGTCACCCTCAAAATGCGAACGGGATGGGATCACGACAGCCGCAACGCGCCGAAGCTCGCCAGGATTGCCGAGAGTGCCGGTATCCGCATGGTGACAATCCACGGGCGCACACGCTGCCAGATGTATGAGGGCCGCGCCGACTGGGCCTTCGTGCGGCAGGTCAAGGAGGCGGTGACGATCCCGGTCATCGTCAACGGCGATATCACCACGCTCGAAGAGGCCGAACAGGCGCTGGAGCAGTCGGGTGCCGATGGCGTCATGGTCGGCCGCGGTACGTATGGCCGTCCCTGGTTCATCGAGCAGGTGCGTCAGTATCTGCGTTCCGGCATCAGGGTTCCCGACCCATCGCTCGCCCGCCAGCTTTCGATACTGACCGAGCATGTCGAGTCCATGCTCGCGCACTACGGCACGCAGACCGGCATCAAGATCGCACGCAAGCATATCGGCTGGTACTCGAAGGGACTGCCGGGCTCGGCCGAGTTCCGCTCGGACGTGAACCGTTCGATCGAGCCAGCCGAGGTTTTCGCGCTGGTGCGCCGGTTCTACGAACCGCTGGTCGAGAGGGTCGCGGCATGACCGCGACCGCTTTCCGCCGGCGCAGCCAGCCGGATCCGGACGGAGCCGCCTTCCTCAATGCGCTGCCGCACCCGGTCATCGCCGTCGACGGCGACAATCGGCTGCGCATGGCCAACCTGGCGGCCGAGCAGTTCCTGGCTGCGAGTTGGGCGACGCTCGCCGGCCGGCCGCTCGCCGACATTCTGCCCGTCGGCAGTCCGCTGCTCGGGCTGATCGATCAGGTACGCGCGGCCGGCGGAAGCGTCTCCGAATACGGGCTCTCGATCGAGACTCCGCGTATCCGCAGCCACACCGTGACCGCCGAGATCGCCGCGATACCGGACCATCCAGGCTGGATCGCAATCTCGCTGCATGAGCGTTCGATCGCCCTCAAGATCGACCGCCAGCTCGTCCATCGCGGTGCTGCACGCTCGCTTACGGCGATGGCGGCGATGCTGGCGCATGAGGTCAAGAACCCGCTCTCCGGCATCCGCGGAGCCGCTCAGCTTCTGGAGGAGGGCGCCTCGCCGGCGGACAGGGCACTGACCCAGCTCATCTGCGAGGAGACCGACCGTATCTGCAGGCTCGTCGACCGCATGGAGGCGTTCTCCGACGCTCGACCGGCGCCGCGTACCGCCGTCAACATCCATCGCGTGCTAGAGCATGTGAAGCGGCTGGCCGAGGCCGGCTTCGCTCGCGGCGTCCGTTTCGTCGAGCGCTACGATCCGTCCCTGCCGCCGACGCTCGGCAACCGCGATCAGCTCGTCCAGGTGTTCCTGAACCTGGTCAAGAATGCCGCCGAGGTGGCGCCGCCCGGCGAGGGCGAGATCGTGCTGCAAACAGCCTATCGGCACGGCGTGCGCCTTGCGGTTCCCGGCAGAGCAGCCCCGCTAAAGCTGCCGCTCGTCGTCTCGGTCCAGGACAATGGCGCCGGCATTCCCGAAGACATCCGCCCGCATCTCTTCGATCCCTTCGTCACCACCAAGGTCAATGGCACCGGCCTCGGCTTGGCGCTGGTAGCGAAGATCGTCGGCGACCATGGCGGCGTCATCGAGTTCGACAGCCAGAACGGTCGCACGGTCTTTCGTGTGCTGTTGCCGGTCGCGCCGCCTGACTCGGAGCCTGACGAGCCTTGAGCGATGCCGCACGCACCATTCTCGTCGCCGATGACGACCGCGCCATCCGTACCGTGCTGACCCAGGCGCTGGCCAGGCTGGGGCATAACGTTCGTGCTACCGGCAACACGGCAACGTTGTGGCGCTGGATCGAGGATGGCGACGGCGATCTCGTCATCACCGACGTGCTGATGCCGGACGGCAACGGCCTCGACCTGCTGCCGAAGATCCGGAAGCTGCGCCCCGATCTGCGTGTCGTCGTGATGAGCGCGCAGAACACCCTCCTGACCGCGGTCAAGGCGACCGAGCGCGGCGCCTTCGAATATCTTCCCAAGCCGTTCGACTTGAACGACCTGGTCCAGGTCGTGCGCCGTGCTCTCTCGGAACCGATGCGCGGCGCCGCCGAACCGCGCAACGGCGCCGAGGAACGGCTGCCGCTGATCGGCCGCTCGCCGGCGATGCAGGAGATCTACCGCGTGCTGGCGCGGCTGATGGGCACGGACCTCACCGTCACCATCACCGGCGAGTCCGGGACCGGCAAGGAGCTGGCGGCGCGTGCGCTGCACGACTACGGCAAGCGTCGCGGCGGGCCGTTTGTCGCCGTCAACATGGCGGCGATCCCGCGCGAGCTGATCGAGAGCGACCTCTTCGGACATGAGCGCGGTGCCTTCACCGGCGCAGTCCAGCGGATGACCGGCCGCTTCGAGCAGGCGCAGGGCGGGACGCTGTTCCTGGACGAGATCGGCGACATGCCGCCCGAGGCGCAGACGCGGCTGCTCCGTGTTCTCCAGCAGGGGGAGTACACGACGATCGGCGGCCGTGCAGCGATCCGCGCCGATGTCCGCATCATCGCCGCGACTCATCGAGACCTTCGACAGCTGATCCGTCAGGGTCTGTTCCGCGAGGATCTCTACTACCGGCTCAACGTCGTGCCGATCCGAATGCCGCCGCTGCGTGAGCGAAGCGAGGACATTCCTGAGCTGGTCAGCCACTTCCTCGGCGAGGCCGCTGCCGAGGGCCTTCCGGCCAAGATCCTTGACGAGGCGGCGATGGATCGCCTCAAGCGCTACCGCTGGCCTGGCAACGTGCGAGAGCTCGTGAACCTCGTCCGGAGGCTCACGGCGCTCTACTCGGAGCCGGTGATCGGCCTCGACATCGTCGACATGGAGCTGTCAGAACCGGCACCCCGGTCCGGGCAGCGCGGTGTGCCGGATGGCGAGAGCCTGACGCAGTCGGTCGAACGTCATCTCAAGGGCTTCTTCGACGCCCATAAGGACGAGCTGCCGGCCGCTGGCCTCTACGATCGCGTCCTGCGCGAGGTCGAGCGGCCCTTGATTTCGCTGTCGCTGCTGGCCACGCGCGGCAATCAGATCCGCGCCGCCGAGCTGCTCGGGCTCAACCGCAACACGCTGCGCAAGAAGATCCGAGAGCTCGACATCCAGGTGGTCCGCGGCAAGGCTTAGCTGTTTGCGGTCGGCGCGCGCGCCCGCACCGTTTCGCGGCGAAGGATGTAGAGGCCGCTCGCGGCGATGATCGCAACGCCGACCAGCATCTCCGCCGACGAGGTCTCGCCGAAGATGAAGTAGCCGAAACCGAGGCTCCAGAAGATCGCCGTGTAGTCGAAGGGCGCGAGCACCGAGACCGGCGCCCAGCGGAAAGCTTCGACCATGACATATTGCGCCGAGCCGCCGAGAAGCCCGATCAGGATCAGGAGCGCCATGTGCTCAAGCGTCGGAGAGATCCAGAGGAACGGCATCATCGCGCCGCAGACAGCGGCTGTGGCCACCGAGAAATAGAAGACGATTGCCGCGTTCGACTCCGTCGCCGCCAGCCTGCGGATCGTCACCACCGCGAGCGCGTAGGCGAGCGCCGCGCCAAGCGCGATCAACGCGACCGGATCGAGCAGCCCGGCCCCAGGGTCGACGATAAGGATGACGCCGAGGAAGCCGACAACCACCGCGGTCCATCGTCGCCACCCGACTCTTTCGCCCAGCATCGGCACCGAAAGGGCCGTGATGAAAAGCGGTGCGGCGAAGCCGATGGCGACAACATCGGCGAGCTTCATGTGGCCGAAGGCGTAAAAGAAGGAGAGCAGCGCGACGATGCCGAAGGCGGAGCGAACCGCATGGCCGCCGATGCGCCGGGTCGCGAGCTGGCCGACGCCGCCGCGGAGCCCGATCATCACGCCGATCGGCACCAGCGCGAAGAGGCCGCGGAAGAATGCCACCTGAAACGGGTGGTAAATCTGCGCGAGCCCCTTCACCAGGGCGTCCATGATTGAATAGAGGGCAACCGCGATCATCATAAGGGCGACACCGCGAAGCGGGGATTGGGCCGGGGGCATAGCCGCACTATCTCTGATCTGGCGGCCGATGCCGACGACTATCCTCGGGCGGAGTGGCGAAGGCCCGCAAAGCTTGCTAACGGTCTAAGGCATATGGACATCTCTGCTCCCGCCCCATCCGCGCCGGCGAAAGCCGCGCCGCCGCATCGCGGAGACCGCGACACGCTGGCCTTCATGCTCCCCTATGTATGGCCGAAAGGCGCACCGGAGCTCCGTGCGCGCGTCGTCCTTGCCTTCCTGCTCCTGATCGGCGGCAAGTACGCGACCGTCAACGTGCCGATTCTCTATAAGGGTGCTGTCGATGCGCTCGCCGTCGGCGTTCCGCACGCCATCGCCGTGCCGGTCGCGCTCATCGTCGGCTACGGCGTTCTGCGTGTGATCGCTTCCGCTGCGGCCGAGCTCAGAGATGCCGTGTTCGCCAAGGTCGGCCAGCGCGCGATCCGCTCGCTCGGGCTCGCCACCTTCCGCCATCTGCATGCGCTCTCGCTCCGATTTCATCTCGAGCGCCAGACCGGCGGCCTCTCGCGTGTGATCGAGCGCGGCACCTCCGGCATCGACAACCTTCTGAGCTACCTCGTCTTCATGATTCTGCCGACCTTCGTCGAGATGGCGCTGGTCTGCGGCATCCTGTGGGGCCTCTACGACGTCTCCTATGCCGGCGTGACCTTCGTCACGATCGTCGCCTACATCGCCTATACGCTCCTGATCACGGAATGGCGGACCAAGTACCGCCGGCAGATGAACGAGACCGAGGAGGAGGCGCACGCCAAGGCGGTCGACAGCCTGCTCAACTACGAGACGGTCAAGTATTTCGGCAACGAGGAGCACGAGGCCCGACGCTTCGACACGGCCCTCGCGCGTTACGAGCGCGCCTCGGTCAAGTCGGCGACGACTCTTTCGATCCTCAATGTCGGACAAGGATTCATCATCGCAGTGGGCGTCACGCTCATCATGATCATGGCCGGCTACGGCGTGGCCGACGGCACGATGACGGTTGGCGACTTCGTCTTGGTCAACGCCTATCTGATCCAGCTCTACCTGCCGCTCAACTTCTTGGGCAACGTCTATCGCCAGATCAAGCAGTCGATCATCGATATGGAGAGGATGTTTCAGCTCCTCGAGGTCGAGCGCGAGGTTGCGGATCGGCCCGGCGCGGCGGCCTTGCAGGTGTCGGGCGGCCGGATCGAGTTCCGCAAGGTAGGTTTCTCCTATGAGCGCGAGCGGCAAATCCTCGACGAGGTCGATTTTGCGGTCGAGCCAGGCACTACGGTCGCTATCGTCGGACCCAGCGGCGCCGGCAAGTCGACGATCAGCCGGCTTCTCTTTCGCTTCTATGACGTCAGCGAGGGCGCGATCCTGATCGACGGACAGGACATCCGCGAGGTGACGCAGGCAAGCCTGCGCGCCTCGATCGGCATCGTTCCGCAGGACACCGTCCTCTTCAACGACACGATCTACTACAACATCGCCTATGGCCGTCCGGATGCCTCGCGCGCCGAGGTCGAGCAGGCGGCGCGCCTCGCCCAGATCCAGCGTTTCGTCGAGAGCCTGCCTGCCGGCTACGACACGATGGTCGGCGAGCGCGGCCTCAAGCTTTCCGGCGGCGAGAAACAGCGCGTCGCGATCGCGCGCACGCTCCTCAAGCATCCGTCGATTTTCCTCTTCGACGAGGCGACCTCGGCCCTCGATACGCATACCGAGAAGGAGATCCAGGCCTCGCTGCGCGAGGTCTCGCGCAGCCGGACGACCCTGGTGATCGCACATAGGCTGTCGACCGTCATCGACGCCGACCAGATCCTCGTGCTCGACCGTGGCCGCATCGTCGAGCGCGGCCGCCATATCGAGCTCCTGGCGAAGGATGGGCTCTACGCCTCGATGTGGCGCCGTCAGCAGGAGGCGGCGCGCGAGGGGCTCACTTGAACTTCCTGGTCGCCTGAAGGAGCGCCGACAGCACCTCGGCTTCGGTGGCGCCGCCCTGCCCGGTGATGTGCTGGGCCAGTATCACATAGAGGGCGTCGACATGCAGCGTGATGATCTCGAGATGGACTCTCGTCACGTTCTTGAGGCCGCGCACGTAGTCGTTGAGGGATTTAGCCACCTGGGTCAGCAGTGGAAAGTTGAAGGTGCCGCCGAGTCCCTTGATGTCGAAGGAGTCCTTTTCGGTCTGCTTGATGAAGCCCACCATGGACAGGGCATCGTCGCCGACCTCGCGCGCGGACTGGCGCAGGCTCTTCAGCCGCTCGTTGACTGCCGAGACGAACTTGTCCGTGGAGTTGTGGACAACCTCTTCGAGCTTGATCATCTCCGAGGAGGTGAGCTCGACCGAGAAGCCCTTCTTGTAGTTGACGGCACGCTTCCTGAGCTCGCCGGTCGGCTGGATGATCTGGGCCTTGGGTTTCCGTCCGGTCATCAGCTGCGCCGGTTAGCCCGGCCTATTCACGAGCGAGCATGATTTGAATTGCGGCGATGGAAGGCGATCAGATGGCATGCTTTGTCGTTGCGCCTTTTTCATCGCGGGTTGGTTTGTCGGGTGTCGGGTTATTGGTTTGGGATTGAGGGAACGGGTGTTTTCGGGGCATCGGCCCCGTCGGTCATGGAGCGGCGGGTCGAAGCGCGCCGGCGAGCAAGCGGATGAGAGCGGCATCCGGGCAAACGGCGGC
>VGEN01000004.1 GCA_016869285.1 Alphaproteobacteria bacterium
GGCGAGGGGTGGCTGATCGTCGACGACCTCGTCGACACTGGCGTCACCGCCAAGGCCGTGCGCGCGATGTTGCCGAAGGCCCACTTCGCCACGGTCTATGCCAAGCCGGCCGGGCGGCCGCTGGTCGATACCTTCGTCACCGAGGTGAGCCAGGACACCTGGATACTCTTTCCCTGGGACATGGAGCAGCAGGCCGTCGACCCGATCGCGCGCCGTCGACGCTGACTCGGAGGGAGCGTGCCATGAGGACAGCCGTCGCGGCGCTGGCTCTCGTTCTTCTTCTTGCGCCCGCCCAGGCGCAGCAACCGTCGCATCCCGAAGCAGCGTCGGGTCAGGCGGTGAAGTCACTCGTCCGTGCCAAAAGCCAGATGGTCGCTGCCGCCAATCCGCTTGCGGCCGAGGCCGGAAGACGGATCTTGAGGCAGGGCGGCAGCGCGGTCGACGCGGCGATCGCGACGCAGATGGTTCTGAACCTCGTCGAGCCGCAATCCTCTGGCATTGGTGGCGGCGCCTTCCTCGTTCTCTGGGATGCGCGCAAGAAGGCCGTGACGACCGTCGATGCGCGCGAGACGGCGCCAGCATCGGCAAGACCCGATCGCTTCCTCGGCTCCGATGGGCGGCCGATGCGATTCTATGACGCTGTCGTCGGCGGCCGCTCGGTCGGCGTGCCGGGCGTCCTGCGCGGCCTCGAGCTCGCGCACAGGGCGCATGGCAGGCTGCCTTGGGCGACGCTGTTCGAGCCGGCGATCGAGCTCGCCGAGAAGGGCTTTTCGATCTCGCCCAGGCTCAACACGCTGCTCAGGTCCGAGCAGCATCTGCCGAAGTCGCCGACGGCCAAGGACACTTTCTACAATGCCGATGGCAGCGCAAAGGCGATCGGCACGGTTCTTGTCAATCGGCCGCTGGCGGAGACGCTGCGCGCCGTCGCGCGAGGCGGCACCGACGCCTTCTACTCCGGCGACATCGCGCGCGACGTCGTTGCAACCGTGCGCGGTGCCGCCAATCCCGGTGACCTGACCGAAGCCGATCTTGCCGGCTATCGCGCGAAGGAGCGGCCGGCGGTCTGCGGCCCCTATCGGCGCTGGGAGGTGTGCAGCATGGGGCCGCCGTCGTCGGGCGGGCTCACCCTGCTGCAGATCCTCGGTATTCTCGAAGGCTTCGACATGAAGGCTGAAGCACCGTGGTCGATCCGCGGGTTGCATCTCCTCACCGAGGCCGAGCGGCTCGGCTATGCGGATCGCGGCCTCTACATGGCTGATGCCGACTTCGTGCCGGTGCCCGTGAAGGGCCTCATCGACCGCGCCTATCTGAGAGGCCGCGCGGCGCAGATCGAGCCCGACGCCTCGCTCAAGCGGGCGCAGCCGGGAACGCCGCCGCTCTCGACCGCGGCGCTCGGTGCCGACGACGCGATCGAGCTGCCGTCGACGACGCACATCTCGGTCGTCGATCGTTGGGGCAACGCGGTAGCGATGACCACGACGATCGAGGATGCGTTCGGATCGCGCCTGATGGTGCGCGGCTTCCTGCTCAACAACCAGCTTACCGATTTTTCGTTCGCGCCGATGGAGGACGGGAAGCCGGTGGCCAACCGTGTCGAGGCGGGCAAGCGGCCGCGGAGCTCGATGGCGCCGACATTGGTCTTCGACAGCAACCGCCGCCTATTGATGGTCGTCGGCTCTCCCGGCGGCAGCACCATCATCAACTACGTGGCGAAGGTGATCGTGGCGACGCTCGACTGGGGCCAGGACATGCAGTCGGCGATCTCGTTCCCGAACATCGGCAGCCGCAACGGCCCGACCGAGATCGAGGAGGGGCCGTCGGCCGCGGCGATCGCTGCCAGCCTGCGTGCGCTCGGGCACGAGACTCGGATCGCCGAGTTCACCTCGGGTCTCCAGGGCATCATGGTGACGCGAAAAGGGCTGGTCGGCGGCGCCGATCCTCGGCGAGAGGGCGTCGCGCTCGGCGACTAGGACTTGTCGTCTAGCTTGTGCGCCTCATGGGCGCGGACGGCTCGCGCCTCCTCCAACCGTTTGCGTTCGATCTCGGCTTTCGGTCGGCCGAACTTCAGCCGGTTGGCCTCGGCTTCCTTGGCGCGCTCGCCCCTTGCCTTGGCTTTCCGCGCCCGGTTCAGGTTCACGATCTCGACCATGCCGTCAGCTTACGCGGCGGCGACGGCGGCGAGAATGGCCTCGAGCTGGGCGATCAGGCCTCTTCGCGTCGGCGCAAAGGTGCCGGTGATCGCTGCCGTGCCGATGGTGAAAGCATCCACCCCGGCGTCGCGGACAGCACGGATGCGATCAGGCGAGTCGATTGAGCCGGCGACGATCAGCTCGCCCTTGAGCGCCCGGCGCGCGGCGCGAACCAGGTCGATGGGATCGGCTTCGGTCGCGCGGTAGGCGAGCAGGTCGACGCCGCGCGCCCCCTGGGCTTCCAGCCGGCGACAGTCTTCGGCGACGCTCGCAGGGGTGCCGCCGAGCTTCGTCGGATGCCCTTCGGGCCTTCCGGCGAAGGGGTAGCAGGCGGTGGCGCCGGCGGCCGCCAGGATCGGGGTGGCATCGGCGCCGCCGAGCAGCTTGTCGACGCCGAGCTTGGCGGCAGCCTTGGCTGAGGCCACGGCCGTCTCTGTCGAGGTCGAGACGACTTCCAGATAGGTGGTGGCGCCGGAGGACTTGAGGCGGGCGTGCAGCGCCTCCAGCGTCGCGAACGGCACGCCGACGTCCTTGAAGCCGACATGACGGAGGTCAAGAGGACGCACGGCGTCGGCGACAGCAAGGCAGTCCGGGATCGTGCGATCCCCGACTGTCAGCATGAAGATGAAGTTCATTCCCCCGGACGAGGAAACGACGTCAGCTCTTGTAGTCGCCTTCGTCCTTGTCGAGCACGCGCATCCAGGCGTTCAGATGCGCCTGCGCCGCCGGCGGGGTCAGGCCCTTGTCGCGCTGCGGCGAGTCGCGGAGGATCGACGGGTCGAGGCTATGCACCGGCTGGCCCATCTGGCGGGCGAGGAGGGTGTACATGGCCCAGCGCTCGGTGAAGTAGAAGCTGTCGAACGCATCGGCGACGGTAGCACCGACCGTGGTCAGCCCGTGCATCGCATGGACGATGACCGTCTTCTTGCCGACCTCTCGGGCCAGCTTCTGGATCGCATCCTCGTCGACCGGACCGGCCATCGTGTCTTCGTAGTGAAGCTGCTTGGCAAGCCCCATGGCGATCGCGTGGCTGGTGTCGAAGCGGCCCCCCTTCACGCAAGCGATCGCCGTGGCATAGGGCGGGTGCGCGTGGATGATCGCGGTCGCGCTCGGCAGCAGCTCGTGCAGGCGCGGATGCAGGTAGAAAGCGACGCGGCGGACCTGGCCCTCGCCTGAGATCACGTCGCCCTTGCCGTTGACCAGCAGGAGGTTGGAGGCGGTGACTTCGCGGAAATGCAGCTCGTAGGGATTGAGCAGGTAGCGGTCCGGGCCGACCTGGACCGAGAAATGATTGGCGATGCCCTCGTTCCATCCAAGCCGGTTGGCGATGCGGAACGTGGCGGCCAGCTCGACCCGCGCCTTCCACTCGGCGCTGTCGGTCTTCGGCATCTTGATCACGGTCATGGCGCTGCCTCTCAGTTCTTGTAGTCGGGTTCGAGCACGTCGAGCCGGCGCTTGATGCCGGCGAAATGCTTCTCGACATAGAGGTCGCCGCTCTCGAAGACGCGGCGAACCTCTTCGATCATCGGCTGCTGCACGCGCTTCATCGGCCTGCCGGCCTGCATGGCGAGAAGCTGAACCTTGCAGACCTCCTCGAGGAAGTAGAGACGGTCGAAAGCCTCGGCCACGGTAGCGCCGGCGACCAGCGGCCCGTGGTTGCGCATCATCATCGTCGTGTGATCGCCCATCAGCTTGGCGACGCGCGTGCCTTCCTCGTAGGAGAGAGCCAGGCCCGAATAGTCCTCGTCATAGGCGGTGCGGTCGATATAGGGCAGAGCCGACTGGTTCACCGGCTCGATCCGCGCGTTCTCGATCAGGCAGAGCGCCGTCGCATAGGGCATATGCGTGTGCAGCACGACCTGGTGCTTCTTGTTGGCGCGATGGATGGGCGCGTGCAGGTAGAAAGCGGTTGCCTCGACCGTGTTGTCACCCTCGACGACCTTGCCGTCGAGGTCGCAGACGACCAGGCTCGAGGCGGTCACCTCCGACCAGTAGAAGCCTTCCGGATTGACTAGGAAAAGCTCATCCGAGCCAGGGACCATCATGCTGAAGTGATTGCAGACGCCGGTCTGCCAGCCGAGCCGATGGGCCCAGCGGAGGGCGGCAGCAAGATCGATCCGCGCCTGCCCGATGTCGTTCCGTCGCATTCCGAACCCAGTCTTGAAGCCTTCGCCGAAAACGCCGCAAAGATTGGCTTTTCACATCGGAAAAGGCAAGAAGCTGCGACGTTTAGCCCGCGGCGAAGACCGGCTCGAAGCCGTCCTCCATGGGGAAGCAGGGACGGTCGAGGCGCCGCCAGGCGACGGCGGCTAGGTTGCAGGTGGTCGGGCCGGGCGTGTCGAGCACGAACATTGCCGGCGCTCCCGCATAGGCCTGCTGATAGTTCATCGGGTTCTTGACCACGAGGAACTTCATCCGCCGGGCGTCGATGCCCAGTGCCTGGAAGGGCTCGTCGGCGTATTCGTATGAGGAGAGCGAGGCGCACAGCACCTTGATCGGGCCGATCGCAAGCACGGCCGCGTCGCCGATCGACGCCTCGACGCCACCCATCAGCCCGCCCGAATAGCGGAAGCTTGCCTTCGGCTCGACCCGCTCGACCACGACCTCGGCCTCGACCGGCGCTCCGGCGCCGGCGGCCACGCGGTTGCCGAGCCGGGCGCGGAAGCGGCCGCCGGTGCCGACCTCGCGTGCCCGCGTCACCGCGTGCGGGTCGACGATGTGGATCGCGGCCGACTGGTCCGGTGCATGTTCGAGCAACGCGCGGAGCACGACGGCGGAATCGCCGGAGGCACCGCCCCCGACGCAATCGGCCGCGTCGGCCAGGATCACCGGACCTCCCGTGAGCGCACGGCCCTTGCGGATCGCGTCGACCGGTGTCTCCGTCGGCACCAGGAACTCGCGGCGCTTTCGCCAGTGAAGCTGCACCATCTCCTCGGCGACGCGATCGGCGACGGCGGCATCGCCGTCGGCAACGGCAACCGCAGTGACGCCGACGCCCGGCAGGTCGAGCCAGGGCTGGACGCAGAAGTAGCTTGCGGCGAGCACGCTGCCATCGGTCTCTCGGGCGCGGGCAAGATCGATGATCTCTCGCATCGGCCCGTCGCCCTTGGTGCGTTGGCGCTGCGCCGGCAGGATCATCGGCGCCCTCCGGAACCGGCTTACCGGCCGGATCTGGCCGCGGATCGTGCGCAGAAGCAGCGTCGCGGCGCGGGCGCCGGTCTCATGCGTGTCGTCATGCGGGTATTCGCGATAGCCGATCAGGATCTGCGCGTGCCGCGTCATCGCCGGCGTGATGTGGCCGTGCAGGTCGCAGGACACGGCGATCGGAACATCTCCGCCGACGATTTCCCTGGCCGCAGCCAGGATCTCGCCCTCGGCATCGTCGATGCCTTCGGCGATGAAGGCGCCGTGCAGGGCCAGGTAGACGCCGTCGACCTTGCTGGCGGATCTCAGGCGCTCCAGCAATTCGTCGCGGAACGCGCGGTAGCACTTGCCCGAGACGCGGCCGCCCGCGCCGCCATGCGTGGCGATCAGCGGCACGATCTCGACATCGGCGCCGCGAAATATCTCGAGGGCGCCGCCGATTTCGGTGTTGGTCGAGGCGAGCTTCGCCGGGATCTCCTCGCCCGAGGCCAGGTACTTGCTGGCGAAGTCGGTCCGCTCGGTGATGACCGGCGACAGCGTGTTGCCCTCGAAGAGGAGCGCGCCGAGCGCGATACGAGGCTTGCTCATGCGAGGCTCCTGCCGTTGATCAGGCGGTGAAAGACATCCAGATCCGTCGGTCCCTCGCAGGCGATAGCGACGATCCTGGATTTCCCGTTGAGGCCAAGCTCGCGCCGCATGTCCGGGTCGCTGACGGCGACCAGCGCGCCGGCCAGCCCGGCAATGCCGGTCTCTCCGATCACCAGCGAGTCCGGGCCTCGATGCGCCAGCTTCATGGCGGTGACGGCCGGAGCGTCTGGGATGGCAAGAAAAGCAAAAGCGCCGCCATCGAGGATTTCCCAGGCTAGGTGCGAGGCGGTTCCGACCGAGAGCCCGTCCATGACCGTCACAAGCGACCCGTCGGTTCGCGAGAGCTTGCCGCGCGCGGCGCTTTGGTAGACGGCGTCGGCGGTCAGCGGCTCGACGACGACCACGCGCGGCCGCTCGGCGCCGAGGCGTTGCCAGAGCCGGGCGACCACAGCTCCGGCCAAGGCCCCGATGCCGGCGCCGACGAACACATGGGTCGCATCGTCGGCCGCATCGACCAGCTCCTGCCCCAGCATCGCGTAGCCGTGCATGGTGTGCGCCGGCACGCTCGGATAGGCGGTCTGGGCAATGTCTGAGATCACGTAACTGCCGTCTTTGTCGGAATCGCCATGACAGCGCGCGAGCGCATCGTCATAGGTGCCGGGAACGCGGATCACCGTGGCGCCGAATGACTCGATCGCGCGCGCGCGGCCCGCGCTCACGGTCTCGTTCATATAGATCCGGCAGCCGGCGCCGAGGCGTTGCGCTGCCCAGGCGACGGCGCGACCGTGATTGCCGGAGGTGGCGGCAGCGAAGCCGATCGGCGGCCTTGCTCTCTCGGCCAGTCGCTGCGCGGCATAGGGTGGACCCAGCGCCTTGAAGCTCTGCACGGCGAAGCGCGCGCCCTCGTACTTGATACGCAACGAGCCGATGCGGAACTCTCGGGCGAGATCCGGGCGATCGATCAGTGGCGTCGCCGCATACTCAGGCCAGCCGAGGATCGCGCGTTCGGCCGCCTGATAGTCGGCGTCCGACATCACAGCCTGCTGGCGTGCTCCGTATTCGCTTTCGGAGAAACGCGGATTGACCTTCAGCCTTGCATTCATCGACGGCAGATTCCCACGCGCTTTCCGATCGGAACATTGTTTTATGATAGGGTTGCGCCGAGGGGAAGGCTTGTCCTATGGTCCGCCGCTTCAGGCGCCCATACGATCGAGGCGCCAAGGGGAGGGGGAGCCGACGGGCCGATGCTGCGCTATCTGGTCTATCGACTGCTGTCGGCGATTCCCGTCCTTATCGTCGTCTCCCTGGTCACCTTCCTCATCATTTTCTTGGTTCCGGGAGACCCAGCGGCCGAGATCGCCGGCCCTGGCGCCTCGGGCGACGAGATTGATCGCATCCGCGAAGGCCTCGGCCTCAACCGGCCCTTCCACGAGCAGATGATCTCCTACTACACGCGCCTGTCGCAGGGCGATCTCGGCCGCTCGATCCTGCTCAACCGGCCGGTTACCGACGCCATGATCGAGCGAGCGCCGGTGACGTTGTCCTTGGCTGCCGCCGGCCTCTTTATGGCGATCTTCGTTGGCATGACGCTCGGTGTCATCGCGGCCGTGCGCCAGAACACTCTGACCGACCAGGCGGCCATGAGCTTCGCGCTCTTCGGCCTCTCGATCCCGGACTTCTGGTTCGGACTGGTGATGATCTACGTGTTCGCCGTCTGGCTCGGCTGGCTTCCGACCGGCGGCTTCGTGCCGATCGACCAGAGCTTCACCGGCTGGCTACGCTCGATGGCGATGCCGGCGCTGGCGCTCGGCCTCACGCAGACCGGCCTGATCGCACGCATCACGCGCGCGACCATGCTCGAGGTCCTGCGGCAGGACTATGTCAGGACGGCCCGCGCCAAGGGCATGCCCGAATGGGTGGTGATCGGCCGGCACGCGCTCACCAACACGCTGATCCCGGTGGTCACCGTGATCGGCTTGATCGTCGGCATCCTGCTCGGCGGCTCGCTGGTCATCGAGCAGGTGTTCTCGCTGCCAGGGGTCGGCCGCCTCATCATCGGCGCCATCCTCCGCCGCGATTTCCCGGTGATCCAGGGCGGGCTGCTGCTGACCGCCTCGATCTTCGTCCTGGTCAACATCTGCGTCGACATCGCCTATGCCTATCTCGACCCGCGGGTGCGCTATGACTGACGCGACCGCGACCGGCGCGCGCTTCGGCCTCTTCCTTGACCGCATCCGGCGCTCGAGCCTGCCACGCCGGTTGTTCCGGCATCGGTTGTTCGTGACCGGGCTAACCCTGTTCCTGATCGTGTTGTTCATGGCGGTGCTGGCGCCCTACCTCGCTCCGCACGCGCCGAACCAGAACAATTTCCGCTACCGGCTCGGCGAGCCGAACGCGATACACCTCCTCGGCACCGACAATTTCGGCCGCGACGTGCTGTCCAGAGTGATCTACGGCAGCCAGGTCAGCCTTCGCATCGGCTTCATGGTCGTGATCATGAACGCGGTGTTCGGCACACTGATCGGTGCTTCGGCCGGCTACTTCCGCAAGCTCGACAACCCGATCATGCGGGTCATGGATGGGCTGATGGCGTTCCCGGCCATCCTGCTGGCGATCGCCCTCGCCGCCACGCTCGGGCCGTCGGAGTTCAACGCGGTCCTGGCGCTCACGGTTGCCTATGCGCCAAGGACAGCGCGCATCGTCCGCGCCTCGGTCCTGGTCGTCCGCGAGATGGACTATGTGCAAGCGGCGCTGGCTTCCGGCGCGGGACATCTCCGCATCCTCTTCCGCCATGTGCTCGTCAACTCGATGGCACCGCTGCTGGTGCAGCTCACCTTCATCTTCGCCGTGGCGGTGCTGGCCGAGGCGGTGCTCTCCTTCATCGGCGTCGGCCCGCCGCCGCCGACCCCGACCTGGGGCAATATCATCTCCGAGGGTCGCAACTACATCCGCGAGGCGCCTTGGATCTCGCTGTTCCCCGGCATCGCCATCGCTTTCACGGTTCTCGGACTCAACTTGCTCGGCGACGGGCTTCGCGATGTGCTCGATCCGCGCATGAAGGTGGAGACGCGATGACCACGCCGCTGCTCTCGGTCAAAGGCATGTCAACGGCGTTTGGCTCGGCGACGGTCGTCGACCGCGTCAGCTTCGATCTCGCCGCCGGCGAGGTGCTCGGCATCGTCGGCGAGTCGGGCTCGGGCAAGAGCGTGACCGCGCTCTCGATCATGCGCCTGATCGCGCATCCCGGACGCATCACCACAGGCAGCGTGCATTTCGAGGGCGAGGATCTGCTCGCCAAGTCTGAAGCCGAGATGCGGAAGATCCGCGGTGCCCGCATCTCGATGATCTTCCAGGAGCCGATGACCTCGCTGAACCCCGTGTTCACGATCGGCGATCAGATCATGGAGACGCTCCGCCAGCACCAGGGGATGGACCGCGCCGCCGCGCGCCGTCGCGCCATCGAGCTCCTGAAGCTGGTCGAGATCCCGTCCGCCGAGCGCCGGATTGACGAGTACCCGCACCAGATGTCGGGCGGCATGCGCCAGCGCGTCATGATCGCGATCGCCCTCGCCTGCTCGCCGAAGCTGCTGATCGCCGACGAGCCGACGACGGCTCTCGACGTCACCATCCAGGCGCAGATCCTCGATCTGCTGCGCCAGCTCCAGAAGGAGCTGGGCATGGCCGTGATCCTGATCACCCATGACCTCGGCGTCGTCGCCGAGTTCGTGCAGCGCGTCATCGTCATGTACGCGGCGCGCGTCGCGGAGACGGGCCCGGTCGGCGGCATATTCCGTACGCCCCAGCATCCCTATGCCGAGGGCCTGCTGCAGTCGGTGCCTCAGCTCGATCATGTCGTCGACCGGCTCTCGGCGATCGAAGGCTCGATCCCGAGCCCGCACGACTTCCCGCCGGGCTGTCGCTTCCACCCGCGGTGCAAATACGCGAAGGGGCCCTGCGCCGCCATCGAGCCGAAGCTGATCGAGCTGATGCCGGCGCATCGCGCCGCCTGCATCCGGCACACGAACTACGAGGACCGGCCGTGACGGCGCCGGCTCCCCTCATCGAGGTCGACAGCCTCGTCAAGCACTTCCCGATCCGCAAGGGGTTCTTCTCTTCGAGCGAGGCAGGCACGGTTCGCGCCGTCGACGGCATCAGCTTCACCGTGGCCCGCGGCGAAACGCTCGGCCTGGTCGGAGAGTCCGGTTGCGGCAAGTCGACCACCGGGCGCCTCATGCTGCGGCTGATCGACCCGACCTCGGGCGCGCTCCGCTACGACGGCACGGATCTCGCGCAGATTTCGCCGAAGCAGATGCGCGAGCGCCGGCGCGAGCTGCAGATCATCTTCCAGGATCCGTACTCGTCGCTGAACCCGCGCATGACGGTCGAGAGCATCATCACCGAGCCGCTGGTGATCCACGGCATCGGCAATGCCGCCTCGCGACGCGCGCGCGCGCATGAGCTGCTCGACATCGTCGGGCTCGCCCGCAGCTACGCCAACCGCTATCCGCACGAGTTCTCCGGCGGACAGCGCCAGCGCATCGGCATCGCGCGCGCTCTCGCGCTTCGGCCGCAATTCGTCGTCTGCGACGAGCCGGTTTCCGCCCTCGACGTCTCGATCCAGGCCCAGGTCATCAACCTGATGCAGGATCTGCAGAAGGAGTTCGGGCTCACCTACCTGTTCATCAGCCACAACCTCGCGGTCATCCGGCACATCGCCGACCGCGTCGCTGTCATGTATCTCGGCAAGATCGTCGAGCTTACAGACAAGCACAGTCTATATACCGAGCCGAAGCATCCCTACACGCAGGCGCTGCTCTCGGCGATCCCGATCGCCAATCCGGATCGCCAGCGCCAGCGCGTCGTGCTTACCGGCGACGTGCCGAGCCCGATAAATCCGCCGGCCGGGTGCCGCTTCCACACGCGCTGCCCCTATGCCGAGGCGCGTTGCAAGACGATGGAGCCGCCCCTGATCGATGTCGGCGGCGGCCATCGCGTCGCCTGCCACCTCGTCCAACCCTCGGCCTAGAGTCTCTCATGAGCTTCACGCTCGCCGAGTTCCGCGCCGCCCAGGCGCGCATCAGAGGGCTCGTCCGCCGCACGCCGATGATGGCGACGGCATCGCCGGTCACTTCCGGCCCGGAACTGGCGCTCAAGCTCGAATACCTGCAGATCACCGGCTCGTTCAAGCCGAGAGGTGCGGTCAACGCGCTGAAGAGCCTGCCGGACGAAGCGATCAGGAAAGGCATCATCACCGCGTCGGGCGGCAACCATGGCAAGGCTGTCGCCTATGCCGGCTGGATTGCCAAGACCCGCGCGATCGTCTACCTGCCATTAAGCGCGCCGCCAGAGAAGGCAGCGACGATCCGCGCCTTCGGGGCGGAGCCGATTATGTTCGGCGAGATCTGGGACGAGTCCAACGCCGAAGCCATGCGCCATGCCGAGCGCGAAGGCCTGATCTACATCCACCCGTTCAAGGACGAGCCGGTCATCCTGGGCCAGGGCACCGTCGGCCTGGAGCTGATCGAGGACCTGCCCGAGGTCGACATCGTGCTCGCGGCGATCGGCGGCGGCGGCTTCATCGCCGGCGTGGCAGCAGCGATCAAGGCGCTGAAGCCGGGGGTGCGCATCATCGGCATCGAGCCGGTCGGCGCACCGACGCTCCACGACAGCCTGAAGGCGGGCAAGCTGGTCACCCTCGACAAGATCGAGAGCAAGGTCAGCACGCTCTCGGCCAAGCGCTCCGACCAGGTGAACCTCGACCTGATCGGCAAGCATGTCGAGCGCATCGTGCTGGTGACCGACGACGAGATGCGGGACGCGGCTCGCTGGCTGTGGAAGGAACTCGGCATCGCGGCCGAGCTCTCGGGAGCCGCCTCCGTCGCCGCGGCTCTCCTCGGCCGGGTTGACCTGCCGAAGGGCGCCACGGTCTGCGCCATCGTCTGCGGCGCCGGGACCGACGGGATCGGTTGACCCTGAAAAGGCGAAGGGCGCCGCCGGAGCGACGCCCTTCCGAAACCGGCGACGGAACGATCGCTCAGCGCGAGTAGAACTCGACCACGAGGTTGGGCTCCATCTGCACCGGGAAGGGCACGTCCTCGAGCGCGGGCTTGCGCGTGAACTTTCCCTTCATCGCCTTGTGGTCGACCTCGAGGTAGTCGGGCACGTCGCGCTCCGGCAGGGCCGAGGCCTCGAGCACGCCGTTCAGCTGCTTCGACTTCTCCTTCACCTCGATGGTATCGCCGTCCTTGACGAGGTAGGAGCCGATATTGACGCGCTTGCCGTTGACCTTGATATGGCCGTGATTGACGAACTGGCGCGCGGCGAAGACCGTCGACACGAACTTCATGCGGTAGACGACGGTGTCGAGCCGGCGCTCGAGCAGCTCGATCAGGTTGGCACCGGTATCACCCTTGCGGCGCACGGCCTCTTCATAGAGCTTGCGGAACTGGCGCTCGCCGATATTGCCGTAGTAGCCCTTCAGCTTCTGCTTGGCCATGAGCTGGATGCCGTAATCGGACGGCTTTTTGCGGCGCTGGCCGTGCTGACCCGGGCCGTACTCGCGGCGATTGATCGGGCTCTTGGGCCGACCCCAGAGATTCACTCCGAGCCGTCGGTTGATCTTGTACTTCGCGTTCTCACGCTTTGCCATGGTTGCTCCGTATTGGGCTGTTGTTGTCCCGGTAGGGCCATCGGCCGTAACGCATCTCGTTGGATACGTTCGCTTTCCCGAGAAGAGGCGCGGAGTATAGGGACGGCGGCCGGCAAGTCAAATCGGCCGTTCCTTCCGGAATATCAATGGTTTACGAAGGCTTCGGGCACCGGCGCGAGGCTTGCCCCTGATCAGCTCTTTCTCTTGTCCACGAGGTTGCGCACGGCGCCGTGCATCGTGCGTAGCTCCTGGCTCGTCGGGCGCGCGCGCTGAAAGAGGTTGCGCAGGTTCCTGACCATGGTCGGGCGCTGCTCGAGGTTTCGCAGGAAGCCGCAATCGTCGAGCTCGGCTTCGAAACGCTCGAGGAAGTTCATCAGCTCCGCCTTCGGCGCCGGATCGTCGCCCCCGCCCCAGTGTTGCAGGTCGGGCGTGGCGTCGGCGGCCTGTAGCCACTCGTATCCGACGATCAGCACGGCTTGGGCGAGGTTGAGCGAGGAGAAGGCCGGGTTGAGCGGCACCGCGACGACGGTGTCGGCCAACGGGATCTCGTCGTTGGTCAGGCCCATGCGCTCGGGGCCGAACAGGAGCCCAGGCTTGCGGCCTTCGCCGATCAGCGTGCGCATTGCCACGGCGGCCGCCCTCGGCGTCAATACCGGCTTCACCATGCCGCGCGGCCGTGCGGTCGTGGCGAAGACATGCGTCAGGTCGGAGAGCGCGGCCTCCAACCGCGGATAGAGCTTGGCCTTGTCGATGACCTCGTCGGCGCCCGAGGCGGCAGAGCGCGCCTTCTCGTTCGGCCAGCCGTCGCGCGGCGCGACCAACCGCATCTCCGTCAACCCGCAGTTCAGCATGGCGCGCGCCGCAAGGCCGATATTCTCGCCGAGCTGAGGCTGATGCAGGATGACCGGCGGGCCGCCCGAGAGGCCTGCCTGCTTGCGATCGGTGCCGGCCATCAGGCGGCCTGGGCCGCCGGCACGCCTTCCCGCAGCAGCTTCCAGGTGATGCTGTCGGAGAGCGCGTCGATCGAAGCGTCGATGATGTTGGGCGAGACGCCGACCGTGTCCCAGCGCTGCCCCTTCCGGTCGGCGCTCTCGATCATCACGCGCGTGACGGCGTTCGTGCCGCCGGACGGCGTCAAGATGCGGACCTTGTAGTCGACCAGGCGCACCTGATCGAGCAGCGGGTAGAGATTTCCGAGCGCCTTGCGCAGCGCCGTGTCGAGGGCATTGACCGGGCCGTTGCCCATCGCGACCTCGTGATGCAGCGCATTGCCGATGCCGATCGTCACCGTCGCTTCGGACTCGGTAACGAGGTCGCCGCGCGCATTGAAGCGGCGCTCGTCCATGACTCGGAAGCGCTTCACGGAGAAATAGTCGGGGACCTGGCCGAAGGCGCGGCGGGCAAGCAGCTCGAAGCTCGCCTCCGCCCCGTCATAGGCATAGCCCTCGGCTTCGCGCGCCTTCACCTGATCGATCAGCCGAGGCAGGCGGGGATCGGCGGCGGCGGCCTCGATGCCGATCTCGCGGAAGCGTGCGAGCAGGTTGGAGCGACCAGCCTGGTCGGAGACGACAACATGCCGGCGGTTGCCGATGACGGCCGGGTCGACATGCTCATAGGCGCGGGGATCCTTCTCGACCGCGGAAGCGTGCAGCCCGCCCTTGTGCGCGAAGGCGGACTCGCCAACATAAGGCGCCTGGCGCGACGGAGCACGGTTGAGCCGCTCATCGAGCAGATGCGAAACCTGCGTCAGACGGCGAAGTCCCTCGCTGTTGATGCCGGTGACGTAGCCGAGCTTGAGGATGAGCGTCGGGATCAACGTCACCAGATTGGCGTTGCCGCAGCGCTCGCCGAGCCCGTTCAGCGTGCCTTGAATCATGCGCGCGCCGGCGCGGACGGCAGCGAGCGAGTTGGCGACGGCATTGCCGGTGTCGTCATGGCAGTGGATGCCGAGCTTTTCCGCCGGCACGCGCGCGGCAGCGCTGCGGACGACCTCGTCGATCTCGTGCGGCAGCGTGCCGCCATTGGTATCGCAGAGGACGAGCCAGCGGGCGCCTGCCTTGTGCGCGACCTCCAGGCAGGCGAGCGCATATCCCGCGCTTGCCTTCCAGCCGTCGAAGAAGTGCTCAGCGTCGAACACGACCTCGCGCACCCTGCTCGCCGCGTGGGCGATCGACTCCGAGATCATGGCAAGGTTCTCGTCGAGCGACACGCCGAGGGCGACGTCGACCTGAAAGTCCCAGGTCTTGCCGACCAGGGTCGCCACCGTCGCGCCGGCGCCGAGCGTCGCGGCAAGACCCGGATCGTTGGCGGCGCTGCGGCCCGACCGCCGCGTCATGCCGAAGGCGGCAAGGCGGCTCTTCGTCGGCGCCGGCCTCTCAGCGAAGAAGCGGTCGTCCGTGGGGTTGGCGCCGGGCCAGCCGCCCTCGATGTAGTCGATGCCGAGCCGATCGAGCGCCTCGGCGATCGCGCGCTTGTCCTCGGCGCTGAAGTCGACGCCCTGGGTCTGGGCGCCGTCGCGGAGCGTCGTGTCATAGAGGTAGAGGCGATCGCCGGACATGCTCGCAAGCCTGAGTTGAGGTCAGGTGCTTACCACGCCGGCCGGCGCCGCCTCCAGATCGAAGGCCGCGGCGAGCAACGCCTGGGTATATGGATGCTGCGGGCGCGACAGGATCTCCTCGGCGGGTCCTTCTTCGACACGTTTGCCATGCCTCAGGACCAGAATCCGGTGCGACATGGCGCGGACGACCTTGAGGTCGTGGCTGATGAACAGATAGGCGAGGCCGTGGCGGCGCTGCAGGTCGCGCAGCAGGTCGACGATCTGCGCCTGCACCGAGCGGTCGAGCGCCGAGGTCGGCTCGTCGAGCACGATGAGCCGCGGCTTCAACACGAGCGCGCGGGCGATGGCCACGCGCTGGCGCTGGCCGCCCGAGAACTCGTGCGGATAACGGTCGCGGGCAGCCGGGTCGAGGCCGACCTCGGTCATCGCGTCGATGATCCGCCGCTCGCGCTCCTCTTCGGCGACGCCCGGCTCGTGAACCTCCAGGCCCTCGCCGACGATCTCGCCGATGGTCATGCGCGGGCTGAGCGAGCCATAGGGGTCCTGGAAGACGATCTGCATCTCGCGGCGAAGCGGCCGCAGCCGGCGGCCTCCGACGCCGCCGATCTCGTGGCCGGCGAAGCGGATGCCGCCTTCGGCCTTCTGCAGGCGCAGCAGCGCCAGCCCGAGCGTCGACTTGCCGGAGCCTGACTCGCCGACGACGCCCAGGGTCTCGCCGGCGCGAACCTCGATCGAGACATCGTCGACCGCTTTGATGTGGTCGACGGTGCGGCGGAAGACGCCGGCCTTAATCGGGAACCAGACCTTGAGGCGATCCGAGGAGATGAGGATCGGCGAATCGTCGGGCGGCGGTTGCGGCTCGCCCTTGGGCTCGCTCGCCAGCAGATGCTTCGTGTAGGCGTGCCGGGGCCGTGCGAAAACCTCGGCAACCCGGCCTTGCTCGACGACCTCGCCCTTGTTCATGACGGCGATGCGGTGCGCGACCTTGGCGACCACGCCGAGGTCGTGGCTGATCAGCAGCACGGCAAGCCCGAGGCGCTGCTGCAGGTCGCGGATCAGCGCCAGGATCTGCGCTTGGATAGTGACGTCGAGCGCTGTGGTCGGCTCGTCGGCGATCAGGATGTCGGGCTCGTTGGCGAGCGCCATGGCGATCATCACGCGCTGGCGCTGGCCGCCGGAGAGCTGGTGCGGGAAGGAGGCCAACCGCCGCTCGCCGTCCTCGATCCCGACCAGACGTAGCAGCTCGATGGTCCGGGCGCGGGCGGCGGCGCCGGTCATCTGCTTGTGCAATGCCAGGATCTCGCCGATCTGCCGCTCGACCGTGTGTAGCGGATTGAGCGAGGTCATCGGCTCCTGAAACACCATCGAGATGCGATTGCCGCGGATGCGCATCAAAGCATCCGCCGGAGCTCCCATGAGCTCCTGGCCGTCGAAACGCACCGAGCCGTTCGGATGCGAGGCGACCGGATAGGGCAGGAGCTGAAGGACCGAAAGCGCCGTCACCGACTTGCCGGATCCGGACTCGCCGACCAGGGCCAGGGTTTCGCCGCGATCGAGGCTGAAGGAGACGCACCTGACCGCCTCGACCAGGGCGAGCGGCGTGCGGAAGCTGACGGAGAGGTCTTGGACCTCGAGCAGTGCCGTCATGCGACGTTTTTCCGAGGGTCAAAGGCGTCGCGCACCGCCTCGCCGACAAAGACGAGCAGGCTCAGCATGGTGGCGAGCACGAGGAAGCCGGTGATGCCGAGCCAGGGGGCATGCAAGTTGTTCTTGCCCTGAGCCAGCAGCTCGCCCAGCGACGGCGATCCCGGCGGCAGGCCGAACCCGAGGAAGTCAAGCGAGGTCAGCGTCGTGATCGAACTGTTGAGCACGAATGGCATGAAGGTCAGCGTCGCCACCATCGCGTTCGGCAGCACATGACGGCGGATGATCTTGACCGGTGCAAGGCCGAGCGCGCGCGCGGCGCGGACATAGTCGAAGTTGCGGGCCCGCAGGAACTCTGCACGCACGACGCCAACCAGCGCCATCCAGGAGAAGAGCAGCATGAGGCCGAGCAGCCACCAGAAGGTCGGCTCGACCACGGAGGCCAGGATGATCAGGAGATAGAGGACGGGCAGCCCCGACCAGATCTCCATGAAGCGTTGGAAGAGAAGGTCGGTAAGCCCGCCGAAATAGCCTTGCGCAGCACCGGCGGCGACGCCGATCACGGTCGAGAATAGCGTCAGCACGAGGCCGAACAGAACCGAAATGCGAAAGCCGTAGATGAGGCGTGCCAGTACGTCGCGACCCTGGTCGTCGGTGCCGAGCCAGTTCTTCGCCGAAGGCGGCGAGGGTGCCGGCCGACCGAGATTGCGAACGATGGTGTCGTAGCGGTAGGGAATCATCGGCCAGAGAAGCCAGCCGCTCTTCTCCTCGATCAGGCGCCTGACCTCAGGGTCATGATAGTCGGCCTCCGTCGGGAACTCGCCGCCGAAGGTCGTCTCCGGATAGCTGACGAGCGAGGGGAAGTAGAGGTCGCCGTCGTAGCGGACCAGCATTGGCTTGTCGGAAGCGATGAGCTCGGCGAAGAGCGTGACGAGGAAGATCGCAAGGAAGATCCAGAGCGACCAGTAGCCGCGTCGGTTGGCGCGGAAATTGTGCAGCCGCCGCCGTGTCAGCGGCGTGATCTTTATCCCGAGGAAGCGCCGGGTCGCTGCCATCTCAGCCCTCGCGCCTGGCGAAGTCGATCCTGGGATCGATCGCCACATACATGAGATCGCCGATCAAGCCGAGAATCAGGCCCATCAGCGTGAAGACATAGAGCGTCCCGAACATGATCGGATAGTCGCGGTTGATCGCCGCCTCGAAACCCAACAGGCCGAGCCCGTCGAGCGAGAAGATCACCTCGATCAGCACCGATCCGGTGAACAGAACGCCGATGAAGGCGGCCGGGAATCCGGCGACGACCAGCAGCATGGCGTTGCGGAAGACATGGCCGTAAAGGACGCGCCGCTCCGAGAGGCCCTTGGCGCGCGCCGTCATCACGTATTGTTTGTTGATCTCCTCCAGGAAGGTGTTCTTGGTCAGCATGGTCAGGCTGGCGAAGCCGCCGATGACCATGGCGATCACCGGCAGCGCCATATGCCAGGCGTAGTCGAGAATGAGTTCCGGCACCGACAGCTCGCGCCAATGGTCGGAAACGAGGCCGCGCAACGGGAAGATGCTCCAGAAGCTGCCGCCGGCGAAAAGCACAACCAGGAGGATGGCGAAGAGGAAGCCTGGAATGGCATAGCCGATGATGATCGTCGCCGAGGTCCATACGTCGAAGGCGGTGCCGTCGCGCATCGCCTTGCGGATGCCCAAGGGGATCGAGATCAGGTAGACCAGCAGCGTCGTCCACAGACCGAGCGAGATCGACACCGGCATCTTCTCGATGACGAGATCGACGACGCGGCGGTCGCGGAAGAAGCTGCTGCCGAAGTCGAAACGGAGATAGTTCTCCATCATCTGGAGAAACCGCTCATGCGGCGGCCGGTCGAAGCCGAACTGGCGCTCGAGCTGCTTGATCAGATCGGGATCGAGGCCGCGCGCGCCGCGATAGGCCGTCTGCTCGCTGCCGACGCGGCCTGTGTTCTGCTGCTGCTGTCCGCTGTCGCCGCCGGGTCCGGTGATGCGCGCGGTCGCCGAGGCGTCCTTGCCCTTGATCTGGGCGATCACCTGCTCGACAGGCCCGCCGGGGGCCGCCTGCACGACGACGAAGTTGATGATCATGATCCCGACCAGCGTCGGGATCATCAGCAGCAGGCGACGGATGATATACGCGAGCACGGGCTAGGCGTTCAGTTCCGCGCCTGTCCCCGCTTGGTCGCGAGCGTCTGGGCGCGCTGCGCGTCGACCCACCAGATGTCCGGGAAGCCGGGGCTGAACTTGGGCAGCGCCTTGGGCCGGTCGAACTTGTCCCAGTAGGCGAGCCACCACTTGCCGAGATGCCAGTGGGGTACGACGTAGTGGCCCCACAGGAGCACGCGGTCGAGCGCGCGCGTCCTCTGGATCAGGGAGTCGCGGTCCGGCGCCTCGATGATGAGATCGACCAGCTCGTCAATCACTGGGTCCTTGATGCCCATCAGGTTGCGGCTGCCATGCGTGTCGGCCGTGCTCGAATGCCAGAAGTCGCGCTGCTCGTTGCCGGGCGACTGCGACTGGCCGAAGACGGCGACGGTCATGTCGAAGTCGAACTCGTCCTCACGCTTCTGGTTCTGCGAGGCGTCGACGGCGCGTACGCGCGCGTTGATGCCGAGCCGCTCGAGGTTCTTCACGAAGGGCAGCGTGATCCGCTCCCAGTTCGGATCGGCCTGCAGCAGGATCTCGAACTCGAAGCGCTGACCCTGAGCGTTGGTCAACGCCTGGCCCTTGATCTCCCAGCCCGCCTCCTTGAGCAGACGGAACGCCTCGCGAAGCTGCTCGCGCGAGAGGTTGCCGGAGCCATCGGTGGTCGGAAGCCTGTACTCCTTGGTGAAGACCTCGTCGGGGATCTTGCCGCGATAGCGCTCGAGGATCCTCAGCTCCTCGCCTTGCGGAAGCCCGCGCCAGCCGAGCTCGGAATTGGAGAAGTAGCTGAGCGAGCGCTTGTAGAAGCCGTAGAACAGCGTCTTGTTGCTCCACTCGAAGTCGAAGACGAGCGTGATCGCCTGGCGCACGCGCGGATCCTTGAAGATCGGGCGGCGCGTGTTGAAGGCGAAGCCCTGCATGCCGGCGGGAAGCTCGTGCACGATCTCCTCGCGCTTGAGCATGCCTTCCTTGACCGCGGGAATGTCGTAGGAGGTCGCCCATTGGCGCGAGGAGTTCTCCATCCGGAAGTCGGTCTGCCCTGCCTTGAACGCCTCGAAGGCGACGGTCGGGTCGCGGAAATACTCGTACTTGATGATCTCGATGTTCTCGCGCCCGCGGTTGATCGGCAGATCCTTGCCCCAGTAGTCGGCGAAGCGCTGATAGGAGATCGACTTTCCGGCATCGACCTGGAGGATCTTGTAGGCGCCGTTTCCGACCGGAGGCTCGAGCGTCGTCTTCTCGAAGTCGCGCCCTTCCCAGTAGTGCCGAGGCAGGATCGCAGCCTGGCCGACGATCAGCGGCAGCTCGCGGTTGGTCTTGTTCGCGAAGCTGAGCTTGACCCTGCGGTCGCCGAGCTTTTCGACCTTGGCGACGTCGGCGTAGTAGCTGCGGTAGAGCGGGTGCCCCTTGGTCTTCAGCGTCTCGAAGGTGAAGATCACGTCTTCCGGCGTGATCGGCTTGCCGTCATGAAAGCGCGCTTCGGGGCGCAGGTTGAAGATCGTCCAGCTTCGATCGTCCGGCACCTCCATCGACTGCGCGATCAGGCCGTAGGATGAGAAGGCCTCGTCCGAGGTGCCGGAAGTCAGCGTATCGTAGGTGAGGCTGAGGCCGGCGGCGGCGATGCCCTTCAGCACGAAGCTGTTGAGGTTGTCGAAGGTGCCGATCGCGGAGAGCGCGATCTGGCCGCCCTTGGGCGCACCCGGATTGACGTAGTCGAGGTTGGGGAATCCCGCCTTGTACTTGGCCTCGCCATGCATGGCCATGCCGTGGACCGGCTTGGGGTCGTCGGCCGTCGCCGGCATGGTTATTCCGACCGTGAGGGCCAGCGCCGCGATCTTCCGCATCCCCGCCTCCTTCATCGATTGTTCGTTTCCGAACGGCGGAGTTTAGGGCAAGGCTCCTCAGGCGGCGAGGCGATCCAGGGCTTGGCGGAGGGTCCGCTCGTCGCCAGCAGCGATCACGTCTCCTTGAGAAGCGCCGTTCAAGGGCTTGCCCTTCCAGTCGGACATGGCGCCGCCGGCGCCGCGGATCACCGGAACCAGCGCGGCGAAGTCGTAGAGCTTGAGCCCGTATTCGATCACCAGATCGATATGGCCGATGGCCAACAGCCCGTAGGCGTAGCAATCGCCACCCCAGAGCGTCAGTTTCGAGACCGAGGCCACCTGCCAGAAGCGGTCGGCGCCGGGCTTGCGGAACATATCCGGGTGTGTCGAGTTGACGACCGCCTTGGCAAGCTCGGGGCAGGCGCGGACGCGCGCCGGCTTGCCATTGAAGGTGGTGACGTGGCCGGCGGCACCGAGCCAGCGCTCGCCGGAGACCGGCTGGTCGATAAGCCCGAGGATCGGCTCGCCATCCCGCAGGAGCGCGACCAGCGTGCCGAACATCGGCTTGCCGGTGATAAAGGCCTTGGTGCCGTCGATCGGATCGATGATCCATTGATGCGAGGCACCGGGGCGGCTCGCGCCGTGCTCCTCGCCGACGATGCCGTGATCGGGAAACTCGCGTTCGATCAGCGCACGCAGCGCCAGCTCGGATTCGCGGTCGGCGACGGTAACGGGACTTGCGTCCGCCTTGTCCTCGACGCTGACAGGCGTGCGAAAGTAACGACGGATTACGGGGCCGCTCGCCTCCGCCAGACGGCCGGCGAAGGTAAGGAGCTCATCAGGGCAGCGCATTGCGGCGCCGCCTTGAGGCTTACGGCAGCGGCTTCGGCGCGTCGGACTTGGCGCGGAGCCAGGCGATCAGCGCGGCGCGCTCTTCGGGCTTCGGAATGCCGGCGAACGCCATCTTGGTGCCCGGAATGACCGCCTTCGGGTTGGCCAGGAACTTGTTGAGGTGCTCGTAGTTCCACTCCTCGGGCGTGGAGGCCATCTGCTTCGAATAGGCGAAGCCGGCGACCTGGCCAGGCTTGCGCCCGACGACGTCAAAGAGGTTCGGGCCGATCCGGTTGGCTCCGCCCTTGTCGAAGGTGTGGCAGGCGGCGCACTTCTTGGCCGAGGCCTCGCCGGCGGCAAGGTCGGCGTTGGCGAGAAGCGGCGCCACCGGCGGCACCACGGCAGGCGCCGCGGCGGACTGGGCGGCGGGCGCGTCCGGCTTCTCGACGGCGAAGGCGAGTTCCTTCAGCGGCTTCGGCTGCTCCAGGGAGCGGGCGATGAAACCGCTCGCCATCGCAATCAGGCCAGCCATCAGAATGGCTCCGGCAATCTTGTTCGCTTCCTGGCTCGCCATCTCAAATCCTCTGTTAGCGCGTGCAGACCGTAAGGAAAATGCCTCTTCGCGGCCGGAAGCGCCATCGCTATAACGCCCCCGCCGGGCGGCTCCGACAATGCCGGGCCGAGGTCTGGCCCGCCAGCGGCATATTGCCGCATCTGGCGGAAAACAAAGAGGGATTTCGGATGGGCCTGCCTCAGGCGCCGATCGTCTTGATCCCCGCCCGGATGGCCTCGACCCGGCTTCCCAACAAGCCGCTGGCGGACATCCATGGCGAGCCGATGATCGTCCATGTCTGGCGCCGGGCGGTCGAGGCCGCCATCGGCCCGGTGACTGTGGCTTGCGGCGAGCCGGAGATCGCCCGGGCGATCGAGCGGGTAGGCGGCAATGCGGTCCTGACTCGCGCCGACCACCCGACCGGATCAGACCGGATCTTCGAGGCCCTGGAGCGCCTGGACCCCGGTGGCCGGCACGACGCCGTGGTCAACGTCCAGGGCGATCTGCCGACGGTCGATCCGAAGACGGTCCGCGCCGCCTTCGAGGCGCTGGCGGACCCGGAGGTCGATATCGGCACCGTCTGCGCCGCGGTCGGCTCGGTGCACGAGAAGACCGACCCCGCCGTGGTGAAGCCTGTCGTCGCCTTTGCGCCCGGCAAGACCGTCGCCCGCGCGCACTACTTCAGCCGTGCGACCGTGCCTTCGGGCGACGGCCCGATCTATCACCACATCGGCCTCTATGCGTATCGCCGCGAGGCACTGAAGCGCTTTATCTCCCTGCCGCAGGGCCTGCTGGAGAAGCGCGAGCGGCTGGAGCAGCTACGCGCGCTCGAGAACGGCATGCGCATCGACGTGGCGCTCGTTGACACGGTTCCGCTCGGTGTCGACACTCCCGGCGACCTCGAACGCGCGCGGCTCCTCCTGATGCCCCGCCGCTGATCTCGGAAGCGCCGTCATGACTCGCATCGCCTTCCTGGGCCAACCCGGCTCCTACTCCGACCTCGCCTGCCGGACGGCATTCCCCGGCACCGAGACGCTCGGCTGCATCAGCTTCCCCGAGGTCTTCGCCGCCGCCTCCGACGGGCGCGCGGGGCTGGCGATGATTCCGGTCGACAACTCGCTCGCCGGGCGCATCGCCGACGTCCACCACCTGCTGCCCGAATCCGACCTGCATATCGTCGGCGAGCACTTCCAGCGCATCGAGCACCACCTGCTGGCGCCGAAAGGCGCGACCTTGCAGACAATCCGGACGGTGAAGAGCCATGTGCAGCCGCTCGGCCAGTGCCGACGCTATCTCCGCACCATGGGCTATACGCCGGTCGCCAGCAGCGACTCCGCGAGCGCGGCGAAGGAAGTGGCGGAGAAGGGCGACATCACGATTGCCGCGATCTCCTCGTCGCTGTCGGGCGAGATCTACGGCCTCACCTCGCTTGCCTCGAATATCGAGGACGAGGCGCACAACACCACGCGCTTCATGATCATGGCGCGCGAGGCGGATTGGCCGAAGGATGACGGCAAGCCGTTTATCACCTCGTTCCTGTTCCGGGTGCGCAGCGTGCCGGCGGCCCTCTACAAGGCACTCGGCGGCTTCGCCACCAACGGCATCAACCTGACCAAGCTCGAGAGCTACATGGTCGATGCCTTCTTCGAGGCGGCGCAGTTCTACGTCGAGGCCGATGGCCATCCCGACCAGAAGTCGATGAAGCTCGCGCTCGAGGAGCTCGCCTTCTTCAGCCGTAAGGGGACTTTCAAGATCCTCGGCGTCTATCACGCGCATCTCTTCCGCCGCGAGAACGCCGGCCCCTCGGACGACTGAGCGAGCCATTGCGGCGGCTCACCGGCGCGTGAGCGGTGGGGTCGTAAATTTAAAAAGTAGATACTTATTAAATCGGCTGCGTTAGAACGGCGGTCCCGATCTCCGGAAGGTATCCGTGACCGACGCCGCCAGCAGCTGGAGCGAACTCTTCGAGCGGCGCAATGCGACGGCGCTGGTCACGCTCAGCCTCGGCGTCGCGCTTCATGCCTTCAACGGCTTCCTGGTCGCGACCGCGTTGCCGACCGCGGTGATCGAGATTGGCGGCGTTCAGCTGCTGAGCTGGGCTTTCACGGTCTATCTGGTGTTCGCGATCATCGGCGGCGCTGGCGCGGCCCGGCTGAAGCAGATGGCCGGCGGCCGCCAGGCGATGATCGTGTCGGCGTTGGTCTTCCTCGCCGGCACGCTGATCGCGGGCATGGCGCCATCGATGCCGGTGCTCCTTGCGGGTCGTGCGCTACAGGGCGTCGGCGAGGGCGTCATCTCGGCGCTCTGCTACATCCTGATCCCCGAGCTCTTTCCGTCTCGCCTGATCGCGCGCGTCTTCGGAGTCGAGGCGATGGTGTGGGCGCTCGGCGCTTTTGGCGGGCCGCTGATCTCGGGCGTGCTGACTGAGGCCTTGTCCTGGCGCATGGCCTTCTTCGTCAACGTGCCGGTCGTGGCGCTGTTCCTTATCCTTGTCGTGCGCGTCGTGCCGCCCGATGCGAGCGTGCCCGAGGCCAAGGCGAAAGCAGTTCCGCTCGGTCGCCTTGCCGGCTGTGCTATAGGCATCATGATGGTCGCGGTCGCCGCGATCAGCGGCGATGTGGGTGCGGCGTCGCTTCTGATCCTGTCAGCGCTGGCGATCCTGGTCGGCGTCTTCGTCGCCGACCGTCGCCGCCCGGATAGGCTCTTCCCCAGCGACGCCTTTGCCTTCACCACGACGGTCGGCGCCGGGCTCTGGATGATCCTCTTGATGCCGATCGCGCATGCGTCGTCGTCGGTCTATCTCAACATCACGATTCAGCATCTTTGGGGCTACGGGCCGACGGTGGCCGGTTTCGTCCACGCGATGATGGCGCTGTCCTGGAGCGGATCGGCGCTGATCTTCGCCGGCATCGACGACCCCGGTCGCCGGCTCGTCCTGATCCGGCTCGGCCCGGTCCTGATCGTCGCCGGCCTTCTCGGCACCGTCCTTGCGATCGCCTACGACATGCCGAGGGCGCTTCTGCCCTGCCAGATCGTGATCGGCACCGGCTTCGGCGGCAACTGGGCCTTCTTGAGCCAGGCGATCATGGAGGCGGCCCGCCCGGGCGAGCGCGACGCCGCCACCACCATGCTGCAGGTAGTGCTCTCCAGCGGCTTCGCCCTCGGATCGGCGATCGCCGGGCTCGTCGCCAACCTGGCCGGATTCGCGCCGACTGCGGGTGCGGAGGCCATTGTCGGGCCGATCGCGCTCGCGCTCGCCGTCGGCGCCGGCCTCGGGACCTTCGGTATTCTCGCCGGCTTCGGCGTCAGGCTCCCGCGACCGGCGCCCAGCCGTTGACGGCCAGCGTCAAGCGGTATATCTCAAAAGATATCAAGGATTTCTGGCGCGCGAGGGCGCGTCTCTCTCCGTCCCGGGGGAACCCATGGCATCCGCCCAGCGGCCGCTGTCGCCGCATCTCCAGGTCTACAAGCCGCAAATCACCACGGTGCTGTCGATCACCCATCGCGCGGCCGGGATCGTGCTCTCGGGCGGCGCCGTGGCTCTGGTCTTCTGGCTGCTGGCGCTCGCCAACGGCCCGGACGCCTTCGAGACGGCGCAAGCGATCGCCGGCTCCTGGCTCGGCTATCTCTGTCTCTTCGTCTGGACCTTCTGCCTCTTCTATCACCTCGCCAACGGTATCCGGCATCTGGTCTGGGACATGGGCTACGGTTTCGAGATCAAGCAGTTCTACGCCTCGGGCTGGGTCGTGATCGTGGTCTCGCTCGGGCTCACGACGCTTGCCTGGATCGCCGGGCTCCACGGGCTTCGCTGAAGGAGGGGAGATCGCCATGACCATGCGCTCGACGATCGCCTGCGTCCGCGGCCTCGGCTCGGCCAAGCACGGCACCAAGCATTGGTGGATGCAGCGCGCGACCGCCGTCGCCCTGATCCCGCTGTCGTTGTGGTTCGCCGCGGCGCTCGTCTCGATGGCCGGTGCGGAGTGGGAGCGGGCCTATATCTGGATCGCGTCGCCCGCTGGCGCGGTGCCGATGATCCTCTTCCTCATCGCCGGCCTGTGGCACGGCAAGCTCGGCCTGCAGGTGGTGATCGAGGACTACGTTCATGCCGAGGGGCTCAAGGTCGCGCTCCTGATGCTGCTCGGCCTGACGACGGTCGCGCTCGGCGTCGCCGGCGTCTTCGCCGTCTGCAAGATCTCCTTCGGGGAGTAGGTCATGGCCCAGGCATACAAGATCGTCGACCACACCTACGACGTCGTCGTCATCGGTGCCGGAGGCTCTGGTCTGCGCGCGACGCTCGGCATGACCGCTGCCGGCCTCAAGACCGCCTGCGTCACCAAGGTCTTCCCGACTCGCAGCCACACGGTCGCGGCGCAGGGAGGCATCGGCGCCGCTCTCGACAACATGGGCGACGGCGACAACTGGCGCTACCACATGTACGACACGGTCAAGGGCTCCGACTGGCTCGGCGATCAGGACGCGATCGAATACATGTGCCGGAACGCGATTCCGGCGGTGATCGAGCTTGAGCATTTCGGCGTGCCCTTCTCGCGCACGCCCGAGGGCAAGATCTACCAGCGCCCCTTCGGCGGCCACACGCTCGAAGGCGGCAAAGGCCTCGCCAAGCGCGCCTGCGCCGCCGCCGACCGCACCGGCCACGCAATCCTGCACACTCTCTACCAGCAGAGCCTCCGCCACGGCGCCGAGTTCTTCGTCGAGTACTACTCGCTCGACCTGATCATGGATGAGGAGGGCGTCTGTCGCGGCGTCATGGCCTGGAACCTCGACGACGGCACCATCCACCGCTTCCGCGCGCACATGACGGTGCTGGCGACCGGCGGCGGCGGCCGCGTCTACTTCTCGACGACTCAGGCGCATACCTGCACCGGCGACGGTTACGGCATGGTGCTGCGCGCCGGGCTGCCGCTTCAAGACATGGAGTTCCTACAGTTCCACCCGACCGGCGTCTACGGCGCCGGCTGCCTGATCACCGAAGGAGCTCGCGGCGAGGGCGGTTATCTCTCGAACGCCGAAGGCGAGCGCTTCATGGAGCGTTACGCGCCCTCGACCAAGGACCTTGCCAGTCGCGATGTCGTCAGCCGCGCGATGACCGTGGAGGTCAACGAGGGCCGCGGCTGCGGTCCGGACAAGGACCACATTATGCTCCACCTGGAGCACCTCGATCCCAAGGTGCTGCACGAGCGGCTGCCCGGTATCTCCGAAACCGCGCGGGTGTTCTCCGGTGTCGATGTCACGCGCGAGCCGATCCCGGTCCAGCCGACCATGCATTACAACATGGGCGGCGTGCCGACCAACTACCACGCCGAGGCCCTGAGGCCGACCAAGGACAACCCCGAAGCCGTCTGCCCCGGCCTGATGGCGATCGGCGAGGCCGCGTCGGTTTCGGTCCATGGCGCAAACCGTCTCGGCACCAACTCGCTCCTCGACCTGGTGGTCTTCGGTCGCGCCGCTGCGCATCGCGCGGCCGAGATCGTGAAGCCGGGCCAGGCGCACAAGCCGCTCTCGGCCTCTGCCGGCGATCGGGCGCTCGCGCGCCTTGACCGAATCCGCAACGCCAAGGGCAAGCTCTCGGGCGGTCGCATCCGCCTGGACATGCAGCGCTGCATGCAGGTGCATGCCGGAATCTTCCGCGAGCAGAAGACGCTCGAAGCCGGCATCGCCAAGATGCGCGAGATCTCCGCCAGCATGGGCGAACTCAGCATCGCCGACCGCTCGATGATCTGGAGCTCGGACCTGGTCGAGGCGCTCGAGCTCGACAACCTGATGGGCCAGGCGACCGTCATCCTCGCCGCCGCCGAGGCCCGGAAGGAGAGCCGCGGCGCGCATGCCCGCGGCGACTTCCAGGAGCGCGACGACGTCAACTGGATGAAGCACACGCTTTCCTGGCTGGGCGCCAACGGCAAGGTGACGCTCGATTACCGCGGCGTCCATATGTACACGCTGTCCAACGAGACCCAGGTGATCCCGCCCAAGGCGCGGGTCTACTAGAGAGGCCCGGCCATGGCTGAATTTACCCTGCCTCGGAATTCGAAAGTCACGGACGGCAAAACCCACAAGGCGCCGGACGGGACCAAGCGGGTCGCGACCTTCCGCGTCTATCGTTGGGACCCCGACACTGGCGCCAATCCGCGCCTCGACACCTTCGAGATCGACCGCGACCAGTGCGCGCCGATGGTCCTGGACGCTCTGATCAAGATCAAGACCGAGATCGACTCGACGCTGACCTTCCGCCGTTCCTGTCGCGAAGGCATCTGCGGCTCCTGCTCGATGAATATCGACGGCACCAACACGCTGGCCTGCCTGAAGCCGATCGACGAGGTGAAAGGGACCATCGACGTCTATCCCCTGCCGCACCTTCCGGTGATTAAGGATCTCGTGCCGGATCTCTCGGTGCCCTACGCGCAATACACCTCGATCCAGCCATGGCTGCAATCCGGGTCGGCAGCTCCGCCGGATTCCGAGCGCCTGCAGAGCCCAGAGGAGCGGGCTAAGCTGGACGGCCTTTGGGAATGCGTCCTCTGCTTCTGCTGCACGACCAGCTGTCCCTCCTACTGGTGGAACGGCGACCGCTATCTGGGGCCGGCGATCCTGCTCCAGGCTTATCGCTGGATCGCGGATTCACGCGACGAGGCGACGGGCGAGCGCCTCGATGCGCTCGAGGACCCGTTCCGCCTCTATCGCTGCCATACGATCCTGAACTGCACCCGGACCTGCCCCAAGAGCCTGAACCCGGCGAAGGCAATCGCCGAGATCAAGAAGCTGATGGTGGCACGACGTTAGACCGACCTTGAGGGGAGACGAGACGGTGGCTGGAACGGGACCTTGGATTCTGGGCGGGATCATCGCAGCGACGGCGCTCTATGCGCTCGTCATCGCCTCGCATGCGCATAGCCAGGGCGCCTATATCGCGGGCGTGCTCTATGCCGGCTTCGCCGTCCTCTTCATCATGGGCCTGATCCGCCGCGGCTACGACAAGCTCGACGCCAAGCGTTGATGCCGAGCTGGGACCCGGCCCAGTACGCGAAGTTCGGCGATCATCGTCTTCGGCCTGCGCTCGATCTGATCGGGCGCATTCCGGACATCGATCCGAGGCGCATCGCCGATCTCGGTTGCGGTGCCGGCGAGATCACCGAGATGCTGGCCGCACGATGGCCGGGCGCCGAGGTCGTCGGCCTCGATTCTTCGCCGGATATGCTGAAGAAGTCGCGAGCGTTGAACGGCCGCGCCGAGTACGTCGAGAGCGACGTCGCAAGCTGGACGGCCTTGCCGCCGGTCGACCTCCTCTTCTCCAACGCCTGCCTGCAATGGCTGCCAGACCACGCGCGCCTGTTCCCGCGGCTCGTCGGTCAGGTGGCCGGAGGTGGCGTCCTTGCCGTCCAGATGCCGCACAACCACGACCAGCCCTCGCACCGGATCATTCAACGCCTGTCCGATGAGGCGCCGTTCAAGGGGCCGCTCGCCGGCAAGCTCCGCCACGACCCGGTCGATGCGCCTGGCATCTATTGGCGGATGCTGAAACCGATCACGGCCAAGCTCGACATCTGGGAGGTCGACTACCTGCAGGCGCTCGCCGGCGACGATCCGGTGCTGAACTGGACGATGGGCACGGCGCTCCGCCCCGTGCTCGACGCGCTGGACGAGACGCTGCGTTCGCAATTCGTCGAGAAGTATCGCGAGGGCCTGAGGGCCGCCTATCCGCGCGAAGCCGACGGCTCGACACTGTTTCCGTTCAGGCGGCTCTTCATCCTCGCCGCGCGTTAGTCGAGCTGGAGCAGGACGCCCTTGAGGTAGGCCGATTCTGGGAGCATGGGATGCACCGGATGGTCGGCGGCGGCGCCGGCCTGCCGAAGGATGCGGCCCGATCGCCTGGCGCGTCCGATTCCGCGCGTGACCTCGGCCAGGAACGATGGCGGGTCGACGTTGTGCGAGCACGACGCGGCGAAGAGGAAGCCGCCGGGCGCGACCAGGCGTGCCGCCATCTCGGCGAGCTTGCGATAGCCCTTGAGGCCGGTCGCGAGGTCCTTCTTCGACTTCACGAAAGCCGGAGGATCGACGACGACGATGCCGAAGCGCTCGCCGGCCCCCGCTCGGCGCTCCAGATCGCGGAACGCCTCCGCCTGGACGAAACGGCAGCGCGGGCCGAGCCCGTTGAGGTCGGCGGCACGCTTGGCCAGATCGAGCGCGAGCTCCGAGCGGTCGACCAGCACGACCTCGGTTGCGCCCGCTGCCGCAGCCTGCAGGCCGAAGCCGCCGGTATGCGTGTAGACGTCGAGCAGGCTCAGGCCGGAGCTAAGCGCGGCGACCGCTCGACGATGATCGCGCTGGTCGAAGAACCAGCCGGTCTTCTGCCCTTCAGTCACATGCGCGAGGAAGGCGACGCCGTTCTCCTCAAAGCGTACCGGCCCGTCGATTGCGCCCTTGGCGATGCGCACGCCTTCCGACAAGCCTTCAACCGAGCGGAGCGCGCTGTCGTTCCGGATCACGATCGCGCTTGGCGCGAGCGCCGCGTCGATCGCCTCGACGAGGGCGTCCGAGAGCCGGTCCATTCCGGCTGAATTGATCTGCGCTACGACCACATCGCCGAAACGATCGATCACCGTACCGGGAAGCCCGTCGGCCTCGGCATGGATCAGGCGGTAGCAGGGTCCGGCGAAGAGTCGTTGGCGAAGGACTGATGCATAGGTGATCCGGCGGCTTAGCCAGTCCGTATCGATCGAGGCATCGGCATCGCGTTCCAGAAGGCGCCCGGCGATCAACGAGTGCGGATCGAAGAAACCCACGCCCAGCGGTCGGCTGTCGTGGCTGACGAAGCGGGCAACCGTACCCCGCGGCAGCGCCTTGGCGGCGGCCGACAACTCGACCTCGTTCGAGTAGATCCAGGGATGGCCTTCGAGCGGCCGCTTGTGGCGACCCGGCAGAAGGCGGATCTCGGGGCGAGGCATCGTTGTCATGGGCGGGCCTTCTATAGGCGCCCTGTGCGCTTTCGGCTAGAGTGCCGGGACGATGACCGTGCGCGAGGAACAGCTCAGGCGCGACGCGGCGGCGATGGCCGATGCCGTCGATCGCGAGCTCGAGCGGGTATTCCAGCCGGTCTCCGCGCATGCCGACCGTGTCAGCGAGATGGCGCAGGAGCTGACCCTGCTCGCCGATCGGACGGTCCGGCATGCCGAGGCGCTAAGGATCGCCGACGATGGCGGCGACCGGATCGCGATGGCGGAGCGGGTAGCGATGGCAGAGATCCTTCGCAGCCTGTCGGGTGGGCTCCATGCCATGACCCAGCGCTCGGTTCAGGACGTTCACGAGGTGAAGACCCGGCTAGTGCGGACCGTGCGCGCGACGGCGCTCGGCAACCGGCGGCGCTACGAGCGTTTCGAGGTCGACGTGCCGGCCGAGGCGGGCTTCTTGGGGCGCCGCGAACCGGCGCGCATTGTCAATCTCTCGCTGGGTGGCGCCAAGATGGACCTGGCCGTCAACCGCGAGGTCGGCACCCTGGTCTCCCTCAAGATCGATGGCATCAGCCGCGAGCTCGAGGGCGAGGTCGTGAAAGTGAGCGAGGACGGAACCCAGATCCGATTCATCATCGGGGATGAAGCGGCCGATGAGCTCCGACGGTTTCTCGATCGCACCGGCTCGACCGGGCCGCGGCAGTCCGATTGAGCGAGCGACGCGGCTGACGTTGCGCGCAGCCTTCGGGATCGCCGTGCTGGCTCTTCTCGCCACCGGCTGCTCGCCGCTGGTCCTGCTGAACTGGGCCAATCCCGAGCCTGCCCATGACCGGCTCGAATTCTCATACGGGCCCGGCGCCCGTCAGCGCCTCGATCTTTACCGGCCGAAGGACCTGAAAACCTCGGCGCCGGTCGTGATCTTCTTTTATGGCGGCGGCTGGGAGGGCGGCGAGCGTGGCAACTACCGCTTCGCCGCGCTGGCCCTGGTCGAGCAGGGCTTCGTGGTCGCCGTGCCGGACTATCGGGTTTATCCCGAGGTCGGGTTTCCCGGCTTCCTCGAGGATACGGCCGAGGCCGCCGCCTGGATTCATCGCGAGGTCGCCTCGCATGGCGGCGATCCGGATCGGCTCTTCCTGATGGGCCATTCGGCGGGGGCCTACAACGCCGTGATGCTGGCGCTCGATGCGGATCGCGCTGCTGCCGCGGGGCTGCCGTCGTCGGCGATCAGAGGTGTCGTCGGCCTCGCCGGACCCTATGACTTCCTGCCGATGACCTCGAAGACCCTGCAGGCGATCTTCGCCGCCCCCGACATGGCGCGAACCCAGCCCATCACCTTCGCCCGGGCCGATGCGCCGCCGGTCCTGCTCGCGACCGGCGACGTGGACAGCACCGTCTACCCGCGAAACACGCGTAACCTCGGCCGCCGGCTCCGCGACCTCGGAGCCCCGGTCGAGACCATCGAGTATTCAGGGCTCGGCCATGCGGGTATCGTGATCGCGCTGGCGCCGCTGTTCCGCGGCACCGCTCCGGTACTGACGGATGTCACGCGGTTCCTTAAGGCGAGATCGTGAAGGGGAAGCCATGGCTGCGCATCGCCACGGCCACACCTTGCACAAGCACCAAGGCCACCTCGGCTGGAACAATGCCAATCCGCCGGTGCTGACGATCGCGCCAGGCGAGACCGTCTCTTTCGAGGTTGCCGAGGCCTCGGGCGGCCAGCTCTCGCCGACATCGGTGCTGGCCGATGTGACGAAGATGGATTTCGGCAAGGTCAACCCCGTGACCGGCCCTGTTCTGATCGATGGTGCCCGGCCGGGCGATGCGCTCAAGGTGACGCTCGTCTCGTTCCGGCCTTCGGGCTGGGGCTGGACTGCCAATATTCCCGGTTTCGGCCTTCTCGCCGACCGCTTCAAGGAGCCGGCGCTCCACATCTGGAAGTACGATGCGGCAGGTCTTGCGCCGGCGCTCTACGGTCCCGGCGGGCGCGTGCCTCTCAAGCCGTTTGCCGGCACCATCGGCGTGGCGCCGGCCGAGCCTGGCCAGCACTCGATCGTTCCGCCGAGGCCGGTCGGCGGCAATATGGACATCCGCGACATGGCGGCGGGCACGGAACTTTACCTGCCGGTCGCGGTTCCGGGCGCGCTCTTCTCGGTCGGTGATACCCATGCTGCCCAAGGGGATGGCGAGGTCTGCGGCACCGCGATCGAGAGCCCCATGGAGGTCACGCTCAGGTTCGATCTCGTGCGCGACGCCAACCTCGCGATGCCGCGCTTCACCACGCCGGGACCGGTCTCGCGCCATCTAGACGGCGCCGGCTATGAGGTCACAACGGGCGTCGGGCCGGACCTGATGACCGGCGCGCGCGACGCGGTGCAGGGCATGATCGACCTGCTGACGAAAAGAACCGGAATGTCGGCGATCGACGCCTATATGCTCTGTAGCGTCTGCGCCGATCTGCGCATCAGCGAGATCGTCGACCAGCCGAACTGGGTGGTTTCCCTCTATTTCCCTCGAGTTGTGCTCGGGTAGGCGATCTGCGGGTCCGAGAAGGTTCTTGGGCTCGGCGCGCGCGCAGTATAATAAAAGCCGATCGCAGGCCCCTTCGGGCCGGGCGCGAGCCGAGGGATCGAGGCGAGATGAGGGCGCTGAGCCCGATTGTCATTTCCGGGCGCGAGGTGCTGCCTCTGATCGAGGGCGGCAAGGGCATTGCCGTATCCAACGGCGAGAGTTCCGGCGCGTGGGCCGCGGCCGGCGGTATTGGCACCTTCTCGGGCGTGAATGCGGATTCGCGCGATGCGCAGGGCAATGTCATACCCTGGATCTATCACGGCCGCACGCGGCGCGAGCGCCATGAGGAGCTGATCGCCGCCTCGATCAAGGGCGGCATCACCCAGGCCCGCATCGCCCACGAGATGTCGCGCGGCGAGGGCCGCATTCACATGAATGTGCTCTGGGAAATGGGCGCGGCCGAGCGGGTGCTTCACGGCATCCTGCAGGGCACCAAAGGCTTGATCCACGGCGTCACTTGCGGTGCCGGCATGCCTTATCGCCTGGCCGAGCTCTGCGAGAGCTATCGCATCTACTACTACCCGATCATCTCCTCGGCGCGTGCCTTCCGTGCCTTGTGGAAGCGTGCCTATCACAAGTTCCGCGGCTGGCTCGGCGCCGTCGTCTATGAAGACCCGTGGCTTGCCGGCGGCCACAATGGTCTCTCGAACGTCGAGGACCCGGAGAAGCCCGAGGACCCGTTCCCGCGGCTGCGCGAGCTCCGCAAGGTGATGAACGAGGTCGGCCTTATCGAGACGCCGATCATCATGGCCGGCGGCGTCTGGTATCTGCGCGAGTGGGAGCACTATCTCGACAACCCCGAGATTGGGAAGATCGGCTTCCAGTTCGGCACGCGCCCGCTGCTGACCCGCGAGAGCCCGATTTCAGACGCCTGGAAGCGGAAGCTGATGACGCTCAAGGACGGCGACATCTGGCTCAATCGCTTCAGCCCGACCGGCTTCTACTCCTCGGCGGTGAAGAACCCGTTCCTGATGGACCTCAAGGCTCGCTCGGAGCGCCAGGTTGCCTATCAAACGCATGCCGTCGCGGACCACGACACCGCGTTCAAGGTGGGCGCGCGGGGGCGCGAGGTGTTTCTGACCGCACATGACGCCGAGCGGGCGCGGGGCTGGGTTGCCGACGGTTTCACCGAGGCGCTGCGCACGCCCGATTCGACGCTGATCTTCGTCGACAGGCCGATGGCGGCGACGATCCACAGGGATCAGGTCGACTGCATGGGCTGCCTCTCGGCCTGCGGCTTCTCCAACTGGGCGCAGAATGAGGAGGGGACGACCGGAAAGAAGGCCGATCCGCGCTCCTATTGCATCCAGAAGACCCTGCAGGCGATCAGCCATTCCGAAGATTGCGAGCACCAGCTGATGTTCGCGGGCCACAATGCTTTCCGATTCGCCCGTGACCCCTTCTACGCCGGCGGCTTCATCCCGACGGTGGGCCAGCTCGTCGAGCGTCTGACCACGGGCGACTAGGATGGCATACTTGCCGAAACCTGCGGGCCACGTCATATCTCGCTCATGAGCATGGCGAGTGAGTCGCGGCCCTATGCCGAGCCGCTGGACCGGCTGAAGCGGGCCGGGTTGCGTCCGACGCGTCAGCGACTGGCGCTGGCTCGCCTGCTGTTCAGCCGCGGCGATCGCCATGTCTCGGCCGAGCAGCTTCATGCCGAGGCCAAGACCGCACGGGTCGCGGTGTCGCTGGCAACTGTCTACAACACTCTCAACCAGTTCACCCGTGCCGGGCTGCTGCGCGAGGTCGTGGTCGAGGCCGGTCGCTCCTACTTCGATACCAATACCTCCGACCATCATCATGTGCTGGCGGTCGCCACCGGCGATCTGTCGGATATCCCGGCCGGTACATTGGCCGTCAGCGGCCTCCCGGAAGTACCCGACGGCCTCGAAATCGAGCGCGTCGACGTCGTTGTCAGGTTTCGTCCGCGCGCCTGATAGCCTCTGCGGTCGGGCTTTGGCGGGTCTATTAGATTAATTCTAAACTATTGACGAGTTCGCCCCTCCTTCCTAGGATTGGGCGTGGAGGGAGGGCGCTCTGCCATCCCGGACAGCTCCAGGAGGAACAAGATGGCGGGCTTAAAGGGCTCCAAGACCGAGGCCAATCTGAAGGCGGCCTTCGCCGGCGAAAGCCAGGCGAACCGGCGCTATCTCTACTTCGCCCAGAAGGCGGATGTGGAAGGCTATAACGACGTGTCGGCGGTGTTCCGCTCAACCGCGGAGGGCGAGACCGGCCACGCGCATGGGCACCTCGAATTCCTCGAGGCGACCGGCGATCCGGCGACCGGCCTCCCGATCGGCTCGACCGCGCAGAACCTGAAAGCGGCGATCGCCGGCGAGACGCACGAATACACCGACATGTATCCGGGTATGGCGCGGACCGCGCGCGAGGAAGGTCAAGCCGAGATCGCCGATTGGTTCGAGACCTTGGCGAAGGCCGAGAAGAGCCACGCCGGCCGTTTCCAGAAGGCCCTCGACAGCCTTTCCTGAGTCTTGAAAGGGCGCGCGAGGGCCGGAGGGCCCTCGCGCGTTTTTTGTATCCGAAGGAGCGCAATGATGCGCGAAGGCAGCCTCGAAGCGCCGGTTCGCCGCCCGATCGACTGGACCGACCCCGACTTCTACGACGAGGCCGCGCTCGAGAAGGAGATGCGGCGGGTCTTCGACATCTGCCACGGCTGCCGGCGCTGCTTCAACCTCTGCGACTCCTTCCCGCGACTCTTCGACCTGGTCGACGCCGCCGGAGACGCCGAGGTCCATGGCATCGACAGCCGCGATTTCGGCAAGGTCGTGGACGCCTGCACGCTCTGCGATCTCTGCTTCATGACCAAGTGTCCCTACGTGCCGCCGCACGAGTGGGATCTGGACTTCCCGCACCTGATGTTGCGCCACCGCGCGATCGAAGCGCGCAAGGGCGGCAGGCCCTTCCGGGAGGGCCAGCTCGGCCGGACCGACCGTAACGGCAAGCTCGCGGGCCTGATGGCGCCGGCGGCCAACTGGGCGACGGATCGCGGGAACCGGCCGATGCGATCGCTGATGGAGAAGGTTGCGGGCGTGCATCGTGACGCCGACCTGCCGAAGTTCCACAGCAAGACCTTCGTCAGGCGGGCGAAGGAGGCGCCGGCGGCAGTCTCGGCGAGCGCGCCGGCGCGCGGCCGGAAGGCGGTCCTCTACGCCACCTGCTTCGTCAACTACAACAACCCGGCGATCGGCGAGGCGACTCTGGGCGTGCTCGCGCGCAACGGCGTCGAGTGCGAGGTCGCCTACCCCGAATGCTGCGGCATGCCGCAGCTCGAGCAGGGAGACCTTCCGCGCGTGGCGAAGAAGGCGAAGAACGTCGCGGCGGCCCTGCTTCCCTATGTCGAGCAAGGCTACGACGTTGTCGCGCTGGTGCCCTCGTGTGCGTTGATGCTGAAGTTCGAATGGCCGCTGCTGCTGCCCGACGATCCGGACGTAAAGAAGCTCTCGCAGGCGATTTTCGACATCAGTGAGTACGTCGTCGACATCGCCAAGCGCGAAGGCCTGGCGCCGGGCCTGACGCCGATCGAGGGTGGCGTTGCCGTTCATCTTGCCTGCCACGCACGGGCGCAAAACATGGGCCCGAAATCCGCCGAGATGCTCCGGTTGATCCCGGGCACGCAGGTCGCGGTGGTGGAACGCTGCTCGGGCCATGGCGGCTCTTGGGGCGTCATGCTCGATAACTTCGAGGTCGCCCTCAAGGTCGGCAAGCCTGCAGCGGAGCAGCTCGCCAAGCTCGGCCGCCGCCATGTCGCCTCGGAGTGCCCGCTCGCCGGGCAGCACATCCTCCAGGGCATGGAGCGGCTGGAAGGCATCGAGCCTCCGGCCGAGGCGCTGCATCCGATCCAGCTCCTTGCCCGCGCCTACGGGATTGCGAACGCCTGATGAAACGCGAAGTTACGCGCGCTGACATCCTGCCGGCTGCCGAGTATGCCGATGCTCGCAAGAAGAAGCGGGCGGAGATCGTCTCCCTGAAGAAGAACCGCCGGCTCGAGGTCGGGCCGTTCGCGACGTTCTATTTCGAATGCTACGAGACGATGCTGGCGCAGATCCACGAGATGCTCTTCATCGAGCAGGGCGGGGAGGAGCAGATCCAAGGCGAGCTTGACGCCTACAACCCGCTCATCCCGAAGGGCGAGGAGCTGGTGGCGACGGTAATGTTCGAGATCGACGATCCGCTCAGGCGCGCGCGGGTGCTGGCGCGGCTGGGCGGTGTCGAGGAGACGGCGTTCATCGAGGTTGCCGGAGAGCGCATCCCCGGCAAGGCCGAGGAGGATCAAGACCGCACATCCGCCGAAGGCAAGGCCTCAAGCGTTCAGTTCATCCGCTTCGGCTTCGCCGGGCCGCAGATCGAACGCTTTCGCACGCCCGGTACGCAGATTCTGGTCGGCTTCAGCCACCCGGAATACGGCCACTTGGCCGTAATGCCGGAAGCGGTTCGCGCGGCGCTTGCGGAGGACTTCGCCTAGGGCGCCTTCGCCTTGACTCGTTTCGCGCGGCCTCGGCACTATGCGGGTAAGCTTCCGAAAGGAAAGCCGAGATGCCCCTGGCGCTGAGCGCGGCCGACGCCGCGAAGTACGACGAGACAGGTTACCACTTCCCGATCCGCGCCTTCTCCCAGGACGAGGCGGACGGCCTCTCCCGGCGTGTGGTCGAGTCCGAGCAGAAGCTCGGCGGTCCCTTCAAGGGACGGCTCAACCAGAAGTGCCATCTGCTCTTTCCCTGGCTCTACGATATCGTCACCAGCGATCGCATCCTGGACGCGGTCGAGCCGATCCTGGGGCCGGACATCTTCTGCTGGTCGGCCGGCTTCTTCAATAAGCGGCCGGGCGACGGCAACTATGTGTCCTGGCACCAGGACGCCACATATTGGGGCCTCTCCGATCCCGACGTCCTTACCGCCTGGGTCGCCTTCACGCCGAGCACGCCCGAATCCGGCTGCATGCGCGTGGTCGCGGGCACGCACAAGGCACAGCTCGCGCATGAAGACAAGTTCGACGAGGCGAACATGCTCTCGCGCGGGCAGGAGATCGCCGCCGAGGTCGACGAGAACGAGGCGATCGACATTGTGCTCCAGCCCGGCGAGATGTCGCTGCACCATGTGCTGCTGGTCCATGGCTCCGGCGTCAACCGGAGCAAGCTTCCACGCGTCGGCTTCGCTATCCGCTACATCCCGACGCGACTGAGGCAGCTCGGTATCGATCGCACCAGCGCGACGCTCGCACGCGGCAAGGACTCCTACGGCCATTTCGACCACGAGCAGAGGCCGGAGGGCGACATGCATCCGGCGGCGGTCGAGCGCCACCGCCGCATCACCGAGGCGCAGCTGGGGGTGCTCTACAAAGGCGCGGCAAAAGCAGGCAAGCGCACCGAGGCGGACCTGGCGGCGCAGAAGCGGGTCGCGACGGGAACAATGTAGGAAACGGCCGAGCCGGCTCAGCCTTTTGCGCTGAAAACCTTGTGAGCGCGGGCCACCAGGCCCATCAGCTCCCGGCCGACAGTTCCGCCGTCGTCAAGAATCTTGTGCTTCACGGCGGCGCGGAAGGCGATCAGGTGCGTCTTGATGAACTCCATCAGCCGTCCCGAGACGAGATAATTGCCGCCCGTGTAGTGCGCGAGCGAGCGTGACACGGTGCTCATCAGAACGAAGCCGTCGGCCGAGGAGTCCTGGGCGGCCCGGGTGGCCGTCGCGTTGATCTTGACGCGTCCGGGACCGAAGGGGTTGCGGCCGAACTCGTCGAAGTCGCCGTCGAGGCGCGCAGAATAGCCGGTCATCGCCTCTGCCGCTTTCTCGCGGGAGGCGGTGACGGCAGCGATCGCCTTGCGCACCGCCTCCGCCGGCAGCGCCCGCGGCTTGCCGTCCGGCAGGTGCTCGAAGGCGATCACCAGCGCCCCGTCGTCGACGGCGAAGCGATAGGGATCGCGGACGTGACTGATGCGGGCCTCGGTCGTCAAGCGCCGCTCGACGCTGTCTGCGTCACCGCGCGTGCGGCGGTCCGGCCCGACATAAGTGGGTGTGACGAAGAACCGCCGCGGCTTGACCGCGGTCCGCGCCACGGCGCCGAGCAGCCTTTCGCGGTTGAAGGGCTTGGTCAGGAAGTAGTCGGCACCGCAATCGATCGAGCGCTTGACCTGCTCGGCGGTGAAGATCGGCGAGGTGACGATGACCGGGAGCGCGGGCGTGGCGGAGGCCGTGTCGGCCCGCATCCACTTCAGGAGGTCGAAGCCGAGCTCTCCCTGGTCGCCGAACTCGACGATCGCGAGGTCGTATTTCTGCGGGCCTTCGGTCAATCGGGAGCGTGCCGCGTCGACCGATCCGGCGCCGTCGATTTGACCCAGGCGCGAGGCCTTGAAGACATCGCTGATCTCCTGGATCACCGCCGGGCTGCGGTCCACCACCAAGGTCCGGATGTTCAACCCCAACGGGACAGGCATTCATCGTCCCAGCGGGCGAGAAGGGTGGGCGAAGAAACCATAGGAAACCCGCTCTTCGCAAGGCTCTTTTCCCCAAACGTTCTATTCCCGGCCGGCTTCGTCGAGGTGCGGCTTCAGCCGCCCGCCGATCCAAAGCCCGAACATGCGGAAGTCGGATATCAGCGACCACCAGGGATGCGTGAAGGTCGCCGGCCGGTTGCGCTCGACCGCGGCATGAGCGACCCAGGCGAAGAGATAGCCGGCGACGATCGCTGCGAGGAGCAGGCGCCAGTCGCCGAGGATCGCGGCCGAGGCGAGCAAGATCAGAGCGAGAGCCGTGCCAACATAATGCAGCGCACGGGTCCCGGGACGGCTGTGCTCGCGGAGATACCGGGGCCAGAACGACGTGTAGTCGGGCGATCGACCGTCCATGAAGCAATTCTTCCCGGTTTGGCGGTCCTTGTCACCTTGCCTCGGCCGGTGCGGGGCTCTAGATAGCCCGTGAACGAATCGAGGATCTTATGGGCTACAAGCTGGCGGTCGTCGGCGCGACCGGCAATGTCGGGCGGGAGATGCTGCAGACGCTCGCCGAGCGCAAGTTCCCAGCGGACGAGGTGGTGGCCCTGGCCTCGTCCAAGTCGATCGGCCGCGAGGTCAGCTACGGCGAGGATCACACGCTCAAGGTCCGCGACCTCGCCACCTTCGACTTCAAGGGCATCGACCTGGTCCTGTCCTCGCCGGGCGCCAAGGTCTCGGCCGTTCACTCCCCGCGCGCGGCCAAGGCCGGGGCGGTGGTGATCGACAATACCTCGCACTTCCGGATGGAGCCCGACGTGCCGCTCGTCGTGCCGGAGGTGAATCCGGAGGCGCTTGCCGGCTTCGGCAAGCGCAATATCGTCGCCAACCCGAACTGCTCGACCATCCAGATGGTGATGGCGCTGAAGCCGCTGCACGATCTTGCCCGGGTCAAGCGCGTGGTCGTCGCCACCTACCAATCGGTCTCGGGCGCCGGCCGCGAGGCGATGGACGAGCTCTTCAACCAGACCCGCGCCATTTACGTGAACGATCCCGTGGTCAAGGAGCGCTTCACCAAGCAGATCGCCTTCAACGTCATTCCCCACATCGACGTCTTCATGGAAGACGGCTCGACCAAGGAGGAATGGAAGATGGTCGCCGAGACCAAGAAGATCCTCGGCCGCGACATCCAGGTTTCCGCGACCTGCGTGCGCGTGCCAGTCTTTATCGGGCATGCCGAGGCGGTCAATGTCGAGCTCGAGCATGCGATCGACGAGAAGACGGCCCGCGAGGCGCTGAGGAAAGCGCCCGGCGTCAGCGTGATCGACCGTCGCGTCGATGAAGGCTACGTCACGCCGGTCGAGGCCGCCGGCGAGGACAATGTCTATGTCAGCCGCGTCCGTCGCGATCCGACGATCAAGAACGGACTCTCGATGTGGGTCGTCGCCGACAACCTCCGCAAGGGGGCGGCGCTCAATGCGATCCAGATCGCCGAGGCCCTGATCAAGGGGCCGATGAAACAGGCGGCCTAAGCCGCCGACTTGCACCAGCGGCGCCAGAGGGCGCGGTAGAGACGTTCGATCTGCGCTGCGCGCCGCCTGCCGTCGGTCAGGGGTGCCAGTGCCGCACGCAGCGCGCGCCGTTCCCTCGATAGACGGTCGCGATCGCCGGACAGAGCGGCCGCGACCGCGACATAGGCAGCCTTGTCGTGGGCGATCCAGTCGCTCCGGTCGATGGCACGAAGCAGCGCGCCGCTCCAGCGTTCGGCCATCGAGTCGCCGGCAAGCGTCACCACGGGCACCCCCATCCACAGCGCCTCGAAGCTCGAGGTCGAGCCGGAGAAGGGCCAGGTGTCGAGCACGACATGGGCCTCGCGGTAGAAAGCGAGGTGCGCGGCCGCGCTAACCTCACCGGGAGCGAACACGATGCGACCCTCCGGCAGCGCCGCGGCGATCTCTGCCTTGAGGCTCGCATCCTCGAACGCGGCTCGATAGCGGAGCCGAAGACGCGAGTCGGGCACCGCCTCCAGGACTTGCCTCCAGAGCGACAGAGTCTCGCGGGCGAGCTTGGCCGGGTTCGCCGCGGCGGCGAAGACCGGTGGGCCGTCGGGCATGGCCGGATCGGGGGCGTCGGCGATCGGCTGGTGCAGGTAGAGATCCGGCAGGAAAAAACGCGCTCGCTGAACCGGTCGCGCTCGCGGCGCGTCACGAGCCAGCGGTCGGCAATCAGCGCATCGACGGCGGCGATGCCGCTGGTCCCCCCGTCATGCAGGCTGATCTGCACGGGCGCGCAGCGCCGGGCGGCGGCCTCGAGACGATTGGCGTCGAAAGAGCCGGCGACGAAGACGGCAATGTCGATCCCGTCCTTGCGCATCGACCTGGCCAGCGCCTCGTCGTCGAGGCCGATGGTTGAGCGCCAGGGACAGAGCGCCTTGAACCGCTCGGTCACGGCGTCCTCGCGCGCGACCTCGCCATAGAGATGCGTCTGGATAGCGGCGCGGTCGTGGCCCGCGATCAGCGGCAGGAGGCTGCGTGCGACGGGGTGATCGCGCATATCGGAGGAGAGGTAGGCGACGCGAAGCGGCCGAGCGGGATCGGGAGCGTTGCGCCAGCGCGGCATCTCGACGCTCACGGGTGCAAGGCGTCGCCGCATGGCGGAGGCGGCGATCGGATCGAGGTCGGGCGCATACAGCATCGTCGCCCGGACAGCCTTCCGCGCGATCTCGCCGCTCTCGGTCGCGAGGCGGCGCCGGGCAAAGAGGAGGGCGGGTCCTGCGCGGCCGAGCACGAAGAGTCCTTGCGACAAATGGCCGAGCGCCTCCCCGGTCGCCGGTTGCAGCGCCAGGATGCGCCGCTGATAGGCAAGCCCGCGGTCGAGCCGCCCAGCCTCGCGCCAGGCGACAGCGAGATTGCCGAGCAGCGCCAGATCCTGCGGCATCGCCTTCAGCGCCGCCTCGAAGCCGCTTACTGCGCCGGCGGCATCGCCGGAAATCAGACGGGCCTCGCCGAGGCCGCGCAAGCTCGGCGAGAAGCCGGGGAAGAGCGCAAGCGCCGCCGCGTGCCAGCGCTGCGCGTCGCTGCCCCGTCCGAGCGCGGTTGAGATCGTGCCGAGCCCGGCGAGGGCCGAGACCTGGCGCGGGTCGAGGACCAGCGCGCGCTGGAAGGAGCTCGACGCGCTGCCGAGCTGGCGTTCGGCCAGCAGCGCCTCCCCGAGATGGGCGTGGATCTCGGCGACGTCGCGCACATGCCGCAGGGCTGCCTTGAATCGATCCGCCGCTTCGGCCGGGCGGTCGAGCATCAGGAGCAGCCGACCGAAATTGTTTTGCGCCTCGGCATAATCCGGCTTCGCCTTCACTGCGGCGCCGAGCTGGGCCATGGCCTTGTCCGGGTCGCCCTGCTGGAAGGCGATCAGGCCGGCGATATGCAGCGCCGTCGGCTCGCGCGGGCTCTTCGCCAGAACCGCCGCCATGACCGCCTGCGCCTCGTCGAGGCGCCCGGCTTGGAAGGCGGCAAGCCCCTGCTGAAGCCGAGGATCGGCCCTGCCCTGCTTCGCCTGCGCCCGCCGTTCGTGGCGGTTCATGCGATGGCTTTGAGCGCCTGGCGGAGGCTGCCGCCTGCCTGGGCGAGCGCGCGTTCGGCGGCATCCGGCGTCAGGCCTTTCGCCACCAGCACGGCGGGCTTCACCTTGCCGTTGCAGCGCCGAAGCGCGTCGCGCGCGGTTTCAGCGCCGACGTCGGCGATGTCCATCAGCATCCGCTCGCTGCGCTTCCTGAGCTTGAGGTTGGTGGCGCGGAGGTCGACCATATAACCGTCATGGACGCGGCCGAGCCTGGTCATCACCAGGGATGACAGCAGGTTGAGCGTCGCCTTCTGCGCCGTGCCGGCTTTCATCCGGGTCGAGCCGCCGATCGCCTCCGGTCCGGTATCGAGCAGGATCGGCAGCTCCGCCGCAGTCAGAAGCGCCGCCGCTGCGTTGTTGGCGATGCCGATGCCGAGCGCACCGGCGGCGCGGCCAGCCTCGAGTGCAGCGATCGTATAGGGTGTCGTGCCGCTGGCGGCAACCGCGATCACGGCGTCCTTTGCGTCGACCCTCGCGTTCAGGATGTCGCGCTTGCCCGCATCGCGGTCATCCTCGGCGCCTTCGACGGCGCGGGTCAGCGCCTTCTCGCCGCCGGCGATAAGGTAGACGACACGGTCGTCCGGCCAGTCGAAGGTGGGCATCAGCTCGACGCCGTCGAGGAGCGCGAGCCGGCCGGAAGTACCGGCGCCGACATAGACGAGCCGGCCGCCGGCCCTCATCCGCACAGTCACGGCCTCGGCGGCGGCCTCGATCTGGGCCGCGGCAGCGCGCACAGCGGCAATCGCCGTCATCTGACCCTCGATGAAGACATCCAGGATGTCGCGGCTCGGCCAGGCATCCAGGCCGCGATAGCGAGCGCCGACGGATTCGGTAGACATGCGACTCCCGGATTCGGTAGGGCGCGCATGCTACCATCCGCTCGGAATGCCACAAAACCTCGCCCCTCGCCTGTTGACCGAGGCGCTGGAAGCGCCCGACCGGATCGCCGATCAGCTTGCCCGCAACCGAGCGGCGGTCGCCGAGATCGCGCGTCACCTTAAGGCGTCGCCGCCGCGTTTCGTGGTCAGCGCCGCGCGCGGCTCGTCATCGCATGCGGCGCGCTACGGCAAGTACCTGATCGAAACAAGGCTCGGACTCTTCACCGCTGCCACCGCGCCGGCCGTCGCCACGCTCTACAAGGCGAGGATGAAACTCGACGGCGCGCTGTTCTTCGCTGTCTCGCAGTCCGGGCGCAGCCCCGACCTCGTCAAGCAGGCCGAAGCGGCGAGGGCCGCCGGCGCGACGACGCTGGCGCTGGTCAACGATCTCGACTCGCCGTTGGCGAAAGCGTCGGATGCGGTACTCCCGCTCGCTGCCGGGCCCGAGACCAGCGTCGCCGCGACCAAGAGCTTTCTCGCCTCGCTTTCGGCGCTCGCCCAGCTCGTCGCCGGCTGGGCCGACGACATTGCGCTGATCCAGGCGCTGGATCGCCTGCCCGGCGCCCTGCAGGAGGCGGCGCGGACGCCTTGGAATTACTCCCTCGGCCGTGCGACCTCGTTGTTCGTCGTCGGCCGCGGCCCCGGCTTCGCCATCGCCTCGGAAGCGGCGCTCAAGCTCAAGGAGGTGCTCGGTCTCCATGCCGAGGCCTATTCGGCGGCCGAGGTGCTGCACGGCCCGGTGGCGCTGGTGGAGCCCGGCTTTCCGGTGCTGGCCTTCGTCCAGGACGACGAAGCGCGCGCGTCGATGGAGGAGACACTGGCGGCGCTCGCGGCGAAGGGAGCCACCGTGACCCGCGTGCCGACCGGCGCCAAAGCGATCCATCCGGCGCTCGACCTGATCCTTCAGGCGCAGGTCTTCTATCCCTGGGTCGCGCGGAAGGCGGTAGCGCGCGGCCTCGATCCCGACCGTCCGCGGCATCTCAAGAAGGTGACGGAAACCCTGTGAAGGCGCTTTCGGGTGGCAAGGTCTTCGACGGTGAGACGACCCGCTCGGGCCTGGCGGTGCTGGTCGACGGGGCGCACGTCGCTGCGGTTGTGCCCGAATCTAGGATTCCGACCAAGGCCGAGCGCGTTCAACTCGGTGGCGGCCTGCTGGCTCCGGGCTTCATCGACCTGCAGGTGAACGGCGGCGGCGGCGTGCTGTTCAATGCGACGCCGACGGTCGAAGCGATCCGTGCCATCGGCGGCGCGCACCGCGCCTTCGGCACGACCGGGTTCCTCGTCACCTTCATTAGCGACACGACCGAGAAGATGGCGGCGGCCGTGAAGGCGACGCGCGAGGCCTTGGCGGCCAAGTTGCCAGGACTGCTTGGCCTCCACCTTGAGGGGCCGTTCCTCAGCCCCGCCAAGCGCGGCATCCACGATGCGCGGCACATCCGGACGCCGAACCAGTCGGACAGGGCGATCCTCTCGAAGCTGCCGGTCGGTCGCACGCTGCTGACGCTTGCGCCGGAGGAAGCGCCGGAAGGTTTGATCGAGAAGCTGACGAAGGCCGGCGTCGTCGTCGCTGCCGGCCACACCGATGCCGGCTATGACCAGGCGATGCTCGGCTTCCGAAGGGGTGTCGCCGGCGTCACCCATCTCTTCAACGCGATGACACCGCTCGCCTCGCGCGCGCCGGGCATGGTCGGCGCCGCGCTCGATCGCAAAGAAGCGTGGTGCGGCCTTATCGTCGACGGGCATCATGTCCATCCGGCGGCGCTGCGTGCTGTCATCGCAGCCAAGCCGCGTGGGACGATGATCCTGGTCACCGACGCGATGCCGCCGGCAGCCGGCGGTCCTGAGGCCTTCGATCTCGGCGGGCGGAAGATCCGGTCCGAAGGCGGCCGGCTCGTCGGCGCCGACGGGACGCTCGCCGGCGCCGATCTCGACATGGCGCGCGCCGTCGCCAATGCGGTGGACATGCTCGGCCTCGAGCGCGAGGAGGCGCTGCGCATGGCCTCGCTCTATCCGGCACAAGCGATCGGCGTCACCGACCGCGGCCGCATCGCCGCCGGCCAGCGCGCCGATCTCGTGCTCCTCGACGACGGGCTGCACGTGCTGCGGACCTGGATCGGCGGGCAGGAAACGTGAGGCTCGTTTCGGAACCCTCTCCCGTGCCGAAGGCGCGGGGGAGGGCAGGGTGGGGGCCCGAGCGGAACGAGGGTGGCGGACAATGCTGCCGGGAATGCCGCCACCCTCGCTCCGCTCGGGCCCCCACCCCGACCCTCCCCCGTCTGCTTCGCAGCCGGGAGAGGGAGCACGACGCTCGTCGCTAGGTCATGGCGTCGGCCGCCCGCCGTCTCCACCTCGCCGCGCGGCGCCTTGCAGCGCTCGACCTCGCCGAGCGCGGACTCAAGCGCCGGCCAGACGATCCGCTGTGCCTTGCCTGGCGGGCCGATCTCCTGAAGGCGCTCGGTCTTCCCTCCGATGCCGCGTCCAGGCGCGCGTCCTCACTCCGCGTCGATCTGGCTGAAGCGTGTCTCGATCCCTTCGCTGACACCGGCCAGCCTGTGCTCGAAAGCGCGGCTCTCTATCTCGCGCAGTTCGACCCGGACATCGACGACGCGCGCCTCGTGGAAGCGCACCGGGCCTGGGCGCGGCGGCATGCCGATGATCTGCCTCGCCACGATCACCGGCCTCGGAAGCGCGATCGCCTCCGCATCGGCTATTTCTCCGCCGATCTCGGCCGCCATCCGGTCGGCCGCCTTCTGGCCAAGACCTTGCCGGCGCATGACCGCGCGCGTCTGGAGATCGGCGTCTATTCGGATCGGCTCGCCGAGGACGAGGTGACGGCGCCGTTGCGGAGCGGCGTCGATACCTGGCATCGCGTGGCCGATCTCGACGACAAGGCGCTCGCCGATCGTATCCGCGCGGACGAGGTCGATGTTCTCGTCGATCTTGCCGGCCATACCTGGGACAACCGGCTGCTCGCCTTCGCGAGAAGACCGGCTCCGGTCCAGATTTCCTTTCTCGGCTATGGCGCGACCACGGGCATGGCGGCGATGGATGCCGTTCTGTCCGATCCCTGGGAAGCGCCGACCGACGCGCACTTCACGGAAAGCGTGCTGCGGCTGCCATCAGGCCGTTTGCCGGCACCGAGGCTTGCCATGCGTCGGGCGCGCTCCGGGCCGCCGGTCTTCGGCTCGCTGAACAAGCTGGTGAAGCTGTCGCCGGGCGTGGCCCGGCTTTGGGCGCGGCTCCTGCACCGGGTGCCGGAGTCACGACTGCTGATGCAGGCGGCAGACCTCGGGCGGCCGGCGATCCGCTCGCTCGTCATCGACGCGTTCGGCGCACATGGCATCGCGGCCGACCGCCTGGATCTGCGCACCGCCCTCTTGCAGGGAGATCATCTGCAGACCTATGGCGAGATCGACGTGGCCCTCGACCCATTCCCTTTCGCCGGCGGCATGACCACCTGGGAGGCGCTCTCGGTTGGCGTGCCGGTCGTCACCCTGGGCGGAAGCCGTCCGCTGTCACGCCAGTCGCTATCGTTGCTGGCGCGCTCAGGCCTCGAAGACCTGATCGCGCCGGATGCGGAGAGCTATGTCGAGATCGCTGCCGATGCGATCGGCCGGACCTTGCCGGCTCGCGAGGTCGTGCCGATCCAAGCGGGCGAGCTGGAGGCCGCCTATCGTCAGCTCTGGGAAAAGCGCTTCGGCTCCAGGCCTGAGTGAAACCAGGTGATGAAGCCGACGATATCGTAGATCGGGATGCCGAGTTCGCGCCGGAGCGCTGCCGAGTAGGGCGCCATGTTCGTGCACTCCAGCACGACCGCGCCGACCTCGGGATGCTTCGCGACCAGAGCGCGGCCGGCGTCGAGCAGATCTTGTTCGGCCGTGGCGACATCGAGCCGTTCCTCGTTGCCGATCAGGACGCGGGTGAACTCCCGTCCGCCTTCGGTGCCCATGACCGGCGTGTCGGCGGGCACGCCGGCGGCTTTCAGGTGATCGGTGGTCAGGGAACGCGCATCGACGGTCAGCACGCCGACGCGCTTGCCCGGCGGCAGGAGAGCCTGCACGGCCGGGATCTGCATCAGGCTCGATGTCGCGACCGGCACCTTCACGCGCTTGGCGATCTCGGCCTGGAAGAGCGACAGGAAGCCGCAATTGGTGGTGATGCCGTCGGCGCCGAGTCGTACCAACTCTTCCGCGGCGTCGAGGAAGGCCGGCAGCAGACCCTCCGCCCGCCGGCGCACGACACGCTCGGGCGAGGCATCGCGCACCACCCGATAGAGAACCGGAAAGGGCCAAGTGCGCGCATTGCCCATATCGCCCAGGATGCGAGGGAAACGCGCCTCCAGCATCAAGATGCCGAGCGCGGCGCCGTAGATCGCCTTGCCGCCGGTGGCGACGCTCACGCGACCCACTCGGAGACGGGTGCCCTCGCCTCGTGCAGCGGCTGCGAGATCACGTCGACCAGGGTCGGCCCAGCGGTCTCGATCGCGCGCTTGAGCGTCGCCTGGAGCTCGACCGGGTCCTCGACCTTCCAGGCCTTAACGCCGAAGGCCTCGGCGACGCGGGCGTGGTCGGTACGGTCGAAGTCGACCGAGAAGTAGCGCTCGCCGAAGCCGCTCTTCTGCCCGGCCTTGATCCAGCCGAAGACCGCGTTGGAGACGACGACGAAGGTGATCGGCAGCTTGAGCCGGACCACGGTCTCCATCTCTCCGGCAGTGAAGCCGAAGCTGCCGTCGCCCATCACCGCGACGACCTTCTTGTCCGGCCGGCCGACCTGAGCGCCGACTGCGGCCGACATCGAATATCCGAGCGCCCCATGCGCTCGGTTGGTGATGAAGTGCCGGCCAGGCCGCCGAACCTCGTAGTGCGCCGAGAAGTAAGGGCAGGGCGTGCCGGGATCGGCGACGATCACGGCGTCGTCCGGCAGCACCGATTGCAGGGCTGCGATCAGCCGTTCCGGCTTGATCGGCGCGTCGGTCGAGTTTGCCAGCGCCTCGAACTTGGCGCGCTTGGCCGCCTTGAGCGATGCGAGCTTGGCACGCGGATCGATGCCGATCCTATGTCCGGCGATGGCGTGTACCAACGCGCTGAGCGCCAGCCTCGCATCGCCGGCAACGGCGGCATCGGTCCTGTAGTTCACGCCGATCGTCGCCGGATCGATGTCGATATGGACGATCTTCGCCTTGCCCGGCGTCGGGTGCCGCCAGCGCTCGGTGGTGACCGAGCCGGCACGGCAGCCGATGAACATCACGAGGTCGGCCGCCTCGATCGCCTCGCGCGTCTCGACCGTGCCGCCATTGGAGCCGACGACGCCGACCGCGAGCGGATGCGTCTCGGCGATGGAGCCTTGCCCCGAGACGGTGGTCGCGACCGCAGCGCTGAGCGCTTCCGCCAGTGCCTGCAGCTCGGCCTCGGCGCCTGCGATCACCACGCCGCCGCCGCAGATGAATACCGGGTTTCTCGCGGCGCGCAGCAGAGCGGCGGCTTCCGCGATCGCGGCGGGATCGGGTGCGAGTCGTCGGGCCGGGAAGGTGCCGAGCGCGGCGTCTGCCCAGATTTCGGCCTCGTCGACCGGCTCCTTCTGCACGTCGAAGGGGAAGGAGAGATGCGCTGCGCCGGGGCGGCCAGTCGTCATTTGCGTGAAGGCGGCTCGGACATAGCGCGGCAGCTTGGCGCCGCGGTCGATGACGCGCGTGAACTTGGCGAGCGGCCGGAACAGCCCTTCCTGGTCGAGCTCGGTCAGCGCGAAGCGGCCGCGCGAGGTGGTTGCTACGTCGGTGGTGATCGCCAGAACCGGGATCGAGGACTCGTTCGCCTCAACCACGCCCGGCAGGATGTAGGTGGCGCCGCCGCCGCTCGGTCCCTCGCAGACGCCGACCTTACCGGTGACACGCGCATAGGCATCGGCCATGTAGGCGGCAGAGCGTTCATCGCGGGCAAGGATGTGGCGCATGCGTCCGCCGATGCGCTGGAAGGCGTCGTAGAAGGGAAGGCTGGTATCGCCGCAGAGGCCGAAGACATATCGGACGCCATGCGCTTCGAGCATGCGCACCATTGCCTCGGCGCCGGAGAGCTGATTCATCGAGGTAGCCATCAACGACCTCACGCTTCGACAAGCTCAGCATGAGGTCTACTGGGATATCTGAGCGGAGTAGACATCGCAGTAAGCCTCATCCTGAGCCTGTCGAAGGGTGAGGCTGATCCAAGAAGCACGCTTACACTACCTGGAAGCCGCGGGCGAAGGGATCGCGGTCGTCGACGAAGATGGTGTTGAGCCCCGTCACCTGCGCCCAGCCTTTGATCGAGGGGACAATCGCCGGATAGTTGCCGACCTTGGTCTCCTTCTCGACCTTGCCCTCGAACTGGCTGCCGATGATGCTCTCGTGAACGAAGCTCTCGCCGGGCTTGAGCTTGCCCTTGCCGTAGAGATGCGCGAGCCGTGCCGAGGTGCCGGTGCCGCAGGGCGAGCGGTCGATCGCCTTGTCGCCGTAGAAGACGGCGTTGCGGCCATGCGAGCCCTTCTGCGTCGGCTTGCCGGTCCATTGGATGTGCGAGAGCCCCTTGATCGCCGGGTTCTCGGGATGGACGTAGCTGCCGGTCTCGTTGAGCGTCTTCCTGAGCTTCGGGCTCATGCGCACGAGATCGGCGGCGGTGAAATCGGCCATGTCGCGAAAATTCTCTTGCGGCTCGACGATGGCGTAGAAGTTGCCGCCATAGGCGACGTCCACCGTGAGCGGTCCCAGCTCGTCGGACTCCACCGCGACGTCCTCGGCATAGAGGAAGGAGGGGACGTTGGTCAGCTTCACCCATTCGACATAGGGGCCGTTCTGCCCGTACTCGGCGATGACGAGCCCGGCCGGCGTGTCGAGGCGGAGCGTGCCCGGCGTCCGCGGCTTGACCAGGCCGCGCTCGATCGCAGCCGTGACCGTGCCGATCGTGCCGTGGCCGCACATGGGCAGGCAGCCCGAGACCTCGATGAAGACGATGCCGAGGTCGCAATCCTCGCGGGTCGGCGGGTAGAGCAGGCTGCCCGACATCACATCATGGCCGCGCGGCTCGAACATCAGCGCCTCGCGAATCCAGTCCCATTCCTTGAGGAATTCGAGCCGCCGCTCGCTGGCGGTTTTGGCTTTCAGGGGCGGCTGTCCGCCGGCGACCACGCGCACCGGGTTGCCGCAGGTATGCGCATCGACGCAGAAGAAGGTGTGCTGCATGGGGCGAGAGCCTATCTGAGCCATGGCCTTGCCCTCAACCGCCGCGCTATCCTCCGCACCATGTCTCCCCACAAGAACGTCGCGGTCGTCGGTGCCGGTATCATCGGCACCTGCATCGCCGCCAAGCTGGTCGAGGATGGCCACGGCGTCACCCTGATTGATCCGCTGGAGCCAGGCCGCGCTACCTCCTACGGCAATGCCGGGGGCATCGCGGCGACGGCGATGGCACCCCTGTCGATGCCGGGCACGATCCGGAAGGTGCCGGGATGGCTGATGGACCCGCTGGGGCCCCTGACCATCCGCTGGTCCTACCTACCTCGGCTCGCGCCCTGGCTCTGGCGCTTCTGGCGTGCCGGAACGCCCGAGAAAGTCGAGAAGCAGGCCGACGCGCTGGCGGCGCTGCTGAAGCGCACCTACGCCGACTGGGACCCGCTATGGAAGGCCGCCGGGCTCGACACGCTGATCAAGCGCGACGGCTGCCTGCGCCTCTACGAAAGCAGGGCCGCCTATGAGGCCGACGAGCCCGAGTGGAAGCTCAAGCGCGACCGCGGCGTCCGTATGGAGATCATCGACCGGCACGAGATCCGCCAGCTCGAACCGCAGGTCGCGCCGATCTATGAACTCGGCGTGCTGACGCCGGAATGGAACTGGGTGCTCGATCCGCACCGGATCGTCACCGGCGTCGCCGACTACGCCACGGGCCGCGGGCTCAGGAGCTGGCGCGGCAAGGCGGTCGCCGCGCGCATCGGCGCGAACGGCGTCGAGGCGATCGTCACCGATACCGGCGTGGTTCCTTGCGATGCCGCGGTGGTCGCCGCCGGCGCGTGGAGCCATGTCGCCGCGCGCTGGTTCGGCTCCGAGGTGCCGCTCGAGACCGAGCGCGGCTACCACATGACCCTGCCCAAGCCGGGTGTCGAGATCCGCCACACGATCAATCTCGGCGGCTGGGTGATGACACCGATGCGGATGGGCCTTCGCCTCGGCGGCACGGTCGAGCTCGCCGGCCTCGACGCGCCGCCGAACTGGAAGCGCGCCGAGGTGCTGGTTGAACGCGCGAAGCGGGCCCTCCCCGGGCTCGATGCGACCGATGCCAGCCCGTGGATGGGCCACCGGCCGTCGCTGCCGGACTCGCTGCCCGTGATCTCCGCGAGCCCGCACCACAGAAACGTCTACTTCGCCTTCGGTGCTGCGCACCTTGGCCTCACCGAAGGAGCCACCACGGGGGCGCTGATCGCCGACCTCGTCGCCGGCCGCACCCCCTCGATCGACATGACGCCCTATCGGGTCGATCGCTTCTGAGGATGCGCGCGCTACCCCCCACCCTAACCCTCCCCCGCAAGGGGGGAGGGGACACGATCTCATGCCCCCTGCCCCCTTGCGGGGGAGGGATGGGGTGGGGTGTGGCCTCGTGACTCTCCTCTCGCCCGGCGAGCGGCCTGCCTTCGAGATCGTCAACCCCGATGCGTCAGCGCCGTTCATCCTGCTCTGCGATCACGCGAGCAACCGGGTGCCGAAATCTCTCGGCGATCTCGGCGTGCCGAAGAAATACTTCAACCTGCATGTCGCCTGGGACATCGGCGCATTCGATGCAGCGAAGCATCTCGCGCGCCGTTTCGATGCGACGCTGGTCCACACCAGCTACTCCCGCCTGGTGATCGACTGCAACCGCCGGCCGGAATCGCCCGGTCTCTGCCCGCCGATCAGCGACGGCGTCGAGGTTCCTGCCAACAAGGATCTTCCGGCGGCCGAACGGCGGCGCCGTCTCGACCTGCTGCACCGGCCTTATCACGATGCGATCGAGGCCCTGATCGCCGCACGCCGGGCGGACGGGCAGGTGCCGGCGATCGTCTCCATTCATAGCTGCACGCCGGTGATGGCCGGGTTCCACCGGCCTTGGCATCTCGGCATCCTCTGGAACGCGGATGAGCGGATCGCCAAGCCGCTGATCCGGACGCTCAGCGAGAACGCCGACCTCTGCATCGGTGACAACCAGCCCTATACGGGGAAGACGCAGAGCGGCTACACCATCCCCTTTCACGCCGAGCGCAACCGGCTCCCTCATGTCATGGTCGAGATCCGCCAGGACCTGATCGGCACCAAGGCCGAGGCCGAGCGTTGGGCCGGCACGCTCGGCGACGCGCTCGCGCCGATCCTCGCGGAGAAGTCGCTCTACCGCCCGTCCGGTTGAGTCACTTCGTCTCGATCAGCCCGTCTACGGCGAGGGCACCCTTCTCAAGCACGATGAAGGGATTGACGTCGATCGACCGCAGCGTCGCCGCGTTCGCCGCGGCGTAGACGGAGAGCGCTGAGAGCGCCTTCGCCAGCGCTTCCTGGTCGAGCTTCGGACGACCGCGGGCGCCGTCGAGAAGCGGGAAGCCTTTGACCTCGCGGATCATCGCGCGTGCCTCGTCGAGCCCGAAGGGTGCGACGCGGAACGTCACGTCCTTCAGCACCTCGGCGAAGATGCCGCCGAGCCCGAACATGACCACGGGGCCGAAGGAAGCGTCGTCGATGACGCCGAGGATGGTCTCCAATCCTCCCTTGATCATGGGTGCAACAAGGCAGCCATCGATCCTTGCGGACGGCTTCTCCTTCTTCGCCCGCTCCATGATCTGGGTGAAGGCGGCGCGCACGGCATCCGCATCGGCGAGGTTCAGCTTCACGCCGCCGATCTCGGTCTTGTGCAGGATGTCGGCCGAAGCGATCTTCAGCACGACCGGGTAGCCGAGGCTCGTCGCGGCGGCGACCGCCTCCTCGGCTGTCTTTGCCAGCTTCTCCTGCGCGACGGGAACGCCGGCGGACGCCAGCAGCACTTTCGCCTCGGCCTCGCCGAGCGAGGCGCCGGCCGGGACCGGCTTGGCTGACGAGGGGAGCGCCGGCGGCGGCGATCCGGCGCCTTTCGCGAAGCTGCGGCCGAAGCGCGAGAGCGCGGCGAAGGCGGCGACCGCGCGGCTCGGATCCTCGAAGCAGAGATAGCCCGCGGCCTCGTACTCCTTCGTCATCTCGGGCGAGGCCAGCATGCAGAGGATGAGAAGGCGGTCGCGATACTCGGCCGTCGCCTTGGTCAGCGCCTCCTTGAGGCGTCCTCCGGTCTCGCGGTTGCGCGGGATCGCGGTGACGAAAGCGGCGATCGCGCCGTAGCCGCCCTCGGCCAGGATCGTGCGCGTGAATTCGGTCACCAGGCTCATGTCGTTGAAGAACTGAGCGGTGGTGTCGACCGGGTTCCTGACCGCGGCGAAGGGCAGGATCGACTTGAGCCGCACCTGCGCCGCCTCCGGCATCGGCGCCACATCGACGCCGTGGCGCTCCGCGGCATCCGCCATCAACACGCCGGCACCGCCGGAAATCGTGACGATGCCGAGCCGGTCGGTCTCGGGAAAGATGCCGCGGGTTGCGGCATAGACCGCATCCAGCATCTCCTCGGTGGTCTCGGCGCGATGCACGCCGAGCTGTTTCAGCGCCGCGTCGTAGATCACGTCCGAGCCGGCGAGCGAGGCGGTGTGCGAGGCGGCGGCCGCGGCGCCGACCGCCGAACGCCCGACCTTCATCATCACGACCGGCTTCTTCGCACGGCGGGCATTCTCAAGCGCGCCGAGGAAGCGGTCGCGGTCCTTGATGCCCTCGACATAGGCGGCGATCACCTTGGTGTCGGGGTCGGCGGCGAAGTAGGCGACGGCGTCGGAGACGTCGACATCGCATTCATTGCCGGTCGTGAGCCAGCAGCTCATGCCGATGTTGCGGTCTCTGGTCAGCACGAAGAGATGGCTGCCATAGGCACCGGATTGACTCACCATGCCGACACCGCCCGGCTTCGGATGGCCGTGGTCGAGCGAGGCGGTGAAGGTCGGCGCGTAGCCGTGGCGCGCGTTGAAGAGGCCGAGGCAGTTCGGGCCGACAACGCGGCAGCCGGTTTCAGCGGCGATGCGGACCAGGCGCTCCTGCCATTTCCGGCCTTGCTCGTCGGCCTCGGCAAAGCCGGCGGAGAAGATGACGGCCGCCTTGGTGCCGCGCCTGGCCGCATTCTCGACCGCATCGCAGACGGCGGCGGCGGGCACCGCGACGATCAGGCACTCTGCGGCCTCCGGCAGCTCATCGACGCTCTTGAAGGCCGGCAGGCCCTGGATCGTCCCACCCTTGACGTTGATCGGCCAGATCGGCCCGGGGAAGCCGCCTTCCTTGAGATAGCGGATTGGGCGCCCGCCTATGCGTGAGGGCTCGTTGGAGGCACCGAGCACGGCGACCGATCTCGGCCAGAACAGAGGCCGCAGAGACTCCGGGCCGGGACGTGTTGCCATGGCTCAGACCGTCGCGATCGGGCTGGCGGGAGATCCCACGGCGCCGGTGAGCCTGAGCGGCGGCGCAGTCAGGAGGAAACGCGACCGCTTGGCCTGCCTGAGCCAGCGCGCGAGGTCGGAGAGATACCAGATCTCACCGAGCGGCACGCCGAGCTTGAACAGGCAATGCGCATGCAGCGGCATCGCCGGGTGCCGCCCGATGCCGGGGCGAGAGGGCAGAGACTCGACCGCGTAGTTGTCGGCGATGATCGCGACGGCGCCTGAATCGGTGATCCATTGCAGGAGCCCGTCGTCGCGGCCGTCGAGAACGGCGCAGGAATTCTCCATCGTCTTCGCATCCGGAGCGCCACCGGCGGCGATGATCACGTCGGCGAAGCCGGTATAGAAGCAGACCATGTCGCCCTTGGTCACCTCGACCTTGTCTTCCTCCAGGATGCGGCGAAGGTCGTCGTAGCCGACCTCCTTGCGTGCGCGGCCGAAGCGGCTTTCGAGATCGACCATGACGGCGCGGCCTTGGATGCCGTGCACGGCGAAGTTCTGGATGCCGAGCGCGCGCGCCTCGGGTCCCTCATAGGTGTCCCAGGCGACGCCGCCGGGCTTCGCTGGCGGGGCGGCCACATGCGTGCCGGCGCGGAAGCCGTTGTAGTAGACGAGCTCCGGCTCGCCATCGCCGTCGGCGTCGAATTCCTGGCCGACATGGGCGAAGGAATCCCACTGGGTCGAGTATTGCGTGTGCAGCAGCACGGCATCGTCGGAAACGACATCGACCCAGTCCGGGTTCTCGCGGCGGAAGGGATAGTTGTAGTTGGCGAGTCCGCCGCGCAGCGTCGTGTAGCGCTTCGGCGGATGACGACGCGGATTCAGCACGTTGCCGCCTGGAAGCTCAAGCGGCAGCGACAGGCAGAAGGTGCGGCCTTCCCTCACCTCGGCGATGCCTTCGAGCACCTTCTCCCGGGTGATCAGGTTGAGTCGGCCGAGCTGATCGTCGGGCCCGAAATCGCCCCAGGTCGATCCCTCCGGGCGCCGTTTCCATCGTGCCATGCTTCTCTCGCCTCCCTGAGCGGCGGGCAGGGTCTCAGAGCCGGTCGCCGCCGGCAAGGCTTTCGCGTATCGTGCCGCAACCTCGGATCGACCTGGATAGCCCATGACCCGCCGCGCCGCCGATTTGCTCGTCGATTGCCTCGTCACCCATGGCACCGACCGCGTCTTCTGCGTCCCCGGCGAGAGCTACCTCGCCGTGCTCGACGCGCTGGTCGACCGCCCGGAGATCGATGTCGTCGTTGCTCGCCATGAGGGCGGCGCGGGATTCATGGGCGTCGCCGACGCCAAGCTCACCATGCGGCCGGGCGTGGTCTTCGTCAGCCGCGGCCCTGGCGCCACCAACGCTTCGATCGCTGTGCATGTGGCGCAGCAGGACGCGGTGCCTTTCGTTCTCTTCATCGGCCAGATCGAGCGCAAGGATTTCGGCCGCCGCGCCTTCCAGGAGGTCGACTACGTCCAGACCTTCGGCGACATGGCGAAGCATGTGGAGGTCGTGACTGACGGCAACCGCGTGCCCGAAGCGATCCAGCGCGCCTTTCATCTGGCGCAATCCGGAACGCCCGGCCCGACCGTGGTCGTGCTGCCCGAGGACATGCTGCTCGATCAGGTCGAGGCCGCCGTGCTGCCGCCGAAACCGGTCGTTGCCGCGCATGCCGGCGCCGACACGATCGCCGGGGTCGCGGCCCGGCTCGCCGCGGCCGAGCGGCCGGCAGTGCTCGCCGGCACTCTGATGCGCGGCGATGACGGACGCACGGCATTGATCGAGCTTGCCGAGGCCGCGGACACGCCGGTCATCGCCGCCTTCAAGCAGCAGGATCTGTTCCCGAACACGCACCGCCTGTTCGGCGGCCATCTCGGCTATATGGCGCCGGACGATCAGGTGAAGCTGGTCGGCGAGGCCGACCTCCTGATCGCGCTCGGCACGCGCCTCGGCGATGTGACAAGCCAGGGCTACCGGCTGCCGATGAAGGGCCAGGAACTGGTCCATGTCTTTCCCGATCCGGCGGTGGCGCCGATTGCGGTCAATCCGGTTATCTTTGCCCACGCGCTCGCCGGGGCTTCTCGCCGATCGAATGCGAAGGCCGACAGCCGCGCGCGCTGGGCCGCGAAGCTGCACGGACGTCACGCCGGACAGGCGGTGTGGAAGCCGGCGGAGGCAAAGGACGGCGTCGTCTTCGGCCATCCGGTCGTGGCGCTGATCGATCAGCTTCCCGACGATGCGATCCTGATCACCGATGCCGGCAATTTCTCAGGCTGGCTGCACCGTCACTTTCCGTTCTCTGGGAAACACAAACTGCTCGGCATGATCGCCGGCGCCATGGGCTTCGGCATGCCGGCCGCGGTCGCGGCCTCGTTGCGATATCCCGATAAGCCGGTCGTCGTGCTGATCGGCGATGGCGGCTTCCTGATGACCGGCACCGAGCTTGCGACCGGAATGAAGCACGGCGCCCGATTCGTCGCGCTCGTCTCCAACAACGGCAGCTTCGGCACGATTCGCCTGCATCAGGAGAAGCACTATCCGGGGCGCGTCAGCGCCACAGAGCTGGTGAACCCGGACTTCGCGGCGCTCGCCCGCTCCTTCGGCGCGACGGGGCTGACGCTGGCCAATTCTGCCGATTCCGCTGACATCGTCCGCCAGGCGCTGGCGGCCAAGGGGCCGGCGGTGGTTGATGTCCGCTCCAGCCTCGAGCACATCACCGCCTTCACGACGCTGGGCGCGCTCGCTCCGGCCCGGTGACGCTGATAGGCTTGCCGGCATGCGTCTGATCGCGGCCCTGCTGGCGCTGGTCTCGCTTCCGGCTTCCGCCGCCGAGCGCTTCATCGGCGACGATGCGTCGATCTCCGCCGGCGCCTATATCGACAGCGCCATCGGCTATCCGAACGACTACACGCCGGGGCGTCTTGCTGTCGACTATGTCGGCGTCTACGAAGGCGCTTTCGTCACGCAGGTACGCTTCACGCCGAGCCGCGGGCATCAGGTGGTTCTCGGCAAGGGCTTCAACGAGCGCACCGGCAACGGCGCGGCCTGCGCCGACTTCCGCATCATCGTCGAGCGCTTCTCGGCGGCGAGCCTCGAGAAGCTCGAGCGCGACAAGTCCAATGTGAAGCTCGAGGTCGCCAGCATGGACACCGTGCGCGGCGTCATCTGCCGGCTGACGCCGAAGGACATCTCGGTCGAGATCGCCGAGGTCAAGCTGGCGCTGCCGGCCGACCGCGCCGCCTTCGCCACGCCCTTTGCGATAAGCCGCGCGAGCGGCGGCGGAATCTAGACGCTACTTCTTCCGCGCCTTCCACTTCGCCAGCAGGTCTCGTTCCTTCTCGCGCGTCATCGCCGCCGCCACCGGCGGGTCCTTCTCGCCCTTCCACCACGCCAGGGTGTCCTTCGCCGTCTCCGCCAGCGGCCGGTGCTTCAATCCCGCCGGGATAGAGCGATCGAGCGAGATCGTCGCGAAAAGTGGACGCTTCTCCGAGCCCGGCAGCCAGATCGGCATCTCGGTGTAAGGCTTCACCTCTTTCTCGACCAGGAACTCGGCATCGACCCAGGTCAGCTTGGCGGTCGAGGCGACCGTCTTGCCGATCGCATCCAGCATCTCGGCCATGGTCAGGCGCTTGGCCGGACCGGTGGCATTGTAGACGCCTGCCGCCCTCTTCTCGACCATGTGCAGCGTGAAGGCGGCAAGGTCGCGCGCGTCGATGAACTGCACCGGGCGCTCTGCCGGTCCCGGCGCCAGCACCTCGCCGCCCTCGGCAAGGCGGGTCACCCAGTAGGTGAATCGGTTGGTGTGATCGCGCGGCCCGACGACGAGGCCCGGCCGGATGATCAGCGTGCCGTCGCCGTAGATCTGGTGCGCGGCGTCCTCGGCCAGCGCCTTGAGCGCACCGTAATCCTTGTTGTCGCGGAGCTCATGGTCGGGCGTGTCGGTCTTCGCCAGCTCGAAATCCTCGCTAACCGCCGGTGCCGGCCGCCAGTCGGCGTATACCGACACTGTCGAGATGAAGCAGAAATGCCGCACCGTCGGTTTCACTGCCTCCGCCAGCATCCGCACATGCCGGCGAAAATAGCCGCTGACATCGATGCAGGAGTCGAATTTCCTGCCCTTAACCGGGGAGACGTCGACGGTGCGGTCGGCCTGAATGCGCTCGACCCCCGGGAACAGGCCCTGGCCGGACTGGCCGCGGTTGAGCAGCGTCACCTTGTGGCCGCGGGCGAGCGCAGTCTCGACGATGTGGCGCCCCACGAACTGGGTGCCGCCGGCAATCAGCAGGTCCATCGGGAGGACTCCGGACTAGAGGATCAAGACGGCGCGGAAGTCGTTGACGTTGGTGAGGGTCGGGCCGGTGACGACAAGGCCGCCGATGCCAGAGAAGAAGCCGTAGCCGTCATTGTCGGCAAGCCGCGCCTTGGCGTCGATGCCTTTCGCCTCGGCGCGCGCCAGCGTGTCCGGCAGCAGGATCGCGCCGGCATTGTTCTCGCTGCCGTCGATGCCGTCCGTGTCTCCGGCGATCGCCGAGATGCGGGCATCGCCGCCGAGCGCGACCGCGAGCGCCAGCAGGAACTCGGCGTTGCGCCCCCCGCGCCCCTTGCCGCGGACGGTCACGGTGGTCTCTCCGCCGGAGAGCAGGACGACCGGCGGCTTCGCTGGCAGGCCGTGGAGCGCGGCGGAGCGCGCGATGCCGGCCATGAGCTTGCCGACCTCGCGGGCTTCCCCTTCGAGCGCGTCGCCAAGGATAACCGGCGTAACGCCCTGGGTGCGTGCGACCGCGGCGGCGGCTTCGAGCGAGGCGAGGGGACGTGCGATCATCGTGTAGCGTGTGCGCCCCAGGCGCGGATCGCCGGGCTTGGGCGTCTCGTCCTTTGCCGCCATGAAGCGCCGTCCGACGCTGTCCGGCGGGATGATGCCGTACTTCGACAGCACGGCCTCGGCATCAGCGTAGGTGGTGGGATCGGGCACGGTCGGACCCGAGGCGATCACCGCCGGGTCGTCGCCGGGTACGTCCGAGACCGCCAAGGTCACGACCTCCGCGGGATAGGCCATGGTGGCCAGCCGCCCTCCCTTGATCCCGGAGAGGTGCTTCCTGACCGTGTTCATCTCGCCGATCGCCGCCCCGGACCTTAGCAGCGCCGAAGTCACGGCCTGCTTGTCCTCGAGCGTGATGCCGTAGGCCGGCAGCACCAGCAGCGCCGAGCCGCCGCCCGAGATCAACGCCAGCACGAGATCGTCGCCGGTGAGGTTCTTTACCGAATCGAGGATACGCTGCGCCGCCGCGCGCCCTCTCGCATCCGGCACCGGATGGGCCGCCTCGATGACCTCGATCCGCTTGCAGGGAACGCCATGGCCGTAACGCGTGACGACGAGGCCGGAGAGCGGCCCCGGCCAGTGCTCCTCGACCGCGCGTGCCATCGAGGCGGCGGCCTTGCCGGCGCCGACGACGATGGTGCGGCCCTTGGGCGGCTTCGGCAGGTGGCGCGGCACGGCCTTCGCCGGCTCGGCTGCGGCGAGCGCAGCGTCGAAGAGGCTGCGAAGGAAGGTGCGGGGCTCGATCATCGTCGAAGTGTCGCCGAGGTCAGCGTTTGACGTAATCGATGTCGCAGTAGGGACCGCCCATGAACCGGGTCGAGGGCGCCTTGGGGTCGCGCTGGTCGCCATGGCTCAAGATCTGTGCGGCATAGTCCTCGGCATTGTCCTCGGGCCGGTAGTCGACCTCCGGCACGCCGGCATTGCTCCACCACGAGCGCGTGTTCTTGGACATGCCGTAGAGCACGGCGAATTTGAGCTTGGGCGCATCCAGGCAGGCGGTGACCAGGCGCAAGAGATCCGGATAGCTGAGCCAGGTCGAGAGGTGACGCGGATCCTTAGGCTCCGGCAAGGCCGAGCCGATGCGCAGGCAGGCGACCTGCATGTCGAACTTGTCGACATACAGGCTGCCCATGTCCTCGCCGAAGGCCTTGGAGACGCCGTAATAGCCGTCCGGCCGCCGTAGCGACATCGAGTCCAGCTTCTTGGTCACCTCATGGAAGCCGATCGCGTGGTTCGAGGAGGCGAAGATCACACGCTTCACGCCATGCAGGCGCGCGGCCTCGTAGATGTTGTAGGTGCCGATGATGTTGGCCGGCAGGATCGTCTCCCACTTGGCCTCGATCGAGTAGGCGCCGAAATGGATGATCGCGCCGGCTCCGGCGACGGCGCGCGAGACCTGCTCGAAATTCGAGATGTCGGCGACGACGCCTTCCTCGCCTTTGTGCAAAGGGGCGGGGTCTATCTTGTCGGAGACACGGAGCCGCCCGTACTTCTCGATGAGGCGAGGGCGCAGCCAGCGTCCGAGAGCGCCGGCCGCGCCCGTTAGGAGTATGGGCTTATCGGCCATCACGCGGCCTTCTGCGTCAGGCGGGACTCGACGGCGACGAGATCGGCGGCGAGCTTGCGCACCGGCGCGTGCAGCGGCTCGGGAAGGTTCGCGAGCAGCGGCAGCATGCGTCCCATATCGGCGATGCCGGAGAAGGTGACGGCTTCATGCAGCACCGGGATGAAGCCGTGCTTCTCGCGGAAGTCCTCGGCCGGAACGAAGATCTGCCGGATGCGCTCGGCCTCGGCCCAGTCGCCGCGGCGGATCGCGGCCAGCAGCGCGTTGCTGGTGCGAGGCGCGATGCAGACGAGGCCCGAGGTGAAAGCGGCGAGCCTGAAGTCCTTGAGGTGGGCGACGGCCGGGCGCTCGCCCATGCCGCTGACGATGCGCTCCGTGCCGATCAGTTTTACCAGCTCCTTTAGGAAAGCGTCCTCCGACGGATTGGCGCGGCTGATCGCATACTTGACCGCGCAGAGCGCGCCGTCCTCGAACAGGCGCGCGACGCCATCGGGAGTCACCGCGCCTTCGGCCTTGATATAGAGGATCAGCGATCGGCCGAAGCGGTCGGCGACGCGCCTGAGGCCGGCGGCGACGCCGTCGACGGCGATCGGCGGCGAGGGCGGCAGCACCATCGCGGTCGGGAAGGCGCGGCTGCGCATGACGTCGACCTGATCGATCATCTTGCCGTAGTCGGGTCCGATCGACGGGATCATCCAGGTCTCCTCGCCGGCAGTCTCGGCGAGGAAGTCGAGGATGCCGGCAAGCTCGTAGGTGCCGACGTGATAGAAGTTGGCGTTGCCGCCATACATCATCGTTCGGATGCCGCCGTCCTCGATGTGCCGGATCAGCTTGGCGTTGGCGACGCGATCGAGGGCAAGGTCGGGCAGGCGGGCCAGCGGCGGAACGGCAAGCACGGTCCGAGCGATGTCCTCCGGACGGACGGGCGAAGTCTTCATGGCGGCGCCTTTCGCGAGGGAATCCGCCGGAGAGCGTAGGGGGAGGGCTCTCCGCTCGTCAACGAATGGCCAGCAGCGGAGAAATCAGCCGAACAGCCCGCTCTGCTTCATCCAGGCGTAGACGGCGTGCTTGTCCTGTTCGCGCAGATGGCTCGGGATGAAGACCTGGGCCTGGTGCAGCGGCACCTCGCGGAAGGCATCGCCCTCGCGCCGCATGATCCAGAAGCCGGAGTAGTCGGCGACGCGGCCGAAGGCTTCCGCTACGGCAAGCGTCACGCCCGGATGCATGCCGCGGCCCTTGGGGTCGACGGCGTAGTCCTTGGCGATGTTGGCACGGACGAAGGCGGCATCGACGTCGGCGAGCTGGTGCTCGAGATCGTCGCCGCAAACGATACCGCCGTCGCGGACGAGCCGCTTGGCCGCGAGGATGTCGTGGGTGACGTCCTCGTAGTAGTGCGAGCCGTCAATGTAGACGATGTCGAACTGCGCATCGGCGAGGTAGGGGGCGACCTCGTCGAAACGACCGCGGATGTGATCGATGCGCGCCTGCTTGTCGGCGAAGCGGATGTTGTGGAGGAAGAGCCCGTAGATGAGATCGAGATCGGTCGCGGCGTCCATCGCGCGATAAGCGCCGGTCGCCGCCTTCAGTTCCTCGGCGGCGAGGTAGCGTCCCCAGGGATCGACGCAGAGGATCGTGCCGTGCCGCTCGAACTTGCCCAGAGCTTCCGCCCAGGTAAGGACCGAATGCCCGGCCCAGGACCCGACCTCGAGGATGCGGATCGGTCCTGGGGCATCCTTGACCAGGCAGACCGCTCCCGTCTGCCAGACATGCCGGATCATGCTGTCGGGCCCCGACTGGATGCTGACCAGCTGATCGGGGAAGTAGGGCGCGTCCGGAGACAACCGGCGGAAGACCTCGCGCATCAGAGCCTCGTCAGGGCCAGAGCGATGCGCGCCGCGAGACGAGCATTGTTGCGGACCAGCGCGATATTGGCACGGAGGCTGGCGCCGGCAGTCGTCGTGAGGATTCGCTTCAGCAAGGCCGGCGTGACATCCCTGCCGCCGATCCCGGCTCTCCTGGCGTCGTCCAGGGCCTGGGCGATCGCGCGCTCAACCGTGGCGCGGTCGAGCGCATCGGCCTCAGGGATCGGATTGGCGACCACGAAGCCCGATCCGAGAGCGAGTCGGCGGTGAAGGGCAAAAGCTTGCGCGATAGCCTCGGTGCAATCGAGCCGTGTCGGCACCGTGAGGCCGCTCGACCCGCACCAGAAGGCGGGGAATGTGTCCGTGCCGAAGCCGATGACGGGAACGCCCCGGGTCTCCAGCACCTCCAGCGTCTTCGGCAGGTCGAGGATCGCCTTGGCGCCGGCGGTCACCACCAGCACCGGAGTCCGCGCGAGCTCGTCGAGGTCGGCCGAGATGTCGAAGCTCTCCTCGGCGCCTCGATGAACGCCGCCGATGCCGCCGGTGGCGAAGACGGAAATCCCGGCCATGTGCGCGGCGAGCATGGTGCCGGCGACGGTCGTCGCACCGAGCCCGCCGCCGGCCAGCACCGCGGCAATGTCGCGCCGCGACACCTTGGCGACATCGTCTGACGTCGCGAGAGCCCGAAGCTGCTCGTCGTCGAGACCGATCCGGATCTTGCCGGCCATCAGCGCGATCGTCGCCGGTACGGCGCCCTCCTCGCGCACGATGGCTTCGAGGTCGCGCGCCAGGCCGAGATTCTGCGGCCGCGGCAGCCCGTGCGCGATGATCGTCGATTCGAGAGCGACCACCGGCCGTCCGGTGCCGAGCGCGGCAAGCACGTCGGGCTGAAAGGCGAGGGGACCGGCGGCCATGACGCTGTCTTAGCGGTGCAGCCCACCCCCGGCAATCGCCTTGCGCTATCTTCGATCCGTGAGTCGATGGATCAAAGCCGCCTGGTGGCTCGTCCTCTTGGGGCCGGCCGTCGCCGTTGTGATCGTCATCCTCCGGTACGGGGTCAACGTTCCCTATGCCGAGGAGTGGGACTTTGTTGCCTTCTTTGCCCTGCAAGAGGTGGGCGAGCTGCGTTGGATCGATATCTGGGCGCCGCACAACGAGCACCGGATGGTGGTCCCCAAGCTGCTGATGCTCGGGCTCGCGCCGCTGACGGGCTGGAATTTGCGGGCCGAGATGCTGCTCAGCGCCGCCATCGCGTTCTCGAGCGTGCTTCTGCTCCTCGCCCTGGCTCGCCCGGCCCTGAGGGAGGCTGGGCCTTGGGTCCGGATCTGGGCGACCTTTACGCTCTCGCTTCTCGTCTTCTCGCTCGCTCAGGTCGGGAACTGGCTGTGGGGCTGGCAGGTCCAGTGGTATGTCGCGGTCTTCGGCGCGGTTCTGGCGGTCGCCATGACGACATGGAGCCTCGGCCGAGAGCGCCCTTGGGCGCATGTGGCGGTCGGGGCGCTGGCGGCGCTGCTCTGCCAATACAGCCTGGCCAGCGGCGCCGCGATCTGGCCCCTATGCGCCGCGATCCTGGCCTTCCACGCGAGCCGGGCGCGCGTTCTCGGTTTCTGGCTGGCGATCGGGTTCGGGTCGACCCTCCTCTATGCCATCGGCTACGAACGTCCGCAGGGGCTACCGGCGCTGAGCGTCGTGCTCTCGGACCCCGCCGGGCTCATGCGCTATGTCGGCTACTACCTCGCGGGACCTTTCGGCCGCCATGCCGGCAACGGCGCGGCCGTGACGCTGGCCTTCGCCGTGCTCGCCTGGATTGTCTGCCGCCGCCACCGGCACCGGCCGGAGCTGTTCATGCCGTGGATCGCGATCGCCGGCTTCGTCATGGCGAACGCGCTGCTGACCGGGATCGGGCGGCTCGGCATGGGCGCCGAGCAGGCGCAGACCACCCGCTACGTCACGATCTCGCTGCTGCTGGCGGCGGCGCTGGTGCCGCTCGGGGTCGCCGCCTTCTCGCGCACGCGGGACGAACGATGGCCGTCGCTGCGGCGCCTCGCTGGCTTCGTTGGCGCTGCGCTGCTGACGGCCTCCGTGGTTGCGACTGATATCCGTCGCATGTCCGACATAGAGGAGTTCAGCCGGTCGAAGGTCGCCGGCCGCGACTGCGTGCTAGCGCTCGAAACCGCATCCGACGATTGCCTCCGCAACCTGCATCCGAATCCGGCGACGGTCCGCATGAAAGCATCTGAGCTCAAGGCCTTGCGGCTGAGCCTGTTCGCGCCGAACGGATGAGCTCGGGCCAAGATCCTGAGTGGACGGAGCCGCCCGCTCTCCCTATAGAACGGGGCACGCAGCGGCTGAATCGCCGCATCGCTCGGGAGCATGCCAGGTGAATCGACTCTTGCGGAGCATGCTCTTGCCGGCGGCGCTGGCGCCGGCGGCGGTCATCGCCTACCTCGTCCATCGCTACAGCGTGAACGTCCCGTTCTGGGATCAGTGGATGCTGGTCGATCCGCTCATCGAGATCGAGCTTGGTAGCTTTCCATGGTCGGATGTATTCGGCCAGCACAACGAGCACCGGATGGCGTTCCCGAAGCTCATCATGCTGGCGCTGGCCCGGCTCACGGGCTGGAACACCCTCGCGGAGGTGTGGTGCAGCGTTGTGTTGGCGGTCGCTAGCCTCGTGCTGTTGCTGTCGATTGCGCGTCCTGCGATGGAGCAGGCTGGTCCGACGGCCCGATTTTGGGCTGCGGCGATGATCTCGGCCATGGTGTTCTCGCTCACGCAGTGGGAGAATTGGCTTTGGGGCTGGCAGGTCCAATGGTTCCTCGGCGTGCTCGCCGCGGTCTCCGTGGTTGCCCTCACGACATGGAGCCTGGGGGCATCGCGGCCATGGCGATACGTTGCGGGCGCGGCGCTTGCCGCCATCGTTTGCCAGTACAGCGTCGGTAGCGGGCTCGCGATCTGGGTGTCCGGCGCGATGATCCTCGCCTTTCACAAGGATCGACGCAGGCTTCTCGCCGCATGGTCGGCGGTCGCGATCGGATCAAGCGCGATCTACTTCATCGGCTATGTCAGCCCACCCAATCACCCGTCGATGGCTGCGGCCTTTGAGCGCCCCGGCGACTTCCTGATCTATATCGGCAACTACCTGGCTGGACCGCTCGCACAGCACGCTGCCATCGGCCTCGAGGGATCGGCGAGGCGAGGATACAGCCCGGTCGGGCCGCTCACATGGCGCGTTGTCATCGGGTATCTCGTCGCTGCGGCGTTCGTTCTGCTGGCCGCGCTCTCGCTGCCTCGGCTTCGCCGCGAGCCTCAGCTGGCGATCCCATGGATCGCAATCGGCGCCTTTGCGGGAGCGAATGCGGTTGTCACCGGGATCGGACGCGTCGGCATGGGTGCCGAGCAGGGTCTTCATAGCCGCTACGTCACGATCGCGCTGCTGATGTCGGTGTCGCTCGTGCCGCTGGGCTTGATCGTCTTTCGCGGCTGGCCCGGTTGGAAGCCGGCGCGAGTTCTACGGGCGACGATGCTTGGCGGCGCGGCCCTGATGACAGCCTTTGTAATCCTCTCCGACATACGCAGCTTGCCGTCGATCGTCGGCGAAAGCCGCAAGCTGCGCGAGGCGCGCGCATGCATGCTTCGGATCGAAGAGGTGAGCGACGAATGCGTCAGCAAGCTCTTCCCCGATCCGCGCCAGGCGCGTCACTGGCACAAGCAGCTTGTGGTTCTGGGTTGGAGTGGATTTCCGGCTGACGCCCGGCAGCCCAGAGGCATGATCCGGATCGACGAGCCCGGTGGCGCGCGCCTATGGCGCTTGCGTCCGATCGAGGGTCCTGCCGGCTGGCTGGACGGCGCTGTTTATGACGGCGGTACGTTGTCCGTCGCCGGCTGGGCGAGCGATCCGATGGAGGCGAAGGACGACGCGCGGAGGGTCATCGTGACCGTGGGTGACGCGATGCGGGCCGAGGCGCGGTTCGTCGGCGAGGCCGCCCTGTCAGAGCCGATTGGCCCGGTGACGTCGCGACGCGACCTCGGCTTGACGATGAGGCGATGGGTGATGCGCATGCCCGGCTTACCTATGTCCGGCTGGCCCCTTCGGTTTCGAGCGTATCTGGTCGTGGGAGACGACGCGCTCACGCCGATCGGAGGGCGCGCGACAGTCGGTGAGACGTTGCGTCTGGCGAGCGGAGATACGGTGCGTAGCTGGCATGCGATCCCGAGCACGGGTCGCGCCGGCGTGCTCGACGGCGCCGAGATCAAGGACGGGCGGCTGCTTGTCTTTGGTTGGGCCACGCCCTTGTGGGGCAATGCGGTCGCGCCGCGTCGCGTCCTCATCGCCGCCGGCGACCGCCTGATCGGGGAGACGGAAACCGCGAGCGATCGCCCGGATGTGAGCGCGCATTTCGGCGATCCTCGCCTGCGTCAAAGCGGATGGTCGCTTGCGGTCGAGATACGTTCACGGGAGCGACTCGTAGCGCCGCTACGAGCATTCGTCGTGATCGGCGAGGGACTGCTTATGCCGCTGGAGGGAAGCGCGACGCTGCCGCCAGACCGGGCATCATGATCCGCCGCGGAGTCGGCGCAAAAGAGCGGCGGCGCGGCGCAATGGGGCGGTGAGGCGCCAGCTCGTGGACCGGTGAAGCGCGGCGATCGCGCCTTCCGCCGCGGCGAGGCGCCCCTTTAAGGTCTCGACGTCGACGGCGCCCGGCTCTTCCGCAGGCAGGGCGAGACGTTGCCGGCTTGCGACGAAGGCCGCCCGGCGCTCCTCGCGAGTCGATGCCTCCGGCAGGCGGCGCAGCGACACGAAGAACTCATGCGACCATTCGGGTGTGGGGATGATCGTCCCGATCTCGAAGGGAAGAACGTCAAGGCGGCTTCCGAGATCGAGCGCCTCGACGAAGCTTCGCGGCGTGAACACCCAGCAATGCGCGTCGATGTACTCGCCGCTGCTCTGCGCTCGGCGGCAGATCTCCATGAGGTCGCGCGCGTCGTGCTGAGCAGGTATGTCGCCCGGCCTCACATTGCCACTTCGGAGTGTTTCGCCATCGACGTTCCGGAAGTTGATGAAGTGATCGAAGATCTGGCGGGCATCCGGCCGCCGAAGGCCGCGGACATAGGCATCGCCCAGATCGCTGTCCGAGCTTGTGCGCCGAAGGATGTCGAAGGTGTAACGCTGAGCTGCCTCCGGATTTTTTGGACACCGATTTGTCCAACCGGAGGCATTCATGATGAAGTCGAGCATGAACCAAATCGAAACCAACGATGTGAATGATGATACCGAGGTCGGCAGGGTCGAGCGCAGTTCGTCCGGGCAGTCTCCTGGCCATGTGTTCCCTGGCCAGGGAACGACGC